>NZ_JAMPXE010000128.1 GCF_023701345.1 Rhodoferax sp. | reverse complement strand
GTTTATGAGTTCGTCAAGAACGACGACAACACGGATCGCCTGCAGATCAACGCGGCCAACTGCGTGCATTGCAAGACCTGCGATATCAAGGATCCGACGCAGAATATTGTCTGGGTCACGCCCGAGGGCGGCGGTGGGCCTAATTACGCGGGGATGTGAATGCCATTACCCGCACCGCAAGCCAGAAATCAACTGCACACCCGAAACCTCGTATTCCGGGGATACCAGCGCGAAGATCGACTTTGGGACATTGAAGGACAGCTTCTCGACTCAAAGACCAAAGTCTTTGACATCCCGGGCGAAGGAACCTGGTTACCCGGTGAACCCATTCACGACATGACGATCAGGGTAACGATCGACGACGCCTACGTGGTGCATGAAATTGCCGTCGCCATGGCCGGTTCGCCGCACGCTGCATGCCCACAGGCCCAAGCCCCCCTGCAGTTGATGATCGGCTGTACCATGGGGCGAGGCTGGCGTCAGGCGATTGAGCGAAACATGGGAGGCATCCAGGGTTGCGCCCACTTGAGAGAGCTATTATTCAACATGGCAACCGCGGCTTTTCAGACGGTCTCGCAAGAGATGGCCGAGGACGTTGTCAACCATCCGCCAGCGCATTTGGGGAAATGTCTGGCCTGGGATTTCAATGGCAATCTGGTCAAGCATCACTACCCTGTTTTTTATGGTTTAAATAAAGGAGATAGCTTATGACAATACTTGTCGCTTATGTGCCGCGCCCCGAGGGCGAGGCGGCGTTGGATAAAGGCATCGAAATTGCGACACGCCGGAACGAACGTCTGGTCGTGGTCAACGCCTCTCCGGGCGGCGGCAAAACAGATCCGTCGGCGGTTGACGTGGTGGACGCCGAACGTGTCGAGAACATTCTGAAAGACTCGGGGCTCAATGCAGAATTCAAGCAGTTGGTGCGGGGAAAAAACGCTGTTGAAGAAATCGAGGCGTTGGTCGAGTCGCTGCAGGTGTCCGTGCTCATCATTGGTTTGAGAAAACGCTCTCCCGTTGGCAAACTGATCATGGGCAGCGTTGCCCAGGAGCTCCTGCTTTCCGTTTCCTGCCCGGTGCTGGCGGTCAAGGCCAACGGCTAATCGGCCTACGGGGCAGCGGCAGGTGACGGGCAGCAGCTTGGGTATTTCTTCCGGGAGTTGATGCGAATGATTATCATTTGTCATACAATCAAACCAAGTTCCTCGCATGAAATCTCCAAATGCATCCTTCCCTGCTCAAATTTACAACCCTGGCCTTGACGGTCGTAACCCTGGCAACGCCGGCGCTGGCCGAGTCTGTCCTGAATGTTTATTCAGCCCGCCACTACCCCACCGATGAAGCCCTGTATTCGGACTTCACCCGGGCCACCGGCATCCGGATCAACCGGATTGACTCGGATGACGCGGGCATCCTGACACGCTTGCGCGCCGAAGGCAGCAGCTCACCCGCCGATGTGATCCTGCTGGTGGATGCGGCCCGCTTGTGGCGTGCCGAAGTGGATGGCTTGTTCAAACCCGTTCGCTCCAAGACACTCGAAGCGGCGATTCCCGCCCAATTGCGCGCCAAGCCGACCGACCAGGGCGAGACCGCCTGGTTTGGCCTGTCGACACGGGCCCGGGTCGTGGTGTACGACAAGGTCAAGCTCGCCAAAGCCGATATCGATAGCTACGAAAAACTGGCCGATCCCAAGCTCAAGGGCATGGTGTGCATCCGCTCAGGCTCGCACCCCTACAACCTGAGCCTGTTTGGCGCCATGACCGAGCACCTCGGTCCAGCCGCCACCGAGACCTGGCTCAAAGGCATGGTGGACAACATGGCACGCAGCCCCAAGGGCGGCGACACCGACCAGATCAAGGCGGTGGCCTCGGGCGAATGTGGCGTGGCCGTGACCAACTCCTACTACCTGGCGCGCCTGATGCGCTCCAGCAAACCTGACGACCGGGCCGTGACAGAAAAAATTGGCGTCGCCTTTCCCAACCAGACCAGCTGGGGCACCCACGTGAACGTGGCCGGCGGCGCCGTGGCGCGCCATGCCAAAAACACCGACAACGCGGTCAGGTTTCTGGAGTACCTGGCCAGTGCCAGCGCCCAAAACCACTTTGCCAACGGCAACAACGAATGGCCCGCCGCCGTGGGGGTGAAGTTTGACAACCCGGCGCTAAAAGCCATGACGGGGGGCAGCTTCAAGAGCGAGTTGATCCCGATCAGCGCCGTGGGCATGAACCAGCTCAAGGTGCAGCAAATGCTCGACCGGGTCGGCTTCAAATAAATAACCCGAACCAGGCACAGCGGCCTTCGCAGCCGTGTGCCGATGCTTGTAAACAGCCAGCCATTCTCCCCAGCCCTTGCGGCCACGGGGTGATAGCCAGCCATTGAAACCGTGCTTTGCCGTTGCGGCCATTGATGCAACGCGGAGCGATCCCTCTCAATGTATGGAGTCACCCATGACCAACTCAACCCGCCCCTGCCTGAAACCGATCCCCTTGAAGTCCCGCAAATTATTACCCCTGGCCGCCTTGATGCTGGCCGGCTCTTTGGAAAGCACAGCGGCTCATGCCCAAAACGCCGCCACAGAAAAAACCCTGAAAACCGTGACGGTCAAGGAACAAGCCGAGCGCCCTGAAGGCAAGGACAGCCTGCGTGTCACCGACACCAGCATCGGCAAGGGCCAACAGCAGTTGCGCGACATTCCGCAGTCCGTGACCGTCGTCACCGAAAGATTGATGGACGACCGCAATCTGGAAACTTTCAAGGAAGCGCTGAAAAACACCGCCGGCATCAGCTTTTTGGCGGCTGAGGGCGGCGAAGAAGATATTCGCTTGCGCGGCTTTTCGCTGCAAGCCACCGGGGATGTGTTTGTGGATGGCGTGCGCGATCCGGCCTTTTATGAACGCGACACGTTCAACATGGACCGGCTCGAAGTGCTGCGCGGCTCGGCCTCCATGCTGTTCGGGCGCGGTTCCACCGGGGGCGCGGTCAACCAGGTCAGCAAAACCCCGCGTTTGATGGATGAAAACCAGATCGACGTGACGCTCGGCTCGCACAATCACCGCCGTATCGTGGCCGACTTCAACAAGCAAACGGGTGACAGCGCGGCGCTGCGCATCAGCGCCATGCACACCGAAGCCGACAACAACGGGGCCGGCAGCAGTCTGGACAAAAGCGGTGTCGCTGCCACCTACCGCTGGGGCATTGGCGAGCGCGATGAGTTCTCTGTGGGGCTGTACCACCTGGACAACCGCAACGGCATGAACTACGGCATGCCGTGGATCAGGCCGACAACCACCTCATCAGCCCTGGAAACGACCGTGTTGCCGCTGGACCCCGCCGCCTATTACGGCATGGCCAGCGACTACAACAACGGCAGCGCGAGCCATGCGACGTTCAGCCACCTGCACCGCTTTGGCGATGGCGCCGAGCTCAAAACCCAGATCCGCCAGGGGCAGTACGAACGTGACCAGCGCGCCAGCGCCATCCGGCTGGGCAACGCCACGCTGCAGGGCGGCACCGCTGCCAGTCTGGCCACTTTCGGCGCCGCCACCGTGTTGACCCGCGGCACCAACCTGAAGATCCAGGAGATGGACACACTGCATGTGCAAAGCGATTTCAGCAAGAAATTCGAAGCGCTGGGCGTCAGGCACGAGCTGCTGGCAGGTGTGGACCTGGCCACAGAAGAAAAAACCGTGTACGCCGCACGCACGGCGGGCGCACAAGGTGGCGTGACCCTGACCAAACCCACCACGACCGTGGGCACGCCCAGCGACGGTGCCTGGGTCGATGAAAGCCTGCGCGTGCTGCGTGTCAACAACCAGTACACAGCCACAGGCTGGGGCGCTTATGCCCAGGACCTGGTGCAAATCGCCCCGCACTGGAAAGTGTTGGCGGGCCTGCGCTACGACAGCCTCAAGGGTGACTACGATGCCTATGGCGCCCCGGTCAATGCCGTCGACAACGGCCCGCAAACGTCTTACCAAATGAACGTAGGTGAATGGAGCAAGCGTGCCGGCGTGTTATTCCAGCCCAATGACTTGCAGTCCTTCCACTTCTCCTACGGCACCTCGTTCAACACCTCGGGCGACAGCTATTCGCTGGGAGCATCCAATGCGAACACACCTCCCGAGCAATCGGTCAACCTGGAGCTGGGCGCCAAAATCGACTCGGCAGACAAACGCTTCACCACGCGTCTGGCGCTGTTTCGCGCCACCAAAAAGAACGAACGCAACACCGACCCGCTGCTGCCCGTGGTCACCTTGACGGGTAGCCGTTATGTTTCCGGCATGGAGATCGATATTGCCGGCCGGCTGACGCCGAAGTGGGAAGTCTATGGCTCCGTCACCTGGATGCCAGACGCCAAAGTCACCCAGGCCGCGCCCTGCCCTGCCACCGGGGCCTGCACCCAGAACACACCAGGCGAACGTGTCGGCGACCGTCCGGCGCTAACGCCCGAATACAGCGGCAGTTTGTGGAACACCTACCAGATCAACAGCCAATGGCGTGTCGGTGGCGGCCTGACCTTCCGGGGCAAACAAACGCCGACCCGCGCCGAATTTAAGGTACCCGCTTTCGTTGTGGCTGACCTGATGGCCGAATACATGGTCAACGAGGCCCTGACGATCAAGGCCAACGTCAGCAACGTCGGCAACAAACGTTATGCCGATCAGCTCTACCCTGGCCACTACATTCCGGGTGCCGGTCGTCTGACGCAGGTCACCGCCAGCGTCAAGTTTTAAACATTGATTTTGACCTGGAAGGAGCCGACCGTGATCCGTGTGTTGCCCCAATTGCTGAACCATTGGCGCGTGACTGCTGGCGTGGTACTGGTTCACATGGCCTTGATCTGGGCGGCCGAGCATGGCTTGTTGCAACGCCCGGCCGAAACCGAAGCAGCCCAGGTGATCATGGCCTCGACAATTGTTCAGGCCCAGACCGAGCCTGCCGTGCAGGTGCAGCCGCAAGCCAGGGCAAAGCCCGAGGCCAGACCGCAGACACCACGCCCCCCGCGACCACCAGTTGAAGCCACCCCAACACCCGTCCTGCAGGCTGAAAGTGCCAATGCAGCAGCCGTGCCGACGACGGCAAGCAACCAGCCAAGCACCTCTGGCGCAGCCAATCCCACAGCCGCACCGGCCAACGCAGCCCCGGAGCGCCAGGCCGGCCCAGCCCTTGCGCCGGCGTTTGTCCTGCCATCTGCCGATGCCGACTACCTGAACAACCCGCCCCCGGCTTACCCGCGCCAAAGCAAACGCATGGGGGAACAAGGCACGGTGGTCGTGCGGGTATTGATTGGCCTGCAAGGCACGGCTGAAAAGGCTGATATTCGCACATCGAGTGGTTTTGCCCGCCTCGATCAAGCGGCTTTGGAGACCGTGCAGCGCTGGCGCTATGTGCCTGGCAAGCGCAACGGCTCGTCCGAGGCCATGTGGTTCAACGTTCCTGTTCGTTTTATTCTGGAGTAATTTTTATGCCCCCCGTTTTTGGTCTTTCCCACATCTGGCTCAACGGTGACTGGATCACCCGCGGCATCATGGTCATGCTGCTGGCCATGTCGCTGGCCAGCTGGATCGTCATCGTGCTCAAGGCGCTTGATGTCTGGCGCTACAAACAGCAAGCCCACAAAAGCGAGGACTTCTGGCACAGCCACAGCCTGGCAGAAGGCCTGGCTGTGCTGGGCCAAGGCTCCGGAAATTTGTTTCATGCCCTGGCCACCACCGGCCAGGAGGCCACCGATCACCACCAGGCGGCCCAGGCACAATTGCACGACCGCCTCGACATCAGCGACTGGGTCACGCGCAGCCTGCGCAATACCATCGATGACAGCACCGGCAAACTGCAAAACGGCCTGGCAATTCTGGCCTCCATCGGCTCCACCGCCCCGTTTGTGGGTTTGTTCGGCACGGTCTGGGGTATCTACCACGCGCTGATCAGCATTGGCAGCACCGGCAATGCCGGCATCGACGCGGTGGCCGGCCCGATTGGCGAAACGCTGATCATGACGGCGCTCGGCCTGGCCGTGGCGATACCGGCGGTGCTGGGCTACAACGCGCTGGTGCGTGGCAACAAATTCATCATTGCCCGCATGAACCGATTTGCCCACGACCTGCATGCCTACTTTGTCACCGGCGCCCGGGTCTCGCCATCGGCCCAGGCCTCCAGCCTGCCCGCCAGCACGGCACCTTGATCAGGACGGGAGAAAACATGTCATTTGAAGTCAGCGACAACAGCGACGGCGTGATGAGCGAAATCAACATGACACCGCTGGTGGACGTCATGCTGGTGCTGCTGATCATCTTCATCATCACCGTGCCGGTCATGCAGCACGCCGTCAAGGTCGAACTGCCCCGTACCAGCAGCGCCCGTGACCAGACCCCACCGGAAAACCTGCAACTGGCCGTCAATGCAGAAGGCCAGTTCTTTCTGGGCAAGCAAGCCGTAGCCGCGGAGCAACTCGAAGACGTCTTACGCCTGGAAGCAGCCAAAACACCCCAAGCCCAACTCTATATCCGGGGCGACAAAAAAGTAGCGTACGAACATGTGGCCTACGCCATGAGCGCAGCGCAGCGCGCCGGTTTGAAAGCCATTGGCTTCGTGACCGAGGCGCCGCAGCCATGAACTCACGCGCCAACACAGACCATGACAAGCCGCCCGATCTGGAAAAAGTCAGCCGGCCAGGTTTACCCACAGCGCTGGCAAACCCATCCGAACTCTGGATCGACAGCAAGACCTTGCTAGGTGAACAGGGCGTCGTGCTGATCCGTCACGAAGGCTTGACTTACCGCCTGCAAGCCACGCGCTTCGGAAAATTGTTGTTGACCAAGTAAAAGCGCCGGCCACCCTGACCCATAAGGGTCCTGCCCCCTCGCCTGTCAAATCTGTACCCGTGACAACGCCGTCTGCAGCATGTCGATGAACACCCGGGTCTTGACCGGCATCAGCTTGCGCTCCGGAAACACCGCCCACGCCGTGGGGCTGGGCAGGCACCAGCCCGGCAATACCCGGCGCAGTGCCCCCCGGCGAACGTCAGGTGCGGCAAAGTAGTCTGGCACGGCCGCAATACCGGCACCGGCGCAAGCCAGCTTGATCAGCAACTCGGGCGAATTGGCGCTGGCCCGGCCCGGCGGTATGCCCTGCCAATGCTGCTCGCCTTGCGTCAGTACCCAGGCTGCTGGGTCGCCATTGGCCTGCAGCATCCTGATGGCCGCATGCCGGGCCAGATCATCGGGATCGGCGGGCTCTCCGTGCTCGGCCAGGTAGTTGGGGGCCGCATACAAGCCGAAAGAAAAGACGGCCAGGCGCCGCGCAGCCAGCGAGGCATCGTCGGGCAGCGTCCCCACGCGCAAGACGACATCAAAGCCTTCGCCCAGCAGGTCCACCCGGCGCGGTGACAAATCAAGATCCAGCTGGATCGCCGGATACAGCGCAACGAAAGCCGCCAGCGTGTCGGCCAGCAACAGGTTGGCAAAGTCACTGGGCATGGACACCCGCAGGCGACCGCTCGGCGTGGCCTGGCGACGCTCACTGAGTGCTGTCACCGCCTCCACCTCAAGCACCACCTGGCGCGCGTGCTCCAGCAGTTGCAAACCGAATTCAGTCAGGGACTGACGCCGGGTGGTGCGCAGCAGCAAGCGCTCGCCCAGACGGTGTTCCAGCGCGGCCAGTCGGCGCGAGACGGTGGATTTGGGTAAAGCCATGCGCTCGGCGGCGCGGCTGAAGCTGCCAAGCTCGGCCACGTTGGCAAAAATGAGCAGGTCATTCGGGTCGATGCCCGCGTTAGATTGTTCCATCATGAGATCAATCATAGCAACGCCAAGGGATTTCAAAGACGGCCCGGTTTGTTTTTGCAACTCGGGGCGCACCCAGAGTCGTATCTTGTCGTCCTCAAAATGCGCGTTCAAGGCGTGCAGCGCAGACCTTGAATTCAGGAATCTTGGCGATCGGATCGAGCGCGTCATTGGTCAAGCGGTTGGCTGGTGCTTCGGCGAAATGAAAAGCCATGAACAAAGCGCCTTTGTCGATGCAGGTGGTGACGTTGGCCCGCGTTTTGACCTTGCCCCGGCGGGTTTCGACATGCACCATTTCACCATGCCCAACGCCCAGTCTAGCGGCGTCGTCGGGATGGATTTCAACCTCGCCGTCTGGCACCAGGGTGTTGAGCGTATGGGATCGACGCGTCATGCTGCCGGTGTGGTAGTGCTCAAGCAAACGGCCCGTCGACAACAGCAGCGGGTATTCGCCACATGGCAACTCCATGGACGGGCGGTAATCGAGCGCAGCCAGCAGCGCCAGGCCACGGGTGAACCGCTCCTTGTGCAAGATGGGCGTCCCCGGATGATCCTCGGTTGGACAGGGCCAGCGCAGTCCGACTTTTTCCAGCCGGGCATAGGTCATGCCGCGGTAGGAAGGGGTCACCATGCGCATTTCATTGAACAGCGCCAGCGGTGTTGCCGGGAAGTCGACAGCGCCCAGTCGTGCCGCCAGGTCGGCAATGATTTCGAAATCCTGACGCACACCGGGCAGTGGCTCGATCACCGGGCGGCCAATCTGGACACGTCGCTCAGTATTGGTGTAGGTGCCCAGTTTTTCCGCGAAGGTGACCGGCCGCGCTTTTGAGATCTTGCAGCAGCAGCTCCTGTTCGTGCAGCATCCGCTGGGCACTGACAAAGATACGCTCACCCTCGGGCGTAAAACTTTGAAACGAGCGCCCCCGCTTGACGATGGCGGTACCAAACTCTTCTTCCAGGGCGCGAATCGCATTGGACAGGGCGGGTTGGGGTTGTATTCTTTGAGCACGATGACCGAGTTTTTTAGCTTCATCATCGTGGCAGAGCGTGAGTAAAACGCCAAGTGTAGATTGTTGTGGCTATGTCTTTGGCGGTTTCGCAACAAATCGGCCGATTGCAATTTATTTCCATTTTTATCAGCTTTCATGTCTACACTAAGATTATGGGTATTGGTATTTAAACAGGAGGGGGTGACATGGGCGCAGCAACCATCCTAATCGTCGATGACGAGCCGGTGAATCTGTCTCTGCTGACGCATCTGTTGCGGCCGGTTTATCAGGTACGTGCCGCCAATTCTGGCGAAAGCGCACTGCGCGCGGCGGCCAGCGACCCGCCACCAGACCTCGTGTTGCTCGATGTCATGATGCCGGGGATGGATGGTTATGAGGTGCTTGACCGCCTGCGCAGCAACCCGGTCACCGCAGAAATCCCGGTGATCTTCCTCACTGCAATGGCCGGCACCGAT
>NZ_JAMPXE010000012.1 GCF_023701345.1 Rhodoferax sp. | reverse complement strand
CCCCCCCCCCCCGCGCCACCTACACGCGCGGCATGGAGCTGTACCGTCACCAGCGGGTACTCAACCTGTCGATCGAACCCCTGGCTGAAGAGTGGCTGCTGCTGGGCGAGGTTCAGGGCACTGCGCGCCTGCCGTACCAAGTTTCCATCGAAGTCAAACTCGGCGCCTACGGCCAGGTGCTGGCGTGGGACAGCGGCTGCACCTGCCCGGTGGGTGAGCAGTGCAAGCATGGCGTGGCGCTGATGATCAAGGCCGCCTACAAAGGCCAGCAAATCCTGGGCAACAGCACATTCGCACCAAGCTTCAAACCGCAAACAGAGCAGGAACTGGCGGTCCAGCGCCAGGCCGATCTGGCAAAACGCCAGGCTGCCGCCCAACTCGAAGCCGAAAACCAGGTGATCCACTGGCTCGACGAACTAGAGCGTGGCAGCGCCAGTGGCCCCCTGACCACCGGGCGCGCTGGCCACATCGAACGCCACGAGCAGTTTCTGTATTTGCTGAATGTGTCGTCCCCGCAGGGCCCCATGCCGCTGCTGACGCTGGAAATGGTGCTGTCCTACCCCAAGCTCAATGGCGGCTGGGCCAAGGCCAAACCCATCAAGAACCTGCCTGAGCGCGGCCAGCCGGTGTACGACTTCGCGACCGAGACCGACCACGACGTGCTGCAACTGATGCGCACCATGCCGAGTGCGGGCAGCAGCTACTTTTACAGCTACAGTTTCAAGGCACGTGTCACGCTCGAAGGCAAATACGGTGTGCAGGCGCTCGAACTGGCCGCCAGCACAGGGCGACTTTTTATCGGCGACAAGCACGGACAGCCGGTCAGTCCCGTGCAATGGGGAGCGCCGCTGGAAGTTCACTGGCATTGGCATGAAGTCGACTCCAGCCAATCCGGCGACAGCGCCTGGGTGTTGCGCGCCAGGCTCGACCATGCCATGGCCAAACTGTGCATGAATAATCCGCCGCTTTACCTGGACAGCCAGCGCGGCGTCTGTGGCCTGGCCCAGGTCAAGGACATGCGCATGGGCCAGCTGGCGGTGTTGCTGAAAAGTCCGCCGTTGAAGGCTTCGGCACTCAAAAAACACCAGGTGGCTCTGGCCGAGCGGCTCGGGCCGCTGCCCTTGCCACCCATGCTGGAACCGCTTGAAACCCTGACCAGCATCACGCCCCAGGCCTGCCTGCACCTGACCCCTGTGGCGCCAGCCGAGGTACCCGAAGCGGGTCTGATCCGGGCCACCTTGCGCTTCGACTACGCCGGCCACCGCGGCTGGTGGGTGGGCCAGGGCAGCACGGTGATGCTTGACAGCGCGACCGGGCGCCTGCTGCTGCAGCGCGACCCGCAAGCCGAGCTGGAAGCCCTCACCCATTTGATGCAGCTCGGCCTCACCGCCACCGGCGACGGTATCTTTGGCATTCCCGGCCGCGCCCCCCAGCAAGTCTGGCTGCAATGGGCCGACCACGACTACGCACCGCTGCGCCAGGCGGGCTTTGCGCTGACACTGGACGAATCACTGGCCGGCTGGATCCAGCACGGCGAGGCGCTGGACGTGCGCCTGCAAGCGCAAGGCGATGACGAAGCCACCTCGCCCTGGTTTGACTTGTCGCTGGGCATGGAGATCAACGGTGAGCGCCACAACATCCTGCCATTTTTGCCCGAACTGATCCAGGTGGCGGCGCGCAGCCCGCGCGATGCGGCCACCGGCCTGCCCGACATCCCGCCGTTCGTTTACCTGCCCGCGCCTGCGGGCGGCTTCATCCGTCTGCCCACCGACAACCTCAAACCCTGGCTGGGGGCGCTGCTGGAGCTGGTGGGCGATCGTGCGCATGACTTTGCCGGCGAGAGCCTCAAGCTGTCGCGCCTGGACGCCATGCGCGCCACCGCTGCTTTAGGCGAGGGCGCAGTCTGGCAAGGCGCGCAGCACTTGCGCGAGATGGTGCAGCGCCTCAGCGGCCGTGCAGAATTGCCCGAAGTGTTGCCCCCGCCCAGCGTCAATGCCTCGCTGCGCCCGTACCAGCAGCAGGGCGTGAACTGGCTGCAGTTTTTGCGCGAATACGGTCTGGCCGGCATTCTGGCCGACGACATGGGCCTGGGCAAAACGCTGCAAACCCTGGTCCACATCCAGATCGAAAAAGACGCCGGCCGCCTGACCCACCCGGCGCTGATCATTGCCCCGGTGAGCCTGATGGGCAACTGGCAGCGCGAAGCCGAGCGCTTTTGCCCCGCGCTGCGCAGCCTGGTGATCCACGGCAAGGACCGCCATGAGGTCATCGGCAGCATGGCCGATCACGACATCGTCATCGCACCCTATTCCTTGCTGCACCGTGACCGCGAACACTGGCTGGGCGCGCATTGGCACCTGGTGGTGCTGGACGAGGCGCAAAACATCAAAAACGCCAGCACCAACGCGGCGCAGGTGGCCAGCGAGCTCAAAAGCAACCACCGCCTGTGCCTGTCGGGCACCCCCATGGAAAACCACCTGGGTGAAATCTGGAGCCTGTTCCACTTTTTGATGCCCGGTTTCCTGGGCAGCCAGAAGCGCTTTACCGAACTGTTTCGCAACCCCATCGAAAAGCAGGGCGACGCCGAAGCGCTGCACCAGCTGCGCACCCGCGTTACGCCCTTCATGCTGCGCCGCACCAAGGCGCTGGTGGCGCATGAGTTGCCGCCCAAGGTGGAAACCGTGATGCGCGTCGAACTCTCTGGCAAGCAGGCCGACCTGTACGAGACCATTCGTCTGGGCATGGAAAAGACCGTGCGCGAAGCCCTCGACGCCAAGGGCCTGGCCAAATCGCAGATCACCATTCTGGATGCGCTGCTGAAGCTGCGCCAGGTCTGCTGCGACCCGCATCTGCTCAAGCTGGAGGCCGCCAAAAAGGTCAAGGCCTCTGCCAAGCTGGAACAATTGATGGAAATGCTGCCCGAGATGCTGAGCGAGGGGCGGCGCATCCTGCTGTTTTCCCAGTTCACCAGCATGCTGACGCTGATCGAGGCCGAGCTGAAGCAGCGCAATATCCGCTGGATCAAGCTCACCGGCCAGAGCCAGAAACGCGACGAACTCATCGACCAGTTCACCAGCGGCCAGGTGCCGCTGTTCCTGATCAGCCTGAAAGCGGGCGGCACGGGTCTGAACCTGCCGCAGGCCGACACAGTGATCCACTACGACCCCTGGTGGAACCCGGCAGTCGAGGCCCAAGCCACTGGCCGCGCCCACCGCATCGGCCAGGCCAACAGCGTTTGGGTGGTGAAGCTGGTGGCGCAAGGCACCATCGAGGAACGCATTCTGGCGCTGCAGGAGCGCAAGGCAGCCTTGGCCGAGAACATGTACAGCGGCTCGGTCGGGCGCAAACAGCCGCTGTTTTCCGAGAGCGATCTGGCGGAGTTGCTCAAGCCGCTGTCGGCTTGAGATGGATCTCGCGCAGCCCGCCAGACATCGACTGTATAGAAAAAATATATGGATCAATAGTTTTCTCAACTGATTGATTTAATTTAGTTTTTTGACCTATTTTGAAGAAAAATCGGTCAAGGTGTATAAAACCAATGTACTTTGTCGCTTTTCAGTTGCTTTTTAAATGGGTTCTTGACTCTGTAAACTGATGTAACTCATTGATAAAAATAGACTTTTAAATTTAATTTCAAGTTGGCACGACCCATGCTTAGAGTTAAGCAGTCTGAACCAAACTGAACTTAAAGGAGAAATATCATGAGTGCACTACGCAAAATCCTGGTCGTCGATGACGACGCTGTGGTTGGCAAGAGTTTCAACCGTGTTTTGTCAGGCAAAGGTTATGTGGTCACAACGGCCCAGAATGCCCACGAAGCCCTGCAACGGATTCGCGAGCAGGAATTTGATGTCGTCTTCACCGACATCAAGATGCCCGGCATGGATGGCGTTGAGTTGGCCGAACGTGTCAAGTCCAGTCGACCCTGGACACCGGTCGTGATCATCACCGGCTTTGGCACCACCGAAAACGAATCGCGCGCCAAGGCGGCGGGTGTCTCGGATTTCATGCGCAAGCCCTTGTCACCCGAGATGATCGAGGCCAGTGCGGCCAAGGCGATGTCGGCCCCGGTACTGTCTGTCGTACCAGCGCCAATGCTCAACTCCAGCGAAGCACTGCCTGTCGAAGTGCTTGAAAAACAAAATGGCTTCAAGAGCCTGGCGCTTGCACTGGCAGCCCCCTTCATCGGTCTGGCTTATGCGGTGTTGCTGCCCCTGATCGGGATCGCCATGCTGGCCTGGATTGGCGGCAAAGCCCTGGTGCAATCGCGGGCTGCAAAACAGGCCCCCACCTACCTGAAGAATGTGGCGCTGTTCTTTGCCGCCCCGTTCATCGGCTTGGTCTATGCTGTGTCGCTTCCCCTCGTGGGCATCTCGATACTGGCATGGTCTGCCGGCAAGGCCATGATGGCCAACCCAAAAGGCCGCAAGGTACTGATGGCCCTGACAACGACAGGCAAGCTGGTGGCCGCACCCTTCATCGGTCTGGCTTATGCAGTGGTCATGCCCTTGGTTGGATTTGCCATGCTGCTCGGAATGGGAACCAAGGCGCTGTTGACATCCACTCGAACAGCTTAACGAGCACTCGGACCCGCCAGGGTCCTTCACAGCGCCCTCCGTCTGGAACCGAGGGCGCTTTTTTACGTGCTTTGCGCTGGCTTGGCAAAGCCGCCCTCGATCCAGGCCACCGCGCTGCTGCGCTTGAGCTTGAACGACGCGGCCACGCGCACTTCGGCCAGCAGTTCGTCGCCCTCGTCTCTGGCGCTCAGCATGGCATAGGGATTGTCTTCATCGGGCACGATGTCCAGGCAAACGGTGACGCGGGTTGATCCAGCGGCAACGGTGATGCTCTGGTGCAGGGCGGCGTGCAGTTGCTGCTCGCTGCGGCGGACAAACTCGCGGGCGGTCTTGACCAGCGTGCCGAAGGCGTTGCCGTCCAGCGGCTTGGGGTTCTTCTTGTCGCGCCCCATGGTCCAGGGGCCGACCAGCGCCGGTTCGGGCTCGCCGTCCTTGAACATGGCCACAGCCCAGCCGTCGTCGTCTTCATTTTTGATGACCCGGGCGGTCCAGCCGTCGCCACGCCACAAGCGGGGCTGCTGGATTTTTTCAGCAAACTCGGTCATGCCCGAAAGCGCTTGCGCGTGAGCGCCAGCGCCACCCAGAAACCACCGACGGCATACAGCGTCAGCACCGCCAGCGGACGCAGCCAGTCGCTTGGCCACTGGTCCATGAACAGCGGGCGCACCAGCGCCACCGCGTTGGTCAGGGGCAACCACTGCGAGATGCTGCGCACCACGGCGGGCAATTGCTCCAGCGGGAAGAAGATGCCGCTCAGGAACATCATCGGCGTCAGAAACAGCGTGAAGTAATAGGTGAAAAAATCATAGCCCTTGGCCAGCGCGTTGAAGATCAGCGCCACGCAACTGAAGGTGATGCCCACGCCCAGCAGCACCGGCCAGGCCACCAGCAGCTTGGGACTGTAGCTGATGCCCAGGCCCAGCATCACGCCCAGGATGGCCGTCACGGTAAAGACCGCCTTGAAAGCGGCCCACAGCATTTCGGCCAGCACGATGTCGTCCAGGTTGACCGGCGCGTTCATGATGCCGTCCCAGGTTTTTTGCACATGCATGCGTGAAAACGCCGAGTACAGCGCCTCAAAACTGGCGGCATTCATGGCGCTCATGCAGATCGACCCGCTGGCCAGAAACAAAATGTAGGGCACCTGCACGCCGTCCACCGTCACCTTGCCCACCAGCGCGCCCATGCCGTAGCCAAAGGCCACCAGCCACAAGAGCGGTTCGGCAATGTTGCCGACCAGACTCGGAATGACGAGCTTTTTCCAGACCAGCCAATTGCGCCGGAACACCGGCCACCAGCGCCATGACAAGGCAGGTGCGCGCCAGGCCGACGGGCTCCTTTCTGCACTCATATGCGTACTCATGCATCCTCCCTGATTTGACGGCCGGTCAGTTTGAGAAATAAATCTTCAAGATTGGCCGGGCGGTGCAGCGTGCGCAATTGCGGATAGTCGGCCAGCGCCTGCAGCAGCGGCTTGGCGTCAGCCGTGTAGAAAAACACCGTTTCACCGCTCACCTCGACCCGCGCCGCCATGGCCTTGAGCGGCGCATTTGCCAGCGCCAGCGCGCCACTGCCATAGACCTCGACCACATCGGGTTCCAGGTACTGCCGGATCAGGTCACGCGGCGCGCCTTCGGCAATCTTCTTGCCATGGTCCACCACCAGCAGCCGGTGGCACAGGCGCTCGGCTTCGTCCATGAAGTGCGTGGTCAGCAAAATCGACTTGCCTTGCTGCAGCAACAGTTGCAGGCGCTCCCACATCAGATGGCGCGCCTGCGGATCGAGGCCGGTGGTCGGCTCGTCGAGCAACAGCAGGCGTGGGTTGTTGACCAGCGCGCGCGCCAGGCTCAGGCGGCGCTTCATGCCGCCCGACAACTCGCCGGGTTTGGCATGGGCTTTGCTGGTCAGCGAGGCAAACTCCAGCAGCGACGGGATGCGCTCCTGGATTTGCGCGTCCTTCATGCCGAAATAGCGGCCGTACACCAGCAGGTTTTCGGCGCAGTTGAAGTCCGGGTCAAGCGTGTCCATCTGGCTCACCACCCCCAGCTGCGCCTTGATGGCCAGCGCATCGCGCGGCATTGGCAGGCCAAACGCCGTCACCGTGCCCTCATCGGGCGCCGTCAGGCCCAGGCACATGCGGATGGTGGTGGTTTTGCCGGCCCCGTTGGGGCCGATCACACCCAGGCATTCGCCCGGCGCAATGGCAAAGGACAGGTCGCTGACCACCGTGGCGTCGCCATAACGTTTGACCAGGTGTTGAACAGAGAGGATGGATTCAGGCATGGGCTGGATTGTCGCCGAGCTGCACCACCAATGAGATTCATCAACACCCAGGTCTCGCCATCCGAAGATCATTTCGGCAGATTGCAGGTTGAATAGAATCAAAACCTCCTTTTTGCCCCCACCTGGACGCGACCACGCGCAAACCTCATGACCACCATCGGCACCCCACTGTCTCCCAACGCCACCCGCGTCATGCTGCTCGGCAGCGGCGAACTGGGCAAGGAAGTCCTGATCGCGCTACAACGGCTGGGCGTGGAGACCATTGCGGTGGACCGCTATGACAACGCGCCGGGTCACCAGGTGGCGCACCACGCGCGCACCCTCGTCATGAGCGACCCGGCCCTGCTGAGGGTACTGATCGAAGAGGAGAAACCCGACCTGGTGGTGCCCGAGATCGAAGCCATTGCCACCCCCATGCTCGAGGTGCTGGAGGCCACCGGTGTGGTGCGCGTGATCCCTACCGCCCGCGCTGCGCGCCTGACCATGGACCGCGAGGGCATCCGCCGCCTGGCCTCTGAGGTCCTGGGCCTGCCGACCAGCCCCTACCGGTTTTGCGACTCGCTGGCCGAGTTGCAGGCGGCCATCGACGGCGTGGCTGACAAACCGGGCATTGGCTACCCCTGCATCGTCAAGCCGGTGATGAGCTCGTCCGGCAAGGGCCAGAGCAGACTCAGCGGCCCGGCCGATGTGCAGCCCGCCTGGGACCAAGCGATGGCCGGTGGCCGCGTCAGCCACGGCCGCGTGATTGTGGAAGGCTTTATCGACTTTGACTACGAAATCACCCTGCTCACGGTGCGCGCCAAGAGTGCCGACGGTCAGATAGAGACCCATTTTTGCGAACCGGTGGGCCATCTCCAGGTCAATGGCGACTACGTGGAGAGTTGGCAGCCGCACCCGATGCAGCCGGCGGCGCTGGAAAAAGCCCGCCAGATTGCCAAAACCGTCACCGACGACCTCGGTGTCGAGCTCGATGGCCAGGCCTCGGGACTGGGGATTTTTGGCGTCGAATTGTTCATCAAGGGCGAGCAGGTGTGGTTCAGCGAAGTGTCGCCGCGCCCGCACGACACCGGCCTGGTCACGCTCACCACCCAATGGCAAAGCGAGTTCGAGCTGCACGCCCGCGCCATCCTGGGCCTGCCGGTCAACACCGCGCTGCGCAACCCGGGCGCCAGCGCCGTGATTTATGGCGGTGTCGACGCCGTGGGCGTTGTGTTTGACGGTGTCGATGACGCCCTGCGCGTGCCCGGCACCGACATCCGCCTGTTTGGCAAACCCGAGAGCTTCGTCAAGCGCCGCATGGGTGTGGTTCTGGCGGCGCATGCGGACATGGAACAGGCCCGCGTGAATGCCAAGCTGGCGGCGTCAAAGGTCAGGCCGCGGGCGGCTTGAATTCATCCAATCAGATGGGGTCAGAGCACGTCGCTATGCGAGTGGTCTGACCCGCAAGCTGTCTAATTTGTTGGGGTCAGAGCACGTTTGCTTCGCAAAGTGGTCTGACCCGCAAGGTTTCAAAATTCGCCATCTGGGTCGAGCTGCCGCGCACCGGGTCAGGCGGACCCAGATCGGAAAAACTGACGCTGTAGCCATGGCGCTGGGCCACCCCGCCAGCCCAATGCTGAAACTGGGCCCGGGTCCACTCGAAGTGGTGGCCGGAATGCCGTTTGCGCCCGGCAGCCATGCCGTGCAGCACGTTGTATTCCTGATTGGGCGTGGTCACCAGCAGCAGCCGCGGATGCATGCCGGCAAACACGGCGCGCTCCACCCGGGGCAGGTGGCCGGGCGCGATGTGCTCGATGGTCTCCAACATCACTGCGGCATCGAAGCCTTTCAGTTCGGCATCGACCTCTTCAAACGAACCGAGACGCACCGCCAGCCGCGGATCGGGCTGCAGCCAGTTCAGCCCCATCACCGCGCGCGCATCCGCCAGCGCCCGCGCATCGATGTCGATGCCCAGCAGGCGCACAAACTGCGGGTGTTCGCGCAGGCGCAGCAGCAGCTCGCCCGGCCCGCAACCCAGGTCCAGCACGCTGGTCGCGCCGCTGTCCAGCAACGCGCGCACCCCCGCATCCAAGCGTTCAATGTGCAGCAGGGTGGACATGGTTTAAACCTCGAGCCCGGCCAGCCAAGGTGCGGCGTCGCGAACCTGTACCCTTCCCACATCGGCTTCAGCGCGGCACTCGCGCACCAGTTGAATCGCTTGCGCCTGCGGCCACTCAGCGGCAAACCGGGCCAAGCTGCGCTGCGCCTTGGTGTCAGACAGCTTGCACTCCACCAGATGCGTCAGGGCGTCGCCTTCGCTCAAACAAAAGTCAATTTCAGAATCGTCCTTGGTTCGGATGTAGTGCAGGTCAACCGCCGCACCGCGCGTGTCTTGCTGCCACTGCACGTTTTTGAGCAAATGGCAAGCCACCAGGTTTTCAAAGCGGATGCCATCGTCCCCTTGCACCAGGCCAGTGTCATAAAAATAGACCTTGGGCGCCTGCAGGGTCGCGCGGGCAATGTTGCGGTGCCACGGGCGCACCACAAACACAATGAACAGCGCCTGCAAAATGTCCAGGTATTTGCCCAGCGTGACGGAAGACACACCCAGATCGCGCGACAGCGAAGCCAGCGACAGCGGCGAGCCCACGCGCGAACGCAGCATCTCGGCAAACAAACGCATGGCATTCACTTCCTGCAAGCGGGAAAACTCCAGCACATCCTCACGCACCAGACCCGAAAAATAGTCGGCACGCCAGCGCTGGGCATCGGCATCGCTGGCAGCCAGCGCAGGCTCGGGAAAACCACCTCGATTGAGCAGATGCGTTAACGCCGCCGACGCAGGCACCTGCATTTGTTCAGACCATTCACGCACAGAGAGCGGGTGCAAGCGCAGCCGGAAATAGCGCCCTGCCAACGACTCACCGCTTTGACGAAAGGTGTCCATGCGCGCGCTGCCCGTCACCAGCAGTTGCTGGCCAGGGGTGCGGCCATCGGCAACGCCTTTGAGCCAGCTCTTCCAGTCGCGCATTTTGTGGATTTCATCCAGCACCAGCAGCGGGGCACTGGCGCGCCAACTCTGCGCCACTATTACCGCCCGGTGCGCAGCCACGTCATGGTTCAGGTATTGCGAACCAGGCAGTTCACCAACCAGCTGGCGGCTGAGTGTGGTCTTGCCGACTTGACGAGGGCCAGTCAACACCACCATTTTTTGTTTCAAATCCTGTCGAACCCGGTCGTCCAAATAACGTTTCATTCGACCATTTTAAACAATTATTAAAATTAGTCGCGACTATTTTTAATAGAAGTTAAATGTAGTCGTTATTTTTTGACCCAACTTACTGGAACGCCACCTCGGCAAAGCTGCGCAATTTGCGGCTGTGCAGCTGGTCGATGCCCTGCTCGCGCAGCAACTCCAGCGCACGGATGCCAATGCGCAGGTGCTGGTCCACCCGCTCGCGGTAAAAGTGGTTGGCCATGCCGGGCAGCTTGATCTCGCCGTGCAGCGGTTTGTCGCTGACACACAGCAGGGTGCCGTAGGGCACGCGAAACCTGAAGCCGTTGGCGGCAATGGTGGCGCTTTCCATGTCCAGCGCCACGGCGCGGCTCTGGCTGAAGCGGCGCTGCGGGCCGTTGTCGGGCAATAGCTCCCAGTTGCGGTTGTCGGTGCTGGCCACGGTGCCGGTGCGCATGATGCGCTTGAGTTCCAGCCCCTGGAGTTGCGTGACCTGTGTCACGGCAGAGGCCAGCGCCACCTGCACTTCGGCCAGCGCGGGGATCGGCACCCACAGCGGCAGTTCCTCGTCAAGCACATGGTCTTCGCGCACATAGCCGTGCGCCAGCACGTAGTCGCCCAGTTGCTGGCTGCTGCGCAGACCGGCACAGTGGCCCAGCATGATCCAGGCGTGCGGGCGCAGCACGGCAATGTGGTCGGTGATGGTCTTGGCATTGGCGGGGCCGACGCCGATATTGACCATGCTGATGCCGCTACCGTCAGCGCGCACTAGGTGGTAGGCGGGCATTTGCGGCAAGCGCGGGGGAGCTTTGCTATTTGCCGTCATCGCGAGCGAAGCGTGGCGATCCAGGTTTTCCGAAGTCATGGACTGCCGCGCTTCGCTCGCAGTGACGACGGTCGGGTTCAAGGCGCTCGCAATGCCCGCCACTTTTTGCGTCACCACATTGCCCGGCTCGACAAAAGCAACATAGTCACTGGCGGCGTCCTGCATCGCCTCATGGCCGAGCCGGACAAATTCGTCAATGTAGAACTGGTAGTTGGTGAACAACACGAAGTTCTGAAAATGCTCGGGCGCGGTGCCGGTGTAGTGGCGCAGGCGCTGCAGCGAATAGTCGACCCGGGGCGCGGTGAACAGCGACAGGGGTTGCGGCTCGCCGGGGTGCGGCGCGTGGGTGCCATTGGCAATGCCGTCGTCCATGGCGGCCAGGTCGGGCAGGTCGAAGACATCGCGCATCAATTGCCGCCGCTGCGGGCTCAGGCTGCCTTCCACATGGCCATCCTCGGCAAAGGAAAAATGCACGGGAATAGGTTGGTTGCTGGTGCCCACTTCCAGCGCCATGCCGTGGTTGTCCAGCAGCAGGGTGAACTGCTCCAGATAATATTTGGCGTACAGGTCGGGCCGGGTCAGCGTGGTCTCGAAACGGCCCGGCCCGGCCACAAAACCGTAGCTCAGACGCGATGATTCGCTTGAACTCTGGCGCGTCACGGTGTCGGTCTGCACCCGCACAAAGGGGTAGCAACCGCGCACATGGCCGGGCAAGTCTTCACCCGCCACATAGCGCTGCATGGCCTGGCGCAAGTGGGCAATGCTGTTGTCATAAATCAGCCGCGTCTGCGCCAGGGCAGCAGCCGGGTCGGTAAAGCGCATGGGCGCGATGAAAGCAGGTAGGTAAGACATGGGCCGATTGTTCCACGCCACGGCAACATGGGGGTGACTGCGCCCGTTGCAAAACTGCCATACTCTGCACCCGTGAATCCGACAACAACCCAGACATGCTGAAATTTACCTGTTGCAACGAAGTCCGCCAGTTTTCCGAAGTCGCGCAAGCCCGCTTGCTGCGCGGGATTCAGCGCGGCTATGAACGCGAATGCCTGCGCATTGACCGCAGTGGCCAACTCGCCAAAACACCGCACCCCAAGGCGCTGGGCTCCAAGCTGACGCATCCCTGGATCACCACCGACTACGCCGAGGCGCTGCTCGAATTCATCACGCCGCCGTCCAGCGAGCCCGGCTTTCCGCTGGCATTTTTAAAAGACGTCCACCGCTTCAGTGCGCAGCAGCTTGAAGGTGAGTTCCTCTGGGCGGGCTCGATGCCCTGCAAAATTGGCACCGATGCCGACATTGCCATTGCCGACTACGGCCCCACCAATGCGGCGCGCTTCAAGATGGTGTACCGCGAGGGCCTGGGGCTGCGCTATGGTCGCGCCATGCAGACCATTGCCGGCGCCCACTACAACTGGTCGCTGCCGCAGGACTTCTGGCTGGCCCTGCGCGACTGTTGCGGCGGCGAGCCCAACTTGCAGGACTTCATCGACCAGCGCAGCTTTGGCCTGATCCGCAACTTCTTGCGCTATGGCTGGCTGGTGCCCTACCTGTTTGGCACCTCGCCGGCGGTGTGCCGGTCGTTTCTGCAGGGACACCCCAGCGACCTGACCGAACTGGTGCCCGGCACCCTGCACGGCGCCTACGCCACCAGCCTGCGCATGAGCGACCTGGGTTACCAGAACCACGCGCAAGACAAGCTCAATATCAGCTTCAACTCGCTGGCCGAGTACAGCGCCGCTCTGGAAGCAGCCATTCGCACGCCCGACCCCTACTACGCCGAGCTCGGCGTACGCGACGGTGACCGCTGGAAGCAGCTCAGCGACAGCCTGCTGCAGCTGGAAGCCGAGTTTTATGCCCCCATGCGCCCCAAGCGCATCGCCCCCAACGGCGAGCGCCCGGCCAAGGCGCTGCGCACCCTGGGCGTGCAGTACCTTGAAATGCGGCTGTTTGACCTGAATCCGTTCATTGACATCGGCATTGCACCCGAGCAAAGCCTGTTTGCCGACGTGTTGTTGCTGATGTGCCTGTTTCGCGCCAGCCCGCCCATCACCAGCCGTGAGCAAAGCGAAAACGACGAAAACAAACGCCGCGTGGTCACGCGTGGCCGCCAACCCGGTCTGCATTTGCTGGTGCATAACCGCGAGCAGCCGCTGCGCGCGCTGGCGCATGAGTTGTTTGACGAGATGGCGCCGTTTGCCGCCATGCTGGATACCGCCTACGGCGGCCAGCGCTACCAGCAGGCCATGCAGGACCTGCGTACCCGCATCGACCAGCCCGAGCGCACGCCCTCGGCCCAGGTGCTGGAAGCGATCAAACAACACGGTGGCTACTTCAACTTTGCGTTTGACATGTCAAAAGTCCACACCCAGAGCCTGCAAGCCAGCCCGCTGAGTGCCGATACCCTGGCCAAATTCAAGACCAGCGTGCAGCAATCGCTGGCCGCGCAACAGCAGCTCGATGTCACCCCCCAAGAGCCGTTTGAAGATTTTGTGACCGCTTACTTTGCCTGATTGCCTGCCATGACCAACACCACATCCCTGGCTTTCAGCGCCCTGCCGCTCAACCCCGCCACGCTGGACAACCTGCAGCAGCTGGGCTACCTGACCATGACGCCGATCCAGGCGGCCAGCCTGCCGACGGCGCTGGCCGGACGGGACCTGATCGCCCAGGCCCAGACCGGCAGCGGCAAGACCGCCGCCTTTGGCCTGGCGCTGCTGGAGCGGCTCAACCCGCGCCGCTTTGCGGTGCAAGCCCTCGTCTTATGCCCGACGCGCGAACTGGCGGACCAGGTGGCGGTGGAGGTGCGTCGGCTGGCCCGCGCGCTCGACAACATCAAGGTGGTCACGCTGTGCGGCGGCGTGGCGCTGCGCGGCCAGCGTGCGTCTCTTGAAAACGGCGCGCACATCGTGGTCGGCACACCCGGGCGCGTGATGGACCATCTGGCGCGCGGCTATCTTTCACTGGAAGCCCTCAATACCCTGGTACTCGATGAAGCCGACCGCATGCTCGACATGGGTTTTCTGGACGACATCGTGACCGTCACCAAGCAGTGCCCGCCCGAGCGCCAGACGCTGCTGTTTTCTGCCACCTACCCCGAAGGCATCGAGAAACTGGCCAAGCAGTTCATGCGCTCGCCCGAACAGATCACGGTGGCCGACAGTGCTGAAAAAAGCCTGATCGAGCAGCGTTTTTACGAAGTGACCCGGCCCACCCGGTTTGAAGTGGTGGCCAGGCTGCTGAACCACTTTCGCCCGGTCAGCACACTGGCGTTCTGCAACACCAAGCAGCAATGCAAGGACCTGGTGAGCTACCTGCAAGACCAGGGGTTCAGCGCACTGGCGTTGTACGGCGAACTGGAGCAGCGCGAGCGCGACCAGGTGCTGGCGCAGTTTGCCAACCGCAGCGCGTCCATTCTGGTGGCGACCGACGTGGCGTCGCGCGGCATCGACATCAAGGAACTCAGTGCCGTGATCAATGTCGACATCACGCCCGACCCCGAGGTCCATGTGCACCGCATTGGCCGCACCGGCCGCGCCGGCGAGTCGGGTCTGGCGCTGAGCCTGGCCGCCATGTACGAAATGGGCGCGGTCGGCAAGATCGAGCAATACCAGAAGCAGCCGTCCAGCTGGCACAAGCTCGACGAACTCACGCCCACCGGCAAAGGTCCGCTGCTGCCGCCCATGGTCACACTGCAACTGCTGGGTGGCCGCAAGGAAAAGATCCGCCCCGGCGACGTGCTGGGCGCCCTGACGGCGGACGCCGGTTTCAGGCGCGAGCAGATCGGCAAGATCGTTGTGACCGAATTCACCACCTTCGTGGCGGTGCAGCGCGACATTGCCCAGCAGGCCATGCAAAAGCTCAATGCCGGCAAGGTCAAGGGCAAAAGTGTCCGGGTGCGGCTGCTCTGACAGCCAAGTGCGAGATAATCACGGTTTTTTATATTCATCCACTGGAGTCCACTCATGGCCAAAGAATTCCGCACCGAAGCCGATCGCAAGGCAAGCCCCCGTCCTGTCGCCCCCAAGGGCGTGTGTTTTACCGCCCCGCACGGCCAGATGCGCAGCCTGGAGCGTGGCGTGGCCACCAACAACAAGAAGAACCCCGGCAAGCGCTGCAAAAAAGGCGGTTGAAGCTGTAGTCATTGCGAACGCAGTGAAGCAATCCATGACTTCCGAACGCATGGACTGCCGCGCTACGCTCGCAGTGACGACCTTTTCCGTCATTGCGAGGAGCGCAGCGACTCGCAATGACGAGATGTTTACATATTCCGCCGGTACTGCCCACCCACTTCAAACAGCGCGTTGGTGATCTGGCCCAGCGAACACACACGCACGGCGTCCATCAACACCTCGAACACGTTCAGGTTGTCGATCACCGCCTGCTGCAGGCGTTTGAGCATGGCGGGCGCCTCCTTGGCGTGACGGGCATGGAAGTCGGCCAGGCGCGTGAGTTGGCTCTGCTTCTCTTCCTCGGTGCTGCGCGCCAGTTCCAGCTTGTCATTGACCGGGTCGCCATGCGGGTTGCGGAAGGTGTTGACGCCGATGATGGGTAGCTCGCCGGTGTGCTTCAGCATCTCATACGTCATCGACTCGTCCTGGATCTTGCCGCGCTGGTAGCCGGTCTCCATGGCGCCGAGCACGCCACCGCGCTCGGTGATGCGCTCAAATTCCAGCAACACGGCTTCTTCCACCAGCTCGGTGAGTTCTTCAATGACAAAGGCGCCCTGTGACGGGTTCTCGTTCTTGGCCAGGCCCCATTCGCGGTTGATGATGAGCTGGATCGCCATGGCGCGGCGCACCGAGTCCTCGGTCGGCGTGGTGATGGCTTCGTCGAACGCGTTGGTGTGCAGGCTGTTGCAGTTGTCGTAGATCGCAATCAAGGCCTGCAAGGTGGTGCGGATGTCGTTGAACTGGATCTCCTGCGCGTGCAGGGAACGGCCACTGGTCTGGATGTGGTACTTGAGCTTCTGGCTGCGCTCATTGGCACCGTATTTGTCTTTCATGGCGACGGCCCAGATGCGCCGCGCGACCCGGCCCATCACGGTGTATTCGGGGTCCATGCCGTTGCTGAAGAAAAAGCTCAGGTTCGGTGCAAAGTCGTCGATGTGCATGCCGCGCGCCAGATAAGCCTCGACAAAAGTGAAGCCGTTGCTCAGCGTGAAGGCGAGCTGGCTGATCGGGTTGGCGCCGGCTTCGGCGATGTGGTAGCCGGAAATCGACACGCTGTAGAAGTTGCGCACGTTGTGGTGCACAAAGTAGCTGGCGATGTCACCCATCACCTTGAGACTGAATTCGGTGGAAAAAATGCAGGTGTTCTGGCCCTGGTCCTCTTTCAGGATGTCGGCCTGCACCGTGCCGCGCACATTGGCCAGCACCCACTCACGAATCTTCTGCGCTTCGGTGTCGGTCGGTTCACGGCCGTTGTCGGTGGCAAACTTTTCCAGGTTCTGGTCAATGGCGGCGTTCATGAACATCGCCAGAATGCTCGGTGCCGGGCCGTTGATGGTCATGGACACGCTGGTGGTGGGCGAGCACAAGTCAAAACCACCGTAGAGCACTTTCAGGTCGTCAATGGTGGCGATGCTCACACCGCTGTTGCCCACCTTGCCGTAAATGTCTGGTCGTGGATCGGGGTCGTTGCCATACAGCGTGACCGAGTCAAAGGCGGTGCTCAGTCGCTTGGCCACCATCCCGGAGCTGAGCAGCTTGAAGCGGCGGTTGGTGCGAAACGGGTCGCCCTCGCCGGCGAACATACGCGTCGGGTCCTCGCCTTCGCGCTTGAAGGCAAAGGTGCCCGCGGTGTAGGGATAACTGCCGGGCACGTTGTCGAGCATCAGCCACTTGAGGATTTCACCGTGGTCCTCGTACTGCGGCAAACAGACCTTGCGGATGGTGGTGCCGCTCAGGCTCTTGCTGGTGAGCGCGGTGCGCAGTTCCTTGTCGCGGATCTTGACCACGTATTCGTCACCGGCGTAGGCCATTTGCATGGCTGGCCACTGCGCCAGCAGTTTGGCGCAAGCAGGATCCTGCCGTTCGCTGCGTGCCTGCGCCAATTCAAGCACGGTGCCGTAAGCGCCCGGCTTGCTTGAGCCATCCTTGCACGGGTCGTGTTCCAGCAGCATCTGCGCGCTGGCGTTGAGCTGCTGGATTTCCCGCGCCAATCTGGCCTGGGCGCGGGCCTTGGCCTTGTAGCCGCGCACGGTGTCACTGATCTCGGCCAGGTAGCGGGTGCGCGCGGCTGGCAGCACCGGCGTCTGGTTGGTGCTGTGGCGCACGGCCACTTTGGGCAGGCTGCCCTCGCTCACCGGCAGGCCGAACTGGGCCAGGCGCACTTTCAATGCCTGGTAAAGCGCAGTGACACCGTCGTCGTTAAAGCGCGCCGCCATGGTGCCAAACACCGGCATCTGATCGACTGGCGTGGTAAATGCTTCCTTGTTGCGCTGCACCTGCTTGGCCACGTCGCGCAGCGCGTCAGAGGCGCCCTTGCGGTCAAACTTGTTGATGACGACAAACTCGGCAAAGTCAAGCATGTCGATTTTTTCAAGCTGGCTGGCGGCGCCAAATTCAGGCGTCATCACGTACATCGGCACATCCACATGCGGCACGATGGCCGCGTCGCCCTGGCCGATGCCCGAAGTCTCGACCACGACCAGATCGAAGCCGGCCACCTTGCAGGCCGCAATCACATCGGGCAGGGCGGCGCTGATCTCGCTACCAAAGTCGCGCGTGGCGAGTGAGCGCATGAACACCCGTTGACCCAGACTCCAGGGGTTGATGGCGTTCATGCGGATGCGGTCGCCCAACAAGGCGCCACCGCTCTTGCGCCGCGACGGATCGATAGAAATCACCGCCACCCGCAAAGCGTCGTTCTGGTCCAGCCGCAGGCGGCGGATCAACTCGTCGGTGAGGCTGGACTTGCCGGCGCCGCCGGTGCCGGTGATGCCCAGCACGGGAATTTTCTTGGTGGCTGCGAGTGCCTTGATGTCCTGGGTCAAGGCCTTGAACGGTTTGGAAAGCGCGGCTTTGGCCTGGCCACCAGCGGCCTCGTTCTCCAGACCGGTAATGAGTTGCGCCAGCGCGCGCCAGGCCAGCTCGGTATGGCCCTGGATGGCCTCGATGGATTTGGGTGCGTATTGCGTCAGGTCTTTATCGCAGCGCATCACCATGTCACCAATCATGCCGGCCAGGCCCATGCGCTGGCCGTCTTCGGGGCTGTAGATGCGGGCCACGCCGTAATCCATCAGTTCCCTGATTTCGCTGGGCACAATCACGCCGCCACCGCCGCCAAAGACCTGAATGTGCGCGCCGCCCCGGCTTTTCAGCAAATCGACCATGTACTTGAAATACTCGACATGCCCGCCCTGGTACGAGCTCATGGCAATGCCCTGCGCGTCTTCCTGCAGCGCAGCGGTGACCACTTCGTCGACACTGCGGTTATGACCCAGGTGGATCACCTCGGCGCCCATGCTTTGCAGGATGCGGCGCATGATGTTGATGGCGGCGTCGTGGCCGTCGAACAAGCTGGCAGCGGTGACAAAGCGCACTTTGTTGACGGGGCGGTAATTGGCCAGAGCCTTGAAGTCGGCGGACAGGTCGGTCATGGGATGTCTCCAGGTGACAATTTGTAAATATCAAAAACCAGCGATCAGACCAGCAAACGCTGACTTGATGTTGACGTTAACGTAAACGTCAAGTCGGTATCAATCTTAGCGGGTTTCCAATTAAAAAGGGCGCCTGTGCGCCCCTTTCAACACTCACGCGCCTGGCCACCCGCTTATTTGTACAGTACCTGCGGCAGCCACATGCCAATGGCCGGAAACTGGTACAGCAGGAAGATGGCAAAAACCTGGATGCCCATGAATGGCAACATGCCGGCAAAGATCTGGTTCAGCGTCACATGCGGCGGGCTCACCCCTTTCAGGTAAAACGCCGCCATCGCCACGGGTGGACTCAGGAAAGCCGTTTGCAGATTGAGCGCCACCAGCAGGCCAAAGAACAAGGGATCGATGTTGAAGTGCGGCAATAGTGGGATGAAGATCGGCATGAAAATGACGATGATCTCGGTCCACTCCAGCGGCCAGCCCAGCAAAAAGATGACGACCTGCGCCAGGATCATGAACTGCACCGGCGTCAATTCCATCCCCAGAACCCAGGTGTTGATCAGTTCCTGACCGCCCAGCAACGCGAACGCCGCCGAGAAAATACTGGAGCCGACAAAAAGCCAACACACCATGGCGCTGGTCTTGGCCGTCAGGTAAACCGACTCCCGCATCACCGTCATGTTGAGTCGCCGGTAGGCCCCTGCCAGCAGCAGTCCGCCCATGGAGCCCATGGCCGCAGCTTCGGTCGGTGTTGCCAGCCCAAACACAATGGTGCCCAGCACCGCCAGGATCATGATGGCCAGCGGGAAAAAGGAGCCCAGCAGCATCTTGAAGATTTCCAGCCGGGCGAAACTGAAGATGGCATAAAAAATGGCCAGCGCCACAGCGCAACTTGCCAGACCAATCCAGAACGTCATTGGCGCAGGCAGGCGTTCCTGCTCCACGACTGGCTCAGCCGCCACCGGCGCACTGGGTGCAGCTGGCGCCTCGGCTACGCCACCCAGTGCGGCGGGTGCCTCGCCCTCGGTCGGGGGCGGCTGCAAACCGTCTTCCGACTCGGGTTCAGCCAGACCCCCGTCACTTTCTTCGGCAGGGGAGTCAAACGATGAGCCGCCCATGGCAACCACTTCCCCGGCCACCTCCTGCTGGATCGGCGCCGTTACCTTGAGGTAAATTCCGCCCATGATCGCCATCACGGTGATGGCTGGCAGCAGCGCGATGAACAGATGGCTGACAAGCTCCTTCATCGGCACCGCTGCATTACGCTTGCCCTTGATGGCACCAATCAGACCCGGCAAGACCTTGTTGCTGACGCTGGTGGAGACAATTTCGGCGAACTCGGGCAGGGGCACACGCCGGTCTTCTTCCGACATCGGTGGCGCCATGTGGGGCTTGAGCTTGGCCAGAATGATGACATACAGAATGTACAAACCAGCCAGCATCAAGCCTGGAAAAAATGCACCCGCGTAGAGCTTGACCACGGAGACACCCGCCGTTGCGCCGTACACAATCAACATGACTGAAGGCGGGATCAGAATACCCAGACAGCCGCCCGCCGTGATGGCACCGGCCGAGAGTTGCACGCTGTAACCGGCGCGCAACATGGCGGGCAGGGCCAGCAAACCCATCAGGGTGACCACGGCACCCACAATGCCGGTGGCCGTGGCAAAAATGGCGCAGGTGATGATGGTGGCAACCGCCAGCGACCCCGGGATGCGCGAGGTGGCCAGGTGCATGCTCTTGAACAGCTTCTCGATCAGGTTGGCGCGCTCAATCAGGTAACCCATGAACACAAACAACGGGATGGAAATCAACACGTCGTTGGACATCACCGAATAAGTGCGCTGCACCATCAGGTCGAGCGTCTGCTGCACTGCCAGGCCCGGATTTTGACTGCGGTAGGCAATCCAGGCAAACACCATTCCCATGCCCATCAGGGTGAAGGCCGTGGGAAACCCCAGCATGATGGCCACCACCACCAGCGCCAGCATCAGCAGCCCCAGATGACCATTGCTCATCTCAGAAGGTGACGGTAGCAAGATAAACGCGGCCAACACGACCATGGCCATGATGGTCAGCCCAAACCAGACTTCTTTTCTCACTTCTCACTCCATTTTGGCTTGGTCACAAACGCGTCCAGCTTGGCGATGTCTTCGTCCTTGACGTTCACGAGTTCTTTCAATTTTTCGATGTCCACTTCTGCCACGTCGTCGCCGCGTGGGGGCCATTCGCCCTGCTTCAGACAGACGATGCAGCGCACGATTTCAACCAGCCCCTGTGCCAGCAAAATGGCACCAGCAATGGGTATGACGGTTTTGAATGGGTACACCGGTGGGCCGTTGGCGGTAATGTTGGAGTGCTCATTGATGGCCCAGGATTCGGCGGCAAAGTTATAGCCAGCCCAGGCCAGGGCCACCACACCCGGAATAAAGAACAGGATGTACAGGGCCAGATCAAGCCCGGCTTGCAGGCGTGGCGGGAAGAATCCGTAAAGCACGTCTCCCCGCACATGGCCGTTTTGCGACAGCGTATAGGCACCCGCCGTCATGAACAGCGTGCCGTACATCATGCTCATCACATCAAAAGCCCAGGGGTGCGGGTTGTCCAGCGCGTATCGCGAAAACACCTCCCAGGTGATCAACAGCGTGAGCAGCACAATGAGCCAGGAAAATGCCTTCCCGACCAGGGTGCTGAGCTTGTCAACTGCCAGCAATAGTTTTTGCATTTTTATACCGTCAAAGTAAATCAGCCATCCAGAACGGGTCTGAATGGCTGAAAGGTGGCACAAAAAAGCTTATGCCTTCTTGGCTCCAAAGAAGTGATTCACCGCCATGCGACGGTTCACATAGGTGTCCTGATCCCACTTCACGGCACGGGCAGCAAAGGCCTTTTGGGATTCGACAATTTCCTTGAACAAGGGGTTTTCGGCGGACTTCTTCGCGACGATCTCCGACCACAGCTTGAGCTGGTCCTGCAGCACGGAATCAGGCGTCTTGTAGAACTTGACCTTGTCTTTGGTCTGCAGCTCGACATAGTCCTTGGAATAGCGGTCAATCGCCTTCCAGGACATGTCAGCCGATGCGGCCTCGGTCGCACCGGCAATGATGGCTTTCATCTTGGTGGGCAGGGCGTCGTACTTGGTCTTGTTGAACATGATCTCAAAGGTCTCGGCGCTCTGGTGGTAGCTTTGCAGCATGCAGACTTTGGAGACATCCGGGAAGCCCAGCAGGCGGTCGGAAGATGCGTTGTTGAACTCGGCACCGTCGAGCAGACCGCGGTCCATGGCCGGCACGATCTCGCCACCGGGCAGCGCGTTCACGGCAGCACCCATGGCGGTGAACAAGTCGATCGCCAGGCCATTGGTGCGGAACTTCAGCCCCTTGAAATCAGCCGACTTGGTGATGGGCTTTTTGAACCAGCCCAGCGGCTGCGTGGCCATGGGGCCGTACAGGAAAGACTGAACGTTGCCGCCAATGGAGGCATAGAGTTTGGCCAGCAGCTCAGCGCCACCGCCGTACTTGTGCCAGGCCAGGATCATGTTGGCATCCATGCCGAAGGCCGGGCCAGAGTTCCACAGGGCCAATGCGTTTTGTTTGCCATAGTGATAACCCAGCACGCCATGGCCGCCGTCCAGCGTGCCTTTCGACACCGCTTCGAGCAAACCGAATGCGGGCACCACCGAACCGGCGGGCAACACCTCAATCTTGAGGTCGCCACCGGTCATGTCGTTGACCTTCTTGGCATAGTCCAGCGCGTATTCGTGAAAAATGTCCTTGGCGGGCCAGGTACTCTGCCAACGCATGGAAATGGGGCCGGTTTGCGCCTTGGCAATCATGGGTGCAGACATGGCACCTGCAGCAATGGCAGCGCCTTTGAGCAAGCTGCGACGACGGGGGGTTTTGCTATCGGTCAAGGGAGTCTCCTGTTATAAATAATGGGCCCCTTATTTTGAGCATGGATGTTCTGCCAAAAGGTTAGGGTTTTCACCCGTCTGATGGCGTCACCATCACAAAAGACTTTTTACTTTTCTCGCTGTTATGCGAGGCAAAATGCGCACATTAACAGTTTCGCGCATCACCAGTGAGGAGATTCTTTTCATTACGACTGCATTGATCCAGGCAGTTACAGTTCAACATCCACATGCCTGCCAAGGCGTCACACTTACCCGGATTGCCATACGCCATGAAGCCGATTCAACTTTTCGACACTGCCTCCAACAGTTACACCTATGTGTTGTTTGACACTACCACACGGGAAGCCATCATCATCGACCCGGTGGACACGCAACTTGAACGCGACCTGCAGGTGCTGCGCGACTACGGCCTGAAGCTGGTGTGGGCGCTGGAAACCCATGCCCACGCCGACCACATCACCAGCGCCGGGCAACTGGCCGAGCTGGCCGGCGCCAAAACCACGGCGCCCGCCGGTTGCGGCATCAGCACCGCAGCAGTGCAACTCAAGGACGGCGACACGTTGACCTTTGGCAGCGAGCAGATTCGCGCCCTGCACACCCCCGGCCACACCGCCGGCAGCATGTGTTTTGTCTGGCGCGACCATGTCTTCACCGGCGACACACTGCTGATCAACGGCTGCGGTCGCACCGACTTTCAAAGTGGCAGTTCCGCAGCCATGTTCCGCAGTTTGACCGAGGTACTGTTCAAGCTGCCCGATGACACCACGGTGTGGCCGGGCCATGACTACCAGGGCAAAACCAGCTCCACCATCGGCATCGAGAAAACCGGCAATGCCCGGGTGGCCGGCAAAACGCTGGAAGAATTTGTCACCATCATGGACGCGCTGCATTTGCCGCCGCCCAAACGCATCGCCGAGGCCGTGCCTGCCAACCTGCATGGCGGCCTGCGCCACGACGCGCACGCCGCCAACAGCCTGCAGGTGCAGCCCGCCAGCGGCTACGCGGGCGACATCAGCGGCGCACTGGCCTGGCGCTGGGTGCAAAGTGGCGAGGCCGTGCTGGTGGATGTGCGCTCGGATGCCGAACGCACCTGGGTTGGCTTTGTGCCCGAGGCCCCGGCCGTGGCCTGGAAACAATGGCCCGGCATGGTGAGCAACCCCAACTTCGACGCCGAACTGCGCGCCGCCGTGCCTGCCGGCAAAAAGGTGGTGTTGCTGTGCCGCAGCGGCGTGCGCTCCATCGCCGCCGCCAGACGCGCCACCGAACTGGGCTTGGAGGCTTACAACATTCTGGAAGGTTTTGAAGGCGATCCCGACAGCCATGCCCAGCGCGGGCACCTGGGCGGCTGGCGCCAGAGCGGCCTGCCATGGCGACAGAGTTGATAATGCAGCCATGACTTTTTTGGCCATTGATGTCGGCAACACCCGTTTGAAGTGGGCGCTGCACACCGCACCGCAGCGCAACGCGCCCCTGTTGGCGCAAGGTGTCGAGTTTCTGGAAAACATCGACCGTCTGGCCAATGGCGACTGGGGCGGGCTGCCCCACCCGACGCGCATGCTGGGCTGCACCGTGGCGGGCGACGCCGTCAAGCGGCGGGTCGAAGAACAAATGGAATTGTGGGACGTGTCCGCCAACTGGGTGGTGGCCAGCAGCTTCGAGGCCGGCGTGAGCAACGGCTACGACTACCCCGCACGCCTGGGGGCTGACCGCTGGGTGGCCATGATCGGCGCCTGGCACCGCAGCCTGGCGCAGGGCACGGCGCGCCCGCTGGTGGTGGTGATGGTGGGCACCGCCGTGACCGTGGATGCCATCGACACGCATGGCAAATTTTTGGGCGGACTGATCCTGCCTGGCCACGGCATCATGCTGCGCGCCCTGGAGTCCGGCACCGCCGGCCTCCATGTTCCCACCGGCAATGTCTGCGAATTCCCGACCAACACCAGCGACGCCCTCACCAGCGGCGGCACCTACGCCATTGCCGGTGCGGTCGAGCGCATGGTGCAGCACCTGCGCGCGCACTGCGGCATGGAGCCGCGCTGCATCATGACCGGTGGCGCCGGCTGGAAAATGGCGCCGAGCATGTCGGTGCCGTTCGAACTGGTGGACAACCTTTTGTTTGACGGGCTGCTGGAGATGGCGGCGCATCGGTTTGGCTGACCGCGACGTCACATCTTCAACCACGCCTCAGCCAGCCGCACCCAGTAAGTCGCCCCCAGCGGCAGCAGTTCGTCGTTGAAGTCGTAGCTCGGGTTATGCAGTGTGCACGGACCGCCGCCGTGGCCCAGGGCGCGGTGGTCGCCGTCGCCATTGGCAATAAAGGCATAACAGCCGGGCTTGGCTTGCAGCATGAAGGAAAAATCTTCGGCGCCCATGGTGGGTTCCTGAGTCTGCACATTCTCAGCACCCACAACATCCGCCATCACCCGGCGCGCAAACTCGGCCTCGGCGGCGCTGTTGATGGTGGGCGGGTAGTTGCGCTTGAACTCAAAGTCAGCGCGCAAACCCGACGCCGCACAAAGGTGCTCGGTCGTCACGCGCATGCGCTGCTCGATCTGGTCCAGCACCTCAATTGAAAAGGTGCGCACTGTACCCTGCAGCTCGCAGAAATTCGGAATGACGTTGGTGGCCTCGCCAGCGTGGATCATGGTGACCGAAATCACGCCCGCCTCGATGGGCTTCAGGTTGCGGCTGATGATGGTCTGCAACGTCTGTACCAGCTGGCAGGCCACCGGCACCGGGTCGAGCGTGTTGTGCGGCATGGCGGCATGGCCGCCCTTGCCGTGAATCGTGATTTTGAACTCGTTGCTGCTGGCCATCACCGGGCCGTCGCTGGCGGCAAACCGGCCCATTTGCAGGCCGGGCCAGTTGTGCATGCCAAACACCGCGTCCATCGGAAATTTCTCGAACAGGCCGTCCCTGATCATCTCGCGGGCGCCGCCGCCGCCTTCTTCGGCGGGCTGAAAAATCAGGTACACGGTGCCGTCAAAATGGCGGTGCGTGGCCAGGTACTGGGCGGCGGCCAGCAACATGGCGGTATGGCCGTCGTGGCCACAGCCGTGCATTTTTCCGGGCTGGGTGCTGGCATGGGCAAAGGTGTTGGCCTCCTGCATGGGCAGCGCGTCCATGTCGGCGCGCAAACCAATGGCCCGCGTGGAGGTGCCGCTCGTGACGATGCCGACCACGCCAGTGGTGCCCAGGCCGCGGTGGATCGGAATCCCCCACTCGGTGAGTTTGGCGGCCACCACGTCGGCGGTGCGGAACTCGTTGAAGCAGAGCTCGGGGTGGGCGTGCAAATCGCGGCGCAAGGCTTCAAGACCAGGGCGCTGCTGGACAAGTTCAGGGATCAAATGCATGGCTGTTCCTGTGGGACTGACTGGGTCACAATCATGCCTCAACTCGCAATGCCACCATGACCGCTACGACATTTTCTGCCTCGGCCCCCAGCAGCCAGATTCTGGGTGCCTGCCCGCACGACTGCCCCGACACCTGCTCGCTGCTGACCACCGTGCAAAACGGCGTCGCCATCAAGGTGCAGGGCAACCCGGCGCACCCGCATACCGCCGGCAGCCTGTGCACCAAGGTGTCGCGCTACCCCGAGCGCACTTACCACCCCGAGCGCATCCTGCATCCCCTGAAACGCATTGGCCCCAAGGGCAGCGGGCAGTTTGAACGCGTCAGCTGGGACGCTGCCCTGAGCGACATTGCCGCGCGCCTGCAGGAGATTGCCACGCGCGACCCGCAGGCCATCCTGCCCTACAGCTACGCCGGCACCATGGGACTGGTGCAGGGCGAAAGCATTGCGGCACGTTTTTTCAACACGCTGGGTGCTTCCCACCTGGAGCGCACCATCTGTGCCGCCGCCGGCGGCGAAGGCCTGGTGCACACGCTGGGTGGCAAGGTCGGCATGCGGGTCGAGTTTTTTGCAGAATCCGATGTCATTTTGATCTGGGGCAGCAACTCGATCAGCAGCAACCTGCACTTCTGGCGTTATGCCAACGATGCCAAGCGGCGCGGTGCCAAACTCATCTGCATCGACCCGCGCAAGAGTGAAACCGCCGACAAGTGCCATCAGCACATCGCACTGTTGCCCGGCACCGACGGCGCACTGGCGCTGGGCTTGATGCACGAGCTGATCCAAAACGACTGGCTCGACCATGATTACCTGGAACGCTACACGCTGGGCTGGGAGGCTTTGCGCGAGCGCGCCCTGCAGTGGCCGCCCGAGCGCGCAGCCGCTGTGTGCGGCATCACGGCCGAACAAGTGCAAGGACTGGCACGCATCTACGGCGCTTGCGTCCACAACGGTCAAAAAGCCGCCATTCGCATGAACTACGGCCTGCAACGCGTGCACGGCGGCGGCAACGCGGTGCGCCTGATCGCCTGCCTGCCCGCCCTCATCGGCGCCTGGCGCACGCGCGCCGGTGGCGTGCTGCTCTCCAGCTCGGGGGCTTTTCCGGTGCAAAAGGCAGCGCTGCAGCGGCCCGACCTGCTGGCCGGGCGCACGCCGCGCAGCGTCAACATGGCCACCATTGGAGACGACCTGCTGCGCGAGGCAAGCCCCGAATTCGGCCCGGCCATTGAGGCGCTGATGGTCTACAACAGCAATCCGGTGGCGATCGCGCCCGAATCCGCCAAAGTGGTGCAGGGCTTTGCGCGCGAGGATTTGTTCACCGTGGTGCTGGAGCATTTCCAGACCGACACCGCCGACTATGCCGACTACATCCTGCCCGCCACCACGCAACTGGAGCATTGGGATGTGCACAGCGCTTATGGCCACACCGACGCGCTGCTCAACCGGCCCGCGATTGCCCCCTTGGGTGAGGCCAAACCCAACACGCAGATTTTCCGGGAACTGGCCCGGCACATGGGCTTGACCGACCCCTGCTTGCAGGACAACGATGCAGCCCTGTGCCGCCAGGCCTATGGCGATGCGGTCAACTTTGATGCCCTGCTGGCCAACGGCTTTGTCACCCTGGACACACCCGAAGCGCCGTTTTCCCAGGGCAAATTCCCGACGCCGTCCGGCAAGTGCGAATTTTTCAGTGAACGACTGGCAGCGCGTGGGCTGGACGGCCTGCCCGACCATGTGCCCAACCATGAGGCGGCGCACAGTTCCAGCGCCTACCCGCTGGCCATGATCTCGCCACCGGCGCGCAATTTTTTGAATTCGAGCTTTGTCAACGTCAAAAGCCTGCAGCACAGCGAAGGCGAGCCGCTGCTCGAAATGCACCCGGTCGATGCGGCTGCGCGCGGCATTGCCGACGGCGACACGGTGCGTGTGTTCAACGACCGGGGCAGCTACCAATGCCGTGCCCGCATCAGTGTGCGGGCCCGGGCGGGCGTGGTCAACGGGCTGGGCGTCTGGTGGCGCAAACTGGGGCTCAACGGCACCAACGTGAACCAGCTCACCAGCCAAAGACTGACGGATCTGGGCCGTGGGCCCACGTTTTACGACTGCCTGGTGGAGGTCGCGCTGGTCGTTTCATGACGCACCCGGAAAGATTTGCGCAAACAAAAAAGCCAATCGCAGAGGATTGGCTTTTTGATTTGGTGGCCCGGGGCGGAATCGAACCACCGACACAAGGATTTTCAACTCTGCCAAACCGTGCAAAACCTGTTTGAAATTACATTGCATCGTCATCCACAGTGTCTTGTGTGTAGCAAACATCGTCATGTCACAGTTCGTTGCAGCGTGTTCAAAAAATTCTCAACCGTGCACTTGCAAACATCAGTGCAAGCGTGAATTGATGCGTGTGTGAGCGTTGCACATGTCGCTGTTCAAGTTGCAGGCGAGCTTTGCCCGTTTGCTGCTGACAACATCTTGCGTTTGCGTTCGTCTTCACGCTGCTTACGCTGCCTGTCACGCTCCGTCTGCACATTTTCTTGCGCCTTCTGAGCACTCAATTGCAAACTCTTAATCCGCATCTGTTCAGGCGTCGGTGAAGTGCTTGATTGAAATTCGTGAAGTCGCATCTTGTATTTAGTCTCCGTGACAAATGCAGCAACGCAACATCACTTCTTAAACCCGCTACGCAAATTTCCCGCTGTTGCTTCTAGTTGCGCGTCAAGTTCACCTGTTTCAACTGCCGACTTGATGATTTCAAGTGTTGCAACGATGTCAGTCGGTGATGCAACTTCAACAGCGAACTTTCCTTTTGCAAGTTCAAGCACTCGCGCACCGTAGCGAACTGCAATTGCTGTTTTTCCGTTGTCAGTTGTGAACCACCACGGCTTGATGATCTTCGCAACTTCAACACTTTTGCGTTCGCCTGTTTCAGAATCTGTCACTGTGCGAAATTTTGTCGCGGCGAATTGCTTGCCGTCTTGTCGCGCTTTCGCAAGCATGATCTGTTCATGCAACCGCCGACAAATTTTGTTACGCCGAAGTTGCACCGCTGTAATTTGATTTGGTCGTTTCGTTGCAACAAGTTTCAATGTACCGATCACACTCATGATTTCTCCGCGATTTCTGTTTAAGTGCTGCAATTTTGTTCCCATTTCCATTTCATTCCTAGTCCGATATATTTGGTTTCTTGCTTCAAGTATTTAGTTCTGCATAAATACCTGTGAAAAAAACAAATTGCAAAAAAATGAATTCAATCGAAGCAAAGAAGATGCATCAAGTCATAGTACTGCTGGATGTTCAATGTCTTATCTGTAGATGTGCTTCCAACACATCTGTGAACTCATTACTCTTCGCTTCATTCGTCCACCGATTTCTTCAATTCAATGACATGAAGTGGATCAGTCATGTTTTGTCTTATCTGTTTATAAGTTACTATATGTGTAAGACTTTTTTCAGTCTTGCCCATTCCGTTCCGTTGAATGCAATTTCACTGCAATTACCATGATCACACTCACCATTGATCCGATTGTTGTCAGCAAGTTGAAGGCCGTGATGCCGAAGACAAACAAAGCCGAACTTGCAATTGCAAAGTACAAAGATGTACTGGAACGCAAATTAGATGCATCGCTGTTGAACATGGCCACGAATATGTTCAAGTTCTTCAGGCATTTTTATGTCAGCACACATGCATTGTCGTTAGAAGTCGGACAATTTACGATTGATGGAAAGAAACAGTACTTGCACAAATGGTTGCAAGAAAACGGACTTGAACTTGTTCGTGTCGTAACGCCAGGTTTGATAGGTTCCGATCCGTCAACTATCGCACTGACAAAGTTAGTCACGATGACGGATGCAATGGACATCAAGATGCTTCGGCATAAGAAGATCAATGAACTTGATGCATTGCTGAACGACACTTCACTATCCGATGTTGATTTCTTCTATCGCTTGTTTCCTGACTTTGGAACAATGACACAGAAAGAATTGAAGGAACGGTATCATATATGTCCGATTGACATTAAGTCACTGCATCAGTTCATTGTGTGGTTGACGCACAAAGCAAACAAGATCAATGATGTTGAACGACAGGTTCTGGTGCGACAAGCGCGAGTGATCATGCGTATCGCACAGACAGGCACTGGCGACTTGCCGATGTTGATCAATCAAAGTCAATTCGGGCGCGTTTACTATCGCGGCATCAATGTGCAGTCAGTTCACAAGACATTGCGCGAAGCGATGCTCGGTGATTGCTATGAATACGACATCAGAACCAGTGTCGTGTCATGGAAGATGGGATACGCACGGCTGTGTTACGCGCAAATGAAATCGCCGATTTCATTTGATGAAGAATTCGTAACTTCACTTGCCTATCTTGCGGGCAAGAAGGCATTTCGCAAATGTGTAATGCTTGATACATTTGGCGATGACAGTCATATTGCCGAGGAAGTACAACTTGACATCGTGAAGCAAGCACTAACAGCGCTCAGTTTCGGTGCACGAACATACAGACATGGTTGGATTGATCAAAGCGGAAACGCATTCAATCCTGCACTTGTCAACATCATCAAGAATCCCGTTGCCCGTAGCCGATTCATCGACTGTGATGTGATGAAGAAATTCATTGCTGAACAGGATAAGCTAGACAAGTTCATTTACAGCTATCACACAAAAGCCGATCCTACATTGTTGACGCACTCCGAATTGCAAACGGCATCTGGTCGCGTCAGCAAAAGCAAGGTCATGTCATATCTGTATCAGCACTTTGAGACTGACGCAATGGATGTTGTTCGTGCGGAATTGAAACGGCTCGGTCGCGAAGTTCTTGCAAGTGTGCATGATGCAATTTTTGTCCGACACAAGTTGACCGAGTATGACAAAGAGAAAATTGAAGTGATGATGCGGAGCAAGACTGGCATTTCAACATGGAACCTCGATGTTGACGAACTGAAAGCGTACAGTGGAATTTCTGCTGAAGTGTTCAAGGAAGAACAAGCACACAAATTGCGAATGGAAGAACTTGAAAAGCTGGCAGCGAGTTACCAACCGCAGAACTTTTGAGCATGTGACATCACATTGCATCGTGTACGCATCAAATCCAGCGTAGTGCATCGGAATTTATAATTGCGGCCAAGGCATTCGCAATGAAATTCGCGCTGCTTCGTTGCTGCATGTGAACTAAAGGAAATCATGTTTTCATTTGGTCCTGCTGTAAGTTGTTGATTTCCAAGACCTGCCATTATTTCGCCATAAGGCTTTTCCTTTTTTACCAACGGGTTCAGAATAAATACACATCAAGTATTTATTTTGAAGGAAATTTACATCATGGCGAAAGCAAAAGTTTTGACAGATCGCGAAATCAAAAAAGTGCTGCTGTACATTGCAGCGCGTAGTCACGCAACACGAAACCGTTGCATGTTCTTGCTGACACACGAAAGCGGTATGCGCGTCGGCGAAGTGTCGGCAGTTCGCATCTGTGATGTTCTGACGAAAGACGGTCAGATTAAAGATGAAATTCGTTTGAGTGCAGAACAAACGAAAGGCGATAGAGGTCGCACGGTGATTTTGTCAGACAGAATGCAAAAAGAAATCTTCAACTATCTGTGCGACCGCTTCAAGTTGTCCGACTTGCTTGCTGTCACACTGACTGACACGACACGCGCATTGTTTAGCAATCAAAAGAACCCGCGTCGCGGTTTCAGTGCATCAACTGCATGTCAAATGTTTCACTACTGGTACAAGGGCGCGAATGTTGAAGGCTCAAGTCACAGCGGAAGACGCGGGTTCATCACGAATCTTGCACAGAAAGGTGTTTCAGTGCGCGTGTTGATGGAACTCGCTGGTCACAAGTCGCTTTCAGTCACCCAGAAATACATCGATGTAAATCCAGCGATGCTGCGCTCCGCTGTTGAACTGCTGCACTGACTCGCTGGACGTAAAAAAAGCTGTCAGCGTTGGATCTGACAGCTTTTAGATTCATGTTGCGCGTGAAGCGTTGACACTTCAGCGCATTGCGAGTCAACGAATCATTTTGCTTTGCGACGACCGACAGTTTTACGAGGTGCCGTCGCTTTCTTTGCGGCAACTCGTGTCTTCAACTCAGGTGTCAAATCTTTCTGCAGGAAGCCGTGACGCTCAATCAGTTCTTTGACTGTCTTCAAGTCTTCAGCGCGTGATTGCTCTTTGAGTTGTGCGACTAATGCTGCTGCATCTTCCGCTGCTTTGATTGCTTGTGCGAGTTGTTCGTTTGATGTTGCCATTTCAGTAGCTCCTTGTTGAAACATTTTGGGAAGTGAATAGTGCAGTATTTATTATAAATAAACCATGAATTATATTATCTCATTCACAAATTTGAATTAATTGAAGCTTCCAATTCGGTTAAGCATGCATCAGAATTATCGAATTCATAAGATAAAGTCAAATATCCCTTCGTTTGACTTACGGCATGTGCCTGTAACAAGATGGCACTCAACGAGTCATTAAGAGTCGATTTTTCCTTATCCCACATCGCCATGAGCTTCCTCTCCTTTTGTCGTAACGACATCATCCATTCATTCGAATTTTTCCAAATTGATCCTGCCATAAGAAAATCGAGATCTTGGCTCGTGTTACCATATTTTTGTTTTAGACTATTTTTTATATCCTTATATTTACTCGTAAGCTCTAAACCATAACTGCTTGTATCAAAGTCCTTACCGAATGCGGTAATCTTACAGAGTCCTTGACTTGGCGTAATGATCACACTATACACCTCAAAATCTGGATGTCCTTGTTTCAAAGTCTTTGCACGATAGACAAATTTTTTTGATTCCACTGGAGAAAATTTTCCTAGGGATTGAAGTGCGTCAAGCGACATGCCTTTTTCCATACCAAAAGGTCCAGCAATAGCCGTAATTGCTGTAGTCATTGATATTGTTAACAACATTTTTATAGTTAAATATTGATATTTCATTTTCATCCTTTATCAGATACATTTGCACAATTTACATCCTACTGCTACTGTCACTGTCACTGTCACTTACAATAATCTTGGCCTCGCGTATATGCTTGAAACTAGGCGTTAATCACCACATGCAGTCAACAGGGCAACCGTTGACATTTCAATCATTAATTTAAATTTAATTTTTCGCCCTATTTCGTAAATGACTGAGCTTGCAATTAAATTTAGGCCCACTAACTCTGCGTTGCTTTGAATGCCTGTAAGTTGTCAGTCTGTATTTCACAATGCTGACTTAAATACAATTTTTACTCTGCGCCCATAGAAAATAGCAATTGTTGAATGCTATTATTTTGATTATTTGAATTAAGTTCTTGTCTGCGAACTTGACCCATTGCCATCTGCGATTCAATCCATTGATTGGCTGTAACTTTCACATTACTTCCGGATTGATAGACAATAAATTTAATTCGTTGTTCTGGTGTAGTTGAATAGGAGTTGCCAACCAGCATTTGAGCGAATACAGCCTCAGTTCCAGACATTGTCTTTCCGCACACAACTTGGTTACCAGTTGCTTCGTGAACGAGATAACCACGTATTGAACAAGCATCCAATAATTTTGAACGGATACTTTCAACATTTGTATTTTTGAAAACGCCTTCTGGATAACCTGAGGAAGTTTGCTTCAAAAGTATTTGTTGCTGAGCACACGCGGTGACAATGAAGGTCACGAAAATCATGATCGATTTTTTTAAGAACATTTTTGATCCTATAAAGGTGTGTATGAGACAAATACGCCAGCCATTTAGCCGTTGTAGTTGTACTATTTTCGCCGTATCTGCTCCAACATTCGCACACCTTTAATCAACTTGCCTGCATGTAGTGTGTCTCTCCCAGTCAGCAGCTACAAACTCTACAGTCATTTACAACTTTTTACAAGTCGGTTCGCTCAATAGTCGTTCAAATTTAAGCCAACTTGTTTGCAGCCATCGTCGCCGTCAACTTGCTGTAGTGCTTTTCAAGCATCAAGACGCTCGTTCCCATCTGCTTTGCAAGCGTGTGAATGTCAGTTCCCGCGAACAGTTCTTGCGTTGCGTATGTGTGACGCATTGAATACAGCGTTCTGTTCTGCGCTTTCGCATCCTTCAACAATTCGCTGTCACGCATCAACCGCCTGAATGTTCCGTTCAAACTTGGTGGTTGATGCCCGTTGCTGAACGCGAACAACTTGCTTTGCACTGGTGATGCAAGCAATTCGTCCAGCGAAAGATGTTTCACATCCTTTTGTCGGTCACGCAATCTGTTCAAGACATCAACCGCACGATGCTTCGCAATCAACCAGCGACCGCCTGTCTTACCGTCAACCCATATTCGTAAGTAACGAACACCTTTGTCCGTGTGCCATTCAATGTGCTTCCAACAAATACCCATTGCTTCCGTTCCATGCCGCATTCCTGTCAGCAACAACATTTCCACATAATCACGCAACAGTGGTCGCATCTCGCGTTCAACTGACAGTCTGCCCTGCTCTGCCCATGTCTGCATGAACTGCAACAACTTCGCCACTTCATCTTTTCCGAATGCTGGTCGTGATGTGCTTTTCATTCCGCGTGTTGTCAGTTTCGGTATTGCAGCGTGTTCACTGAGCCAGCCTTTTGCAATTGCTGTTTGCTGCAATCTGTTCCACGCACTTGCGAAGTTCATCAGTGTTGATGCTTTCGGTTGTTTTGTCATTTGCCGATTGCGCCAGATTTCAAACGCCACAATGTCTTCATGTTGCAATTGCTCAAGTCGCTTGTCACCGAAGTACGGAATGAAGTATTTTTCAATGCATGTGATGTACGACGCATAAACGCTCTTACCGCGACCTGCATCCATTTCGGAGCGCAATTCCTGAAGCGTTGCCTGTGCTAAACCCGTGAAATTCTGTGCTGTTTGTGCTAAGCCGAGTGACTGCCTGAACCGTGCTTCATCGTACATTGTGCAGGCTGCTTTGACGGCATGTTCAACTGACATCTTGCGTGTGCTTGCACGGTGCCAACTGCCGTCTTGCAACTTGTATCTGCTTTGCCAGACAGGGCTATTTGCGCGACGGTACAAGACGACTTCACCATCACGCATGTGCAACAGCATCGGTTGCGCTGCATTCAACTGAGCAATTGCACTCGTGGGCGTGATGTGGTGTTTCGGAGATGCGCTGCGGAAGTGCGCGGGACTTGGATAGCAAACTTGAGTTTGTTTCAGCCTATCCATGACTGATCATGAAACTTCACAGTTGCCAGTGTGTACTGATCGTAATCACAGTGCAACTTAGCGTACTGCACAAATGAAAACACCGTAGTCACATTGCAACTACGGTGTCTGTTTGGTGGCCCGGGGCGGAATCGAACCACCGACACAAGGATTTTCAATCCTCTGCTCTACCGACTGAGCTACCAGGCCTAAGCCGCGTATTCTAGCAGCGCAATGGGCCGTTTTTTAAGCGCCGGCTTGATTTTTCACCCGCGTTTGCGCGTCAAATCGACACCCAGTTGCTTGAGCTTGCGGTACAGGTGGGTGCGCTCCAGGCCGGTCTTTTCAGCGACACGGGTCATCGAGCCATTTTCTTTGGCCAGATGGAACTCGAAGTAGGCTTTTTCGTATTCGTCACGGCCATCGCGCAGCGGCTTGTCAAGCATGAAGTTCTGCGTGGCCTGCGGGCCAGGTTCTGGCGCCAGCTCAACCATACTGACCGGCATGTCAGCCAGCGCCACGGTGTCTGCTTTCATGCCCATGGACGGCATGGACTGGGTCAGTTTGCGCAAAGCGCCACGGGTCAGACCCTGTTCCACCGCCTTGAGCAGTTTTTGCAGGGTGATCGGTTTTTCCAGAAAAGCCAGAGCGCCAATGCGCGTGGCCTCGACGGCCGTGTCAATGGTGGCATGGCCGCTCATCATGATCACGGGCATGGTCAAGGCCCCGGAAGTGGACCATTCCTTGAGCAAGGTGACTCCGTCGGTGTCGGGCATCCAGATGTCGAGCAAAACCAGATCGGGGGCCTCGCGCAGACGGGCGGCGCGCGCCTGGGCGGCATTTTCCGCCAACTCCACGGTATGACCTTCGTCATTGAGAATCTCGCACAACAGATCACGAATACCCAGTTCGTCGTCCACTACCAAAATGTTAGCCATGTACTTGTCATTCCCCTGAAAGTGGTATCAGCAATATCACATCAAATTGCCTGAGGGCCTGGCGCAGGCTCAACCACGAATGATAACGATACTTGCGCACCGAGAATTTCACCGTTGTGCAAGCGGTTTGAAATGGTCACCCGACTGGCATGCTCGTCGGCAATTTTCTTGACCACCGCCAGGCCCAGGCCGGTGCCTTTGTCCTTGGTGGTCACATAGGGCTCGAACGCCCGTTTGTGAATGTGGTCAGGAAACCCGGTTCCGCAGTCCACCACCACCAGGCGTACCCGGCGCGCGCTGGCTTGCCACTGGGTTTTGACCAGCACGGCATGCTCGGCATCGGCATGTCCCGCGCTCTGGGTGGCATCCTGCGCGTTTTGCAACAGGTTGTGCAACACCTGGCGCAACTGCTGGGTGTCGCCCAGGATATTGGGGCACTCGGGATCAAGCTCGGTCTTGACTGGCACCGGGCCCAGGTTGTCGGCATACAAATTCAGCACATCATTGACCAGCTCGTTGAGGTTGAGCGGCTGGAGTTCCGCCGCCGGCAGGCGCGCGTAGTCCCGGAATTCATTGACCAGACGTTTCATGGCATCAACCTGGTCGACGATGGTTTTCACCGATTTGGTCAGCATGGCCTGCTCAGTGGCAGCCAGCTTGCCAGCGAGCTTCATCTCCAGGCGCTCGGCTGACAATTGGATCGGTGTCAGCGGGTTTTTGATCTCGTGCGCCAGGCGCCGCGCCACTTCACCCCAGGCCTGCGCCCGTTGCGCCGACACGATTTCAGAAATATCGTCAAACACCAGCAGGCGCTGCTCACCGGGCAATTCGGCACCCCGCGTCACCAGGGTAATCACGTCCTGGGCCGGACGCCCGCTTTGCGCCCGACCGATACCACCGAGCTCAAAAGACTGTTGCCAATGGTCCAGCGTGCGTTCACCGTGGGCGCTGAAAAAGTTGTCGAATTGCGCCTGCACCTGTTGTCCAAAGGACTGCAGCCCGTCAACCTGGGCCAATGCCTGCCCCTGGTGCGCGGCCAGTGGCACCCGCAAAATACGAGTGGCACCGGGATTGGACGCAAAGATGTGCCCGTTGGCATCGAGCACCATGACGCCGGCCGTGAGGTTGTCCAGAATGGTTTGCAGGTTGGCGTGCGCCGCGCTCACCTGTGCCATGCTGGTCTGCACCGCCTGGCGCGCATCGGCAAGCTGCTGGGTCATCTGGGCAAATGAGCGGGTCAAGCCATCCAGTTCATCATTACCGCGCAAATAGGTTTTTGGGGTTAGGTCACCGGCAGCCACTTCGCGCACGCCATCGGCCAGCAGCAGCAGCGGCCGGGCCAACTGGTTACCCAGTACCACGGCCAGCAGGACCGCGCCAAAAACCGCCATGAACAGGCTCAGGGTGAGCGTGCCGATGTACATCCGGCGCAGGCCATCGCGGGCCAGCGCCCGCTCCTGGTATTCGCGATTGGCCTGTGTCACGGCCAGTGCATTGGCCACCAGCGTGTCGGGCAGCGCTTTCACCACCAGCAGATAGCGCGACTCATTGAAGGCCCCCAATTGATCGCTGGTGATGCGCGCCAGCGCCTTGACCCGGGCCTGGGACGCGGCACTCGGATCAACATCGTCCAGGCCTTCAATCCAGGTAATGACGCCCTGGTCCCGCGCCGCCCTGAATTGCTGCGCACTGGGTCGTTCGGGATTAAGCTGGTAGCGCGACTGGCCGGCCGCCGCAATGAGCCGGCCCGAGCCCCCCCACAGCATCATGTCGTCGGCCCCCACCGCGACGCGCGTACGCTCCAGCGGCAAGGCCGCACTGACATCGGGCGTCGATGACAGCTGCGCCGCACCCGTGCGTGCTTTGCCTGCCAGATCGGCCGACAAGGCTTCCAGCGTGGTACGACCCAAATTAAGTCCGGCATTCAGGGCACCCTCGACCTTGACGTCAAACCAGCTCTCGATGGAGCGCGTGACAAACTGGTACGACACCACGTAAATCAGCACACCCGGGGCAAAACCCGCCAGCGCAAAAATGGCCGCCAGCTTGACCAGCAAACGGCTGCCAAATTTTTTCTGTACCAGGCGCCGGAGCAGGCGCACGGCAATCCAGCCAATAACCCCCAGCAACAGCACCGCCACCACCACATTGACGGCAAACAGGCGGGCGTAATTTTTCTCGTAGAGCTCGCGGTTGGTGGTGGCCTGGGTCAATAAAAAAAGCAGCACCAGGCCAATCGCCACCATGGCGATCAGGCCCAGACCCAGCAACCAGCGGACCGATCGGGAATGGCGTGCCGACGCGCTGGCCGAGGCTGATTTCATTGGTCCGACCCGGCGTCAAGCAACTGTTCGCCAGCCAGCTCAACCGACCAGTCTGATTGCCCTAGCGTGCCAATTTGCAAAGGCCGGGGCAGTTGCGTCAGGTCGAGCCGAAAGCGAAACGCGACCAGGTAGGCGGCATTGGCCTTCAGCTCCGGTGTATCGGCAATTTTCCAGCGCGTGATGCGGCGCACGGTGGCCAGTGCGTCTTTCCAGGATTCAAAGCTCTGGTTCAGGGCCAGACCCAGTGCAGGCTCCACGACCTCACCGGAAGTAATGTTGAGCCGCCAGCGATTGGTCAGGGGTTGGTAAGCCAGGCGAAACTGACGCTTGGCGGTGACTATTCTTTTGTTGGTCCAGTACCAGCGTTCGCGCAGCACATCGGCTTGCGCCACAAAAAAGACCGGAATGCCTTTGTGCAAGGCATCCACCACAGCCGGTGACAAGTCAAACTGGAGCTGGGTTGAGAGCCAGATGGCATCATCGATACGCTCCAGGCGCAGCATCGGTCGCTCTGTGTCTTCGGGTGCTTGCGCCAGCGCTGCGCCCAGCCCCAGCACAGCCGCGGCCAGCCAGCCCAGCAACAGTCTAGGCAGCAGACTTTTCCAGCAATGCGTAATAAAAACCATCATGCTCACGTGTCGGATTGTCAACCAGACCCGCCCATTGCACAGCATGGCCTGGCAACAAATGTCCGGGCGACGGCAATAAGGTGGCGTTGCTGTTGTTGTCAAGAAACGCCTTGATCTGGCCCTGGCCTTCGGCCTGAAAGACGGAACAGGTGCAATACAGCAAACGGCCGCCGGGTTTGACCAAAGGCCAGAGTACGGCGAGCAGCCTGGCCTGCTGTCGCGCCAGTTGTGCCGCGTCCGTGGGGCGGCGCAGCCAGCGGATGTCGGGGTGACGGCGCACCACGCCTGAACCGGAGCAGGGGGCGTCAAGCAAGATGGCGTCATAACTTTGCCCCTGCCACCAGCCTGGCAGGTCGGCAGCATCGGCAACCTGCACCTGGGCGCTGAGACCAAGACGCTGCAGGTTGTCGTGAATGCGCTGGCAGCGCTGGGCGTCAATGTCGAGCGCGGTGACCGCGACATTGGCAAACTCCAGCAAGTGCGCTGTTTTGCCGCCGGGGGCGGCGCAGGCATCGAGTACCTGCAACGGTGCCGAGCCATGCAAGCCGGTCAAAAGCAGCGGTGCCGCCCATTGCGCCGCACTGTCCTGCACCGACACCAGCCCGTCGACAAAACCCGGGATCTTCTGGACCGCCGTGGCCGCCCGCAGCACCACGCCCACCGGACCCAGCGGCGCTGCCTGCAGACCGACGGCTTCCAGCTTTTGCAGGTAATCAGCGACGCTGATGCGCCGGGTATTGACGCGCAACACCATCGGGGCCTGCGCGTTATTGGCCGTCAAAATACCCTGCCATTGGGTCGGCCACTCGGCCTGCATTTGGGCCAGCCACCAGGCCGGGTGGTTCCAGTGCGCCACCGGGTCCTGTGCCACCTGCGCCAGCAAGGCGGGCTGTTCGCGCAAGAAACGGCGCAAACAGGCGTTGACAAAGGCCGCCTGGGCCTTCAGTTTGGGGTTTTTCTTGGCCGCTTCCACCGTTTGATTGACCAGGGTGAAAGCGTCGTAAGGTGCATCGTCTACCTGCGATAGCAGCGCCAGCGCACTGCACAGCAAGGCATCCAGCGGCGGGGCGGGTTGACGGGGTGCCAGCAGACGGCGCAAGGCCTGCGCCTGCCCCAGCGTGCGCAGCACCGCAAAGCTCAGCGCCTGCACCCCGGGGCGCAGCGCCGCATCGACCGCACCGATGGCTGCCGTGCCGGAGGCGCCGGCCTGAATGGCCTGCAACACATTGGCGACGGCCTGCAGTTGCCGCCACAGGGGGATCTGGGTAGAGGTGGTCATGATTGAATATAAAAAAAGCGCCTCAAGCCCATGCGAACAAGGGCCTGAGACGCTTTTTAACAGTCGGTCAATTACTTGACGTCAATACCTTCGTCCTGATCCTGGTCCTGCTCACTGGCCAGTGCCAGTTCAGCCGCTTCGGTTTCGGCAATGGCGCGACGCTCGGACTCGTCCATGTTTTCGCGCACCTTGCGGGCTTCGTGGTACGCCATGCCGGTACCGGCTGGAATCAGGCGACCCACAATGACGTTTTCTTTCAGGCCACGCAGGCCATCGCGTTTGCCCATGATGGCGGCTTCGGTCAGCACGCGGGTGGTTTCCTGGAAGGAAGCCGCGCTGATGAAGCTGTCGGTGGACAACGACGCCTTGGTGATACCCAGCAGCAGGTTGGTGAAGGTGGCCGGAATCTTGCCATCGGCGCGCAAGGCGTCGTTGGTGTTGAGCATTTCCGAGCGCTCCACCTGCTCACCATTGATGTAGTTGGAGTCCCCCGCAGCCTCGACCACCACACGGCGCAGCATCTGGCGAACAATCACTTCGATGTGTTTGTCGTTGATCTTCACGCCCTGCAGGCGGTAGACGTCCTGCACTTCGTCGACGATGTAACGCGCCAACTCTTCGGCACCCAGTAGGCGCAAAATATCTTGCGGGTCGGCCGGGCCGTCGACCACCACTTCGCCCTTGTTGACGATCTGGCCTTCGTGCACCAGCATGTTCTTTTCCTTGGGCACGAGTTCTTCCCAGACCTTGCCTTCCGGGTCGGTGATCTGCAGGCGGATCTTGCCTTTGGTTTCCTTGCCGAAAGAAATGGTACCGGTCATCTCGGCCAGCACACCTTTGTCCTTGGGTGAGCGGGCTTCGAACAGCTCGGCCACACGCGGCAAACCGCCGGTGATGTCACGGGTTTTCTGACCTTCGACCGGGATACGGGCCAGCACTTCGCCGGGGCCCACGTCCTGGCCGTCACGCACCTGCACCAGCGCGCCAATCGGGAAACCGATCGTCACGGCATGGTCGGTGCCAGGGATCTTGACCTCGTTGCCGGTGGCATCGATCAGCTTGACCTGCGGGCGAACCACCTTGGCCGAGCCACGGCGTTTCGGGTCGATCACCACCAGCGTCGACAAGCCGGTGACTTCGTCCACCTGCTTGGCCACGGTCAGACCTTCCTCGACGTTTTCGAAGCGGGCCCGGCCGGCGTATTCGGTGATGATGGGGCGCGTCAGCGGATCCCAGTTGGCCAGAATGGTGCCGGCCTTGATGGTCTGGTCCGGCTTGATGGTCAGGATGGCGCCGTACGGCACTTTATGACGCTCGCGTTCACGGCCGTGCTCGTCGTGAATGACGATCTCGCCCGAGCGCGAAATGACCACCAGTTCACCCTTGCCGTTGGTGACATAACGCATGGTCGTGTTGAAACCGATGTTGCCATTGGACTTGGCTTCAACGCTGGAGGCAATCGCCGCACGCGATGCGGCGCCACCGATGTGGAAGGTCCGCATGGTCAGCTGGGTACCGGGCTCGCCGATCGACTGGGCGGCAATCACGCCCACCGCCTCGCCGCCGTTGACCAGGCCACCGCGACCGAGGTCGCGACCGTAGCAACGGGCGCAAATGCCAAAACGGGTTTCGCAGGTGAGCGCGGTGCGCACCTTGACTTCGTCCACACCCGCCAGTTCCAGCTCGTCGATCATGTCTTCGTCGAGCATGGTACCGGCCGGGGCCAGCACCGACTGGTTCTCGGGGTGCAGGATGTCTTCGGCTGCGGTGCGACCCAGAATGCGGTCACGCAGCGATTCAATGGTTTCGCCGCCTTCGACAATGGCGCGCATCAGGTAGCCGGCGTGGGTGCCGCAATCCTGCTCGGTCACCACCAGGTCTTGCGTCACGTCAACCAGACGACGCGTCAGGTAACCCGAGTTGGCGGTTTTCAAAGCCGTGTCGGCCAGACCCTTACGCGCACCGTGGGTGGAGATGAAGTACTCCAGCACGTTCAGGCCTTCGCGGAAGTTGGCGGTAATGGGTGTCTCGATGATCGAGCCGTCAGGCTTGGCCATCAGACCCCGCATACCGGCCACCTGACGAATCTGGGCGGCAGAACCGCGCGCACCGGAGTCAGCCATCATGTAGATGGAGTTGAACGACTCTTGCGGCACCTGGTTGCCGTGGCGATCGGTCACCGTCTCTTTGGAGAGCTGGGCCATCATCACCTTGGACACTTCGTCACCGGCTTTGCCCCAGATATCGACCACCTTGTTGTAGCGCTCACCGGCGGTCACCAGACCCGAGGTGTACTGATTGGCGATTTCCTTCACCTCGGCCTCGGCACGCTCAATGATGCCCGGCTTTTCGGTGGGCACCAGCATGTCTTCGATCGAGATCGAAATACCGGCGCGGGTGGCCAGACGGAAGCCGTATTGCAACAGCTTGTCGGCAAACACCACGGTTTCCTTCAGGCCGCACTTGCGGAACGAGGCATTGATGAGGCGGGAAATTTCCTTTTTCTTCAAGGCTTTGTTGATGAAGGCAAAGGGCAGCCCCTTGGGCAGGATTTCCGACAACAGGGCGCGACCCACTGAAGTTTCCACCAGGCTGGTGCTGGGCGTGAGTTCGCCGGTTTCCTTGTCCTTGGTGTACTCGGTCAGGCGCACGCTGATGCGCGAGCTCATTTCGACCTCACCCGCGTCAAAGGCGCGTTGCACTTCACCGGTATCGGCAAACACCAGGCCTTCGCCCTTGCTGTTGATGCGGTCGCGGGTGGTGTAGTACAGGCCCAGCACCACGTCTTGCGACGGCACGATGGACGGTTCGCCGTTGG
>NZ_JAMPXE010000011.1 GCF_023701345.1 Rhodoferax sp. | reverse complement strand
ACTGGTCTTTGCTGACCAGCCGGCCGGCGCGCTGCAGCAGGACCTCGAGCAGGCCAAGCTCACGCGCCGACAGTTCGAGCATGACGCCATCGATGCTGGCGACGCGGCCGCCCTGGTCATAAATCAGCGGCCCGTGCTTGATGGTGCTGCTGGCCGCGCCCATGCCGCGTCGGCTCAGGGCGCGCACGCGGGCTTCGAGTTCCTGCAGGCTGAAGGGTTTGGCCATGTAGTCGTCGGCGCCGTAATCGAGTCCCTTGACGCGCTCTTCGATGCTGTCAGCAGCCGTCAGGATCAGCACCGGCAAGGTTGAGCCGCGGGAACGCAGGCGCTTGAGCACCTCCAGGCCGTGCATCCTGGGCAGCCCAAGATCGAGAATCAACAGGTCAAACTCGGTGTTGGTCATCAGCGCGGCGTCGGCCTCGCTGCCGCTGGCCACATGGTCGACAGCGGCGCCCGAACTGCGCAAGGTGCGCAACAGGCCATCCGCCAGAACCTGGTCGTCTTCGGCTATCAAAATGCGCATCAAGGTCTCCTCTTTTGGGTCAGTTTGATGAAATTTTCATGCTGCGTGCTGTCTTTGTTCAGGCATTCTAGGCGGCATAGGCTTCCAGCCCGAGGGCCATGACGGTGGCCACCTCCTGGCCCACGGCATCCTGCAGTTCGTTTTGCGCTTGCGTGACGGCTTCTTTGAAAGCCTGTAACCAGCTCAGGCCCGTTGGGGTGAAGACCACCAGGCAGGCGCGTGCGTCGCGCAAGTCGCACTGGCGTTGCACCAGACCCCAGGCTTCGCACTGGTCCACCAGCTTGCCCATGGCCTGTTTGCTGACCCCGGCGCGGGCGGCCAGCTCGGTCAGGCGGGAACCTGCCAAAGCCAGGTGCCGGGTGATGTGGACGTGGGAGGCGGTCAGGTGGCCGCGCGCCGCCAGGTTGGCCAGGGCCAGCGGCATGCTGTCATTGGCCGCCATCAACGCCAGCACACGGGCGTCAAAACGCGCCGAGGCCTGGGCCAGCCAGTAGCCCATGTGGGTCTGGCGCCAGGGGTTGCCGGGGGTGCGTGTTGCCATGCACAAATAGTAAACCAAATTGACTAAAAAATAAGTTTACGAAATTCAACAATCGAAATAAACTACTGTTCAAGTATCCAGCCTGTTGTTAAAAACAGAGGATGCAGATATTGCCAAGTTGTTGGCAATCGACTTCAACCCCAGGAGAGAAACCATGGATGCACCCGTCAGAGCCGCCACCCCCATCAATCCCGAAAAAGCCAAAGCCCTGCAAGTGGCGCTGGCCCAAATTGAAAAGCAATTTGGCAAGGGCACCATCATGCGTTTGGGCGAGGGCGAGGTCATCGAAGACATCCAGGTGGTCTCCACCGGCTCCTTGGGCTTGGACATTGCCCTCGGCGTCGGTGGCCTGCCGCGCGGCCGGGTGGTGGAGATTTACGGGCCGGAATCCAGCGGCAAGACCACCTTGACGCTGCAGGTGATTGCCGAAATGCAAAAAACCGGTGGTCAGTGCGCTTTTGTCGATGCCGAGCACGCGCTTGACATCCAGTATGCGCAAAACCTCGGTGTGAATCTGCAGGACCTGCTGATCAGCCAACCTGACACCGGTGAGCAGGCGCTGGAGATTGTGGACAGCCTGGTGCGCTCTGGCGCCGTGGATCTGATCGTGGTCGACTCGGTGGCGGCCTTGACGCCAAAAGCCGAGCTTGAAGGCGAAATGGGCGACAGCCTGCCCGGCTTGCAGGCCCGCCTGATGAGCCAGGCGCTGCGCAAACTCACAGCCCACATCAAGAAAACCAACTGCATGGTGATCTTCATCAACCAGATCCGCATGAAGATCGGCGTCATGTTCGGTTCGCCCGAAACCACCACCGGCGGCAATGCGCTGAAGTTTTACGCCTCGGTGCGGCTCGACATCCGGCGCACCGGCACCATCAAGAAAGGCGACGAAGCCATCGGCAACGAAACCAAGGTCAAGGTGGTCAAGAACAAGGTGGCGCCGCCGTTCAAAACGGCCGAGTTCGACATCCTGTTCGGTCAGGGCATCAGCCGTGAGGGCGAGATCATCGACATGGGTGTCACCGCCAACATCCTCGACAAGTCAGGCGCCTGGTACGCCTACAACGGTGAAAAAGTCGGCCAGGGTCGTGACAACGCGCGGGATTTCCTGAAAGAAAACCCGGGCCTGTCGCAAGAGATTGAAAACAAGGTGCGCGCCTCCCTGGGCATTCCGCTGCTGGCCGGTGCCGAAACAGCTGAGGCAACCCCCAAAGCGGCAGCCAAGAAAGCCGCCTGACCGTCACTGCGAGCGAAGCGCGGCAGTCTATGGATTCGGAAGTTATGGATTGCTTCACTGCGTTCGCAATGACCGAACCTGGTCCTGAAATGAAACGCAGCGAAGTGACAAGCCATGCCTTTTGATCAGCCCTCGCTCAAAGGCCGCGCCCTGCGCCTGCTCAGCGGCCGTGAGCATTCGCGCACTGAGCTGGAGCGCAAGCTGCAGCGTTTTGAAGAGGAACCGGGCAGTTTGGCGCTGGCGCTGGATGATTTGCAGGCCAAGGGCTTTATTAGTGAGCAGCGGGTGGTCGAGTCGGTGCTGAACCGGCGCGCCGCCAAGCTCGGCGCGTCACGGATCAAACAGGAGTTGCAGGCCAAGGGCCTGGATTCGCAAACGGTGTCAGATGCGGTGGCTGAATTGCGAAGCACCGAACTGGCACGTGCCTTGGCGGTTTGGCAGAAGAAGTTTGGGCATTCGCCTGAAGATGCTGCCGAGCGGGCCCGGCAAATGCGTTTTCTGGCCAGCCGCGGTTTTGGCGGCGACACTATTCACCGGGTGGTGTCGGGTGGCGACAACGATTGAGCTTTACAGTCCCAGCATCAACTGCAAATTTTGCACCGCAGCACCACTGGCGCCTTTGCCCAGGTTGTCCAGTCGCGCCACCAGTACCGCATGCTGAAAACCATCACCCGCATCACGGTTGGCAAACACCCGCAGCTCCAATTGGTTGGTGCCGGCCAGCGCTACCGCATCGAGCTTGTTGTCCGGGGTGGCAGGCAGCACCTTGACCCATTCGCTGTGGGCGTAATGGCGCGCCAGCGCCTGTTGCAGGTCGTCGGCGCCGGGCCGTCCCGGCAACAGGTCCAGATGCAGCGGCAGCTGAACCAGCATGCCCTGTTTGAAGTTGCCCACCGAGGGCACAAACAAAGGGCGGCGCGTCAGGCCGGTCAGAGCCATGATTTCCGGGATGTGCTTGTGCTTCAAACCCAGGCCATACAACTCAAAGGCCGGAGCCGTGCCTTGCTCGTAGGCCTCGATCATGGGGCGGCCGCCGCCCGAATAACCGCTGACCGAAGGCAGGCACAACGGAAAATCGACCGGGATCAGCCCGGCATCGATCAGTGGCCGAAGCAGCGCAATGGCGCCGGTGGCATAGCAACCCGGATTGGCCACGCGGCGTGCGCTCTGGATGGCTTCACGTTGCCCTGCGGCCAGCTCAGGAAACCCATAGACCCAGCCCGGAGCCGTGCGGTGCGCGGTCGAGGCGTCAATGATCTTGGGGCCAGCCTGACCCGTGCTGGCTGCCAGTGCGTCAATCATGGCCACCGATTCAATCGCCGCATCGTCGTGCAGGCACAGCACCACCAGATCGGCCTGCGCCATCAGTTCGCGCTTGGCAGCAACATCCTTGCGGTGTTCGGGCGCGATGCTGATGAGTGCGATGCCAGGCAGGGTTTGCAGGCGTTCGCGAATTTGCAAACCGGTGGTGCCTGCTTCGCCGTCGATGAAGATTTTTTGCATGGTGAAGTCAACTCCTGAAAAATAATACGCGCGTAAGTCTGGCAACAGATTGCCGCAATGCAGCATGATACAGTCCGGAGTTGCTTCGCACGGTGTCCCTGATATTGTCTTGTTGGCAAGTCAGACGGCTATCAACCATTCATTCCTGAGAGAGAGCTCATGAAAATTCACGAGTACCAAGGCAAGGAAATCTTGCGTCAATTTGGTGTGCCAGTGCCTCGCGGCATTGCAGCGTTCACCGTTCAAGAGGCGGTGGAAGCCGCTCAAAAACTCGGCGGCCCGGTGTGGGTTGTCAAGGCGCAGATTCATGCCGGGGGCCGTGGCAAGGGTGGTGGCGTCAAGGTGGCCAAGACCATTGAAGATGTCAAGCGCATCGCTGGCGAAATCCTGGGCATGCAGCTCAAGACCCACCAGACCGGCCCGGAAGGCCAAAAGGTACGCCGCCTCTACATTGAGGACGGTGCCGATATCCAGAAGGAATACTACGTCTCCATCGTGACGGATCGTGCCACGCAAAAGCTGGCCTTCATTGCCTCCAGCGAAGGTGGCATGGACATCGAGGAAGTGGCCCATTCCACGCCCGAGAAAATCATCACCGAGTTCATCGACCCGCTCACGGGTCTGGGTGACGAACAAGCCAGGAAGATTGCCGACGCCATTGGCATGCCCGCTGGCTCGACGGCACAAGCTGTGGACATCTTCCAGAAGCTCTACAAGTGCTACATGGACACCGACGCGTCCCTGGTCGAAATCAACCCGCTGAACCGCGACGGCAAGGGCAATGTGATTGCGCTGGACGCCAAGTTCAACTTTGACGCCAACGCCCTCTACCGTCACCCCGAAATCGTGGCTTACCGCGACCTCGACGAAGAAGACCCGGCCGAAGTCGAAGCCAGCAAGTTTGACCTGGCCTACATCAGCCTGGACGGCAATATCGGCTGCCTGGTCAACGGTGCCGGCCTGGCCATGGCGACCATGGACACCATCAAGCTGTTTGGCGCCGAGCCCGCCAACTTCCTGGACGTGGGCGGCGGCGCCACCCCCGAGAAGGTCACCGAAGCCTTCAAGATCATGCTGAAAAACCCCAAGGTCAAGGCCATTCTGGTCAATATCTTTGGCGGCATCATGAAGTGCGACACCATTGCCACTGGCGTGATCAGCGCCTGCAAGGCCACCAACCTGAACGTGCCACTGGTCGTGCGCATGAAGGGCACCAACGAAGAGCTGGGCAAGAAGATGCTGAAAGACAGCGGCCTGCCGATCATTTCCGTGGACACCATGGCAGAGGCTGCACAAGCAGCAGTTAAAGCGGTGAAAGGTTAAACAAAATGTCTATCTACATCAACAAAGACACCAAGGTCATCACCCAGGGCATCACGGGCAAGACCGGTCAGTTCCACACTGAAAAGTGCCAGGAATACGCCAATGGCAAGAATTGCTTTGTCGCGGGCGTGAACCCCAAGAAGGCCGGCGAGTCGATCTTCAACATTCCGATCTACGCCTCGGTCAAGGAAGCGGCTTCTGAAACGGGCGCTACCGTCAGCGTGATCTATGTGCCGCCATCCGGCGCCGCCGCCGCCATCTGGGAAGCCGTCGAGGCTGACCTGGACCTGGCGATTTGTATCACCGAAGGCATCCCGGTGCGCGACATGCTCGAAGTGCGCAACCGCATGAAGGCCAAGGAAGCTGCTGGCGGCAAAAAGACCCTGCTGCTCGGCCCCAACTGCCCCGGTTTGATCACCCCTGACGAAATCAAGATCGGCATCATGCCCGGTCACATCCACCGCAAGGGTCGCATTGGTGTGGTCAGCCGCTCCGGCACGTTGACCTACGAAGCTGTGGCACAGTTGACCGAAATCGGTCTGGGCCAGTCCAGCGCCGTCGGCATTGGTGGCGACCCGATCAACGGGCTGAAGCACATCGACGTGATGCAGGCTTTCAATGACGATCCTGACACTGACGCCGTCATCATGATCGGTGAAATCGGTGGACCCGACGAAGCTGAAGCCGCACGCTGGTGCAAGCTCAACATGAAGAAACCCATCGTCGGCTTCATCGCTGGCGTGACCGCCCCTGCCGGCAAGCGCATGGGCCACGCCGGTGCCTTGATTTCCGGCGGAGCCGACACGGCGGAAGCCAAGCTGGCAGTGATGGAAGAGTGTGGCTTCAAGGTCACGCGCAATCCGTCCGAGATGGCCAAGCTGCTCAAAGCCATGCTGTAAGTAGCAAGACTTGCAAAGCAAGGCTTTTGACCGGGTCAAAGCCCCGAGCCGGATTTCCTGATGGAAAATCCGGCTTTGTTGTATCTGGGGTTGACCGGTACAGTTTGCTTTACGGGTTTTGTAGCGCAGCGGTAGCCCTGATGCAAGAGGAAGATTGTTTGAATGACCTCACAAATGAACTACGACTATTGCGCGAGTACTGACCAGGGCCTGATTCGTCAAAATAACGAAGACAACTTTCTATTTGACGAAAGTTGTGGTGTGGCAGTGTTGGCCGATGGCATGGGAGGGCATAACGCGGGCGAAGTTGCCAGCATCATGGCTACCACCTCGATTGTTGCAACGTTGACGCGCTGGTTGTCAAACAGCGAGTTGTCGAATCATCCGGACGACCTCTGTCGCTTGCTGGTCGTTAGTGTTGACCAGGCCAATCAGGCGATCCGGCAAGCGGCTACCACCAACCCCGCCTACAAAGGCATGGGAACCACGGTGGTGGTGGGTGTTTTTCAGGGTGACCGGCTGTTTTTGACCCATGTGGGTGACTCACGTTGTTATCGCTTGCGCGGCGGTGCTTTGGCGCAAATGACCAAAGACCATTCGATGCTGCAGGAACAGGTGGATGCCGGCTTGATCAACCGAGCCCTTGCCGTCCACGCCCCGGGCCGCAACTTGCTGACCCGGGCTCTCGGCGTGGAAGCCAGGGTGCCTCTCGAAGTCAGGATTTATCCGGTCGAAGCCGATGACCTTTACCTGATGTGCTCCGATGGCTTGAGTGACATGGTGGACGATGCCAGTATTGCCAACCTGATGAGTCAAGCCACAGATATTGCCACCCGTGCCTCTGCGTTGATTCAGCTGGCCAATGCCAAAGGCGGACGGGACAATGTGACGGTGATGTTGATTCAAGCCCATAATGCAACTACCAGCTAAGGATTGCCGCCGCATTGGTTTGGTGGATAATTAGAACCATTTTGAGGAGGTTTTCGTGCCAAAAATCACCATCAGACTTGACGGTGAACTCATCAAGGAAGTCAGCCTGACCAAAAACCGCACGACTCTGGGCAGGCGTCCCTACAACGATGTTGTCCTTGACAACCTGGCGGTCAGTGGCCGGCATGCCTGCCTGATTCAACAAGATCAGCAGGTAACAATTGAAGACCTTGACAGCACCAATGGCACCTATGTCAACGGTCGCGCGGTTAAAAAGCAAGTGCTGCAGGAAAATGACAGCATTGCCATTGGCCAATTAAAAATCATTTTTTCATGGGAGTCTGACAATGATGACGAGGCGCAGAACAGCCAGGACGACCCCCCGTATGACGCCACCTGGCCACAAGCTTTCCGCGATATGGCAGAGCCGCCTGTCTGCCTCCAGGGTCTGATCAAGGTCGTCTCTGGCCCGGCCGCCGGACGCGAACTGCCGCTCACAAAAACAGTGACAACCTTTGGTAAGCCTGGCGTGGCAATAGCCGCCATCACGCGACGCGATGCAAATTATTTTGTACACCATGTTGAGGGCGCACAGGTTCCCTTGTTGAATGGCGTGGCGGTGGGTCAGGAGCCTGTCATGTTGCACCAGGGTGATCTCATTGCTTTGAGCGGGACTGTGATGCAATTCGCGTGGTTCTGATCCGTCAGATGTTCAGCTGGTTGACGTCAATTTTTGACAAGTTAGGAGTTGCTAAATCGGTTAAAAGTACCAGTTCGGTAAAGTCAGCCAAATCCACAAGGTCCGTGAAACAAGGAAAAATGCAAACCCTCTACGAACAGCCCAGTCTGGATCTTGGCAACATGACCCTTGACGCGCTTTTTTACAAGCAGTTGCAACAAGTGACTGCGCGTATCCATGAGACCGACAACATTGAGCAAATCATGTTGGAGTCGAGTCCGGATATTTGCGAGTTGTTCAATGCTGATCGGCTGACGCTTTATGTGGTCAATGAGGAACGCAATGCCATTATTTCCAAGGTCAAAACCGGACTCAACAGCAACCAGGACCTGAAGCTTCCGATCAGCCCGCAAAGTGTGGCGGGTTACGTCGCCCTCAGTCAAAAGCTGGTCAATTTGCCGGACGTCTATGATGACGCGGCCCTGAAGCTGGTGCATCCTGACCTGACCTTCTTGAAAGCGGTGGACAAGCGCACCGGCTACCGCACGCGGCAAATGCTGGTGGCCCCGATTCTGGATGGCAAGACGCTGTATGGCGTGCTGCAGATCATCAACAACAAAAATGACCAGATGTTCGGTGAACTGGATGTTGAAGGCATCAGCCGGCTCAGCAAAACCCTGGCCACCGCCATCCGGCAACGCATTCGCAAACAAGAAGAAAGCGTTCGCCGCATGGTCACCAAGTACGACGACCTGGTCGCCAGCGGCGTGATGACAGCAGAAGAATTGCAGGGCTGCCTGAAGCAGGCGCGCGAACAGGGACAAACCGTCGAGTATCTGCTGCTCAACAACTACCAGGTGCGCACGGTCCAGATCGGTCCCTCGCTGGCCAAGTTTTTTGGGGTGCCCTACGAGTCTTTCAGCGAGGGCCGCGTTCGCTCGGAGAACCTGCACGGCAAACTCAAGCGCGAATTCATCACAGAGCAGGGCTGGATTCCGCTGGAAGAGTCGCCCGACGGTCTGGTCATCATGTGCCTGGATCCTGAGACCGTGCGCAGCTCACGCATCGTGGCGCAGGTTTATCCGCGTCTCAGCAAATTTGCCTACCGGGTCACCACGCACCATGAGTTCATGCAGACCCTGGGCCAAATTTTTGGCATCGAGGCCGAGAGTGGCAGCATCAGCGACATGCTTGCTGACATGGACAGCTCACCCATGGACGATGGCAGCAATGACGAATCGCTGGAGTCCGCAGCCGCTGACAATGAGCTCGTCAAATTTGTCAACAAGATCATCCTGGATGCCTACCACCAGGGGGCGTCCGACATCCACGTTGAGCCCATGCCCGGCAAAATGAAAACGGGGGTCCGCTTTCGCATTGACGGTTCATTGCAGCCCTACATCGAAGTGCCGGCCCATTTTCGCCAGGCCATGGCGACGCGTCTGAAGATCATGTGTGATCTTGATATCTCGGAGCGCCGCAAACCCCAGGACGGCAAGATCAAATTCAAGAAGTACGGTCCGGTCGACATTGAGTTGCGTGTGGCCACCATCCCCTCGGCTGGTGGGGTGGAAGACGTGGTGATGCGGATTCTGGCCGCAGGTGAACCGATTCCGTTGGAAAAATTGGGTTTGACCGGGCACAACATGGCGCGGGTGATCAGAACCGTTGAAAAACCCTATGGTTTGTTTTATGTGTGCGGCCCCACCGGTTCGGGCAAGACCACCACGCTGCACTCGATCCTGAAGCATCTCAACAAGCCGGATACCAAGATATGGACCGCCGAAGATCCGGTCGAAATTACCCAGAAAGGCCTGCGCCAGGTCCAGATCAACAGAAAAGCCGGCATTGACTTTGCGCTGGTGATGCGCGCCTTTTTGCGGGCCGATCCCGACATCATCATGGTCGGTGAGTCGCGCGACCATGAAACCGTGGCCATGGGGGTGGAGGCCTCGCTCACGGGCCACCTGGTGTTTTCCACGCTGCACACCAACTCGGCCCCCGAGTCCATCACCCGCTTGCTCGACATGGGCATGGACCCGTTCAATTTTGCCGATGCCCTGCTGGGCATCCTGGCGCAACGCCTGGCCAAGAAGTTGTGTGTCTGCAAAGAATCCTACGTGCCGGATGCTGAGGAGTTGCACCTGTTTGCCATGGAATACGCCGAAGAATTGAGGCGTTCTGCTTCATGGAAAGACAATTACGATGCGCAGTTGGCACAGCTCATCGAACGCTGGAAAACTGAATTCAGCGACGGCGGCGAACTCAAGCTTTACCGTCATGTGGGCTGCGACAAATGCCATCAAACCGGTTACAAGGGCCGGGTCGGTCTGCATGAATTGCTGATTGCCGACGACGGCATCAAGAAGCTGATCCAGGAACGTGCCAGGGTCGCTGAAATCTTCTCTGCAGCCGTTGAAGGCGGCATGCGTACCCTGAAGATGGACGGCATGGAGAAAGTCCTGATGGGGTTGACCGACCTGAAGATGGTGCGTTCGGTTTGCATCAAATAGTCCCAAAACCGTAAACCAGAGACCATGACAAACCACACCATTTGCCTGTGCTGCCAGCGCCGGCCGCTGCTTCAGGGCATGGCCTTGCTGCTGTTGTCGCCTGGCCTGGCACTGGCGCAGGGCGGTGCCCGCGAAGGGGTGGAAGTGGGCGGCAACTCGCTGTTCAGCAGGCTGGTGCCGGCCGACACCGTGGAGCAATCGGCATCCCAGCAATATGCCGAGATGCTGCAACAGGCCGCCGCCCAAAATGCGCTGGGTGGCAAAAACCATCCCCAAGTCAGGCGTTTGCGCGCCATTGCGCAACGCATCATTCCCCATGCGCTGGGCTGGAACCCGCGCGCCAGAAACTGGCGCTGGGAGGTCAACCTGATCGGCAGTAAGCAGATCAATGCGTTTTGCATGCCGGGCGGCAAGATTGCGTTTTACAGCGGCATTCTGGACCAGCTGCAATTGACCGATGACGAGATCGCCACCGTCATGGGCCACGAGATTGCCCACGCGCTGCGCGAGCACGCTCGCGCCCGCATGGCGAAAAATGCGGCCACCAGTATCGGCGCCAATGTGCTCAGCAATGTGCTGGGTCTGGGGCAGTTGGGCCAGACCGTGACCAGCTACGGCGCGCAGTTGCTCACGCTGCAGTTCAGCCGCAGCGACGAATCCGATGCCGACCTGGTCGGCATGGAGCTCGCCGCGCGCGCCGGCTTTGATCCGCGTGCCGGTGTCACGCTGTGGCAAAAAATGGCGGCAGCCAGCCGGGGGGCGCCACCGCAATGGTTGTCAACCCATCCCTCCGGCAACACCCGCATTGCCGACATCCAGGCCAATTTGCCCAAGGTGATGCCACTGTACGTGCGGGGCCAGGTCAAATAGTTGCGAAGACTTGGCGCAGCAACAAGGCGATAGGAACTTTTACCTATTGCCATGTATATTTCTTCTAATTTTCAATTTTGAGCGCAAGACTTAATCTTGCTCCGTCATCAAAAAACGGAGCTTTGCATGAGTGCTCATCCTGATCTTTCCCGGCGCGCCTTCTTCGCGGCCTTGCCGGCAGTCACCGCGGGTCTGGCGGTCCCAGCCATGGCCGCAGAAACATCCGGCCCGCATTGGTCGATGCTGGTCGATACCCGGCGTTGCATTGCCTGTCAGGCCTGCACCATGGCCTGTGCCATGGAAAACGCCTCCCCCGAGGGCCAATTCCGCACGGTGGTGGCGACCTACGCGGTCACTGGCCAGGACGGCAAAACCGGCCTCTCCGTGCTGCCGCGTTTGTGCAACCACTGTGACCAGCCGCCCTGCATTCCCGTGTGTCCGGTGGGCGCTACCTTTAAACGTGAGGACGGCATTGTGCTGGTGGACGGCGACCGTTGCGTTGGCTGCGCCTACTGCGTCCAGGCCTGCCCGTACGACGCGCGCTTCATCAATCACGACACCGGCAAGGCCGACAAGTGCACCTTTTGCAGCCATCGGCTCGAAGCCGGACTGCTGCCCGCTTGTGTCGAAACCTGTGTTGGCGGCGCACGCATATTTGGCGATACCAATGACCCGCACAGCGAGATCAGCCAGCGGCTGAAGGCGGCTGAGGGGCACATTCAGGTGCTGAAACCGGAAGCCAAAACGTCGCCCAGGGTCTTCTATATCGGCCTTGACGCACACCTGAATGGCCGAGTGGATGGCGCTTCTGCCGCCGACATGATGTGGCGTCCGAGCCAACAAGGAGCATCAACATGAACACGACGGTTGAAATTCTGGGTTTTGCACGGGAGCCGGCCTGGTTGCCCTGGGCCGTGACCTATTTCTTTCTGATCGGCATTTCCACCAGTGCCTTCTTGTTGTCCTTGCCCGGGCTTGCCTGGCGCCATCCCGACTGGCGCAATGTCTCCCGGCGGGCGCTGCTGGTGGCACTGGTCTGCGGCTTGGCCGGTCCGGTCGCCTTGCTGGCCGACCTGCACCAGCCAGGACGATTCCTCAATTTTTACCTGCACCCGAATTTAGGGTCATGGATGGCCTGGGGGTCCTTCTTTATTCCGCTGTACCTGTCCGGACTGTTCCTCTACGCCTGGCTCTGTTTGCGCCCGCAACTGGCCGCATTGGGCGGATCCGGCGCCAAGTTCGCCGGGGTCTACCGCCTGCTGGCCTTGGGTGGCCATGACAACCCGGGCGCCATCAAGGCGGCGGCGCTTCTTGGCGGCATAGGCGCTGCGCTGATCCTGCTCTACACCGGCATGGAAGTGATGGTGGTGCAGGCGCGACCACTGTGGCACAGCCCGGTGCTGCCACTGCTCTTTTTGGTCACTGCGCTGAGCGGCGGCCTGGGCATGACCGGCCTGTTTGAAGCCTTGGGTGGCCACAAGACGGCTGCGCCTTTGCTCAATCGCTGGCTGGTGCGCAGCCAATGGGCAACCCTGTTGCTATTGCTGGTCTGGTGGCTGACGGGTGTATCCGGCTTATCGCGTGCAGCGGCCGAGGCGCTGGCGGCGATGCAGGGCGCGTTCAGCTGGTGGGTTACCGGCGCCTGGCTGATGGGCAGCACCCTGCTCACGCTGTGGCTCGCTAGCTCCCGGCGTCATACGCTGGTCCTGCCGGCGCTCTTCGCCCTGCAGGGGGCCTGGCTGGTGCGCTGGGTCGTCCTGATGGTCAGCCAGAGCCTGCCCAAGATGGGCGCCACCACCCCTCACTATGCCCTGACCCTGACGCCCGATGGCCTGCTGGGCATCGTCGGCATGGTCGGTCTGTGTCTCACCCTTTACATTGTTCTGACCAGCCTTATCCCTTGGGACGATCTGGCGCAAGACCACGGAGTTCAATCATGAAAATCAGCAAACGTCGTCAAGTTCTCGCACTTGGTGGTCTGGCCGCCTTTGCCGTCGGCTACTCCGAAACCGCGGGCCGTGTGGTTGGCAAGCTGCTTGGCAAGGATGCCCCCAAGCACAAAACAGCGGGGGACGCCCCGGCACCCGAGTTCCGCGTGGATCGCCAGGGCAATCTCGACATCAATCCAGCCCAGCAGATCAGCTACACGACTTGCCTGGGTTGCACCACGATGTGCGGCGTGCGCGTGCGCATCGACCGTGCTTCAGGCAAAGTGCTGCGGGTCGCGGGCAACCCCTACAGTCCCCTTTCCACCGATCCGCACCTGCCGATGAAGGCCAGCGTGCGTGAGAGTTTCATTGCCATTTCCGCCCACAAGGGCAAGGGCTTGGCGGGGCGCTCCACGGCTTGCGGACGCGGCAACGCGGTGGCGCAGCAAATTGACTCGCCGTATCGCGTCCTGACGCCGCTCAAGCGCGTCGGTTCGCGCAACAGCGGTCAATGGGAGCCGATTGCCTTTGATCAACTGGTCAAGGAGCTGGTCGAAGGCGGCGACTTGTTTGGCGAAGGGCACGTCGATGGACTGGCTGCCCTGCGCGATCTGAAAACGCCCATTGACAGCACCCAGCCGGCGCTCGGGCCCCGCGTCAACCAGGTGGCGGTGCTGTCCAGCGTCAACGATGGTCGTGACAGCTTCGCGCGCCGATTCTTCCAGCAGTCCTACGGCACCCTCAACTTCGTCGGCCATGGCTCTTATTGCGGCGGCTCCTACCGTTCGGGTTCGGGCGCACTGTTCGGCGACATGAAGGCCATGCCGCATTGCAAGCCGGATTTTGCCAATGCGGAGTTTGTGCTCTTTGTCGGCACGGCACCCGGGCAGGCCGGCAACCCGTTCAAGCGCCAGGGCACCTTGGTCGCCAAGGCGCGCACCGAGGGCAAGCTGTCCTATGTGGTGGTCGACCCGGTGCTGACCCACGCCGACAACCGCGCCAGTGGTGATCGGGGTCGCTGGTTGCCCATCCGCCCGGGAACCGACGGTGCGATGGCAATGTCCATCATCCGCTGGCTGTTCGAGAACGAACGCATTGACAGCCGGTTCCTGAGTTTTCCGAACGCTGAACTGGCCAAGGAAAATGGCGAACCCTCGTTCTCCAACGCGACCCATCTGGTCGTGGTTGAGCCGAAACATCCGCGCGAGCGGCGCTTCCTGCGCGCCTCCGACCTGGGCGTCGAAATGCCTGAAGAAGAACGCTACAAAGAGGGCGATGCCTTCGTTTGTCTGGATGATGCGGGCAAGCCGGTGTTCAGCGACCAGGCCAAGGGTCCGGCCCCTCTGTTTGTTGACACCATGCTGGCGGTCGGCGGCCAGGAGATCCGGGTTAAGTCCTCGCTGCAACTGCTGCGTGAAGAAGCCATGCGCATGGAGCTGGGCGCCTATGCCCAGGCCTGTGGCATCCCGGCCGAGACCCTGGCGGCGCTGGCCAAGGAGCTGGCCTCGCACGGCAAACACGCCTCGGTCATCGCCCACGGCGGCATGATGAGTGGCAGCGGTTTCTACAACGCCTATGCGCTGATGAGCATCAATGCGCTGCTGGGCAATATCAACTGGAAGGGCGGTTTCGTTGCCAACGGCGGCGGCTTCAAGGACAGCGGCGAGGGGCCGCGCTACAACCTGGCTACTTTTCCCGGCATGGTCAAGCCTTCCGGCACCCCGCTGGGGCGCAATGTGCCTTATGAGAAAACCGCCGAATTTGCCGCCAGGAAAGCGGACAACAAGCCCTATCCGGCAACCGCGCCATGGTTTCCCAATGCGCCCGGCCTCACCACCGAACTGCTGCCCGGCGGCATCAGTGGCTACCCTTATGCGCTGAAGGCGCTGGTGCTCTGGTCGTCCAATCCGCTGTACGGCGTCACTGGTCTGCGCAACAAGATTGCCAAGGACCTGGCCGATCCGAAAAAGCTGCCACTGATCATCTCGGTCGACCCCTTCATCAACGAGAGCAACGCCTACGCCGACTACATCATTCCGGATTCGCTGATGTACGAGAGCTGGGGCTGGGTGGCGGCCTGGAACGGCGTCCCCACCAAGGCGATGGGCGCGCGCTGGCCGGTCATCGAGCCCAAAGCGGCGAAGACGCCCGAGGGCCGTGCCATCGGCATGGAAACCTTCTTCATCGCGCTGGCCAAGGCCATGCAGCTGCCCGGCTTTGGCGCGGCGGCGCTCAGTGATCCGGACGGCAACACCTATGACCTGAACGGGCCCGAGGACTGGTACTTGCGCGGTGGCGCCAACATTGCCTGGCTGGGCAAGGAGCCGGTGGCCGATGCGACCGAGGACGACATTCGCCTCAGCGGTGTCGAGCGCATTCGCCCGTTGCTGGAAAAGACGCTGAAGCCTGAAGAGGTGGCCAAGGTCGCTTTCCTGTTCAGCCGGGGCGGTCGCTATCAGCCGGGCAAGGACGCCTACGACGAGGAAAATCCGGAGTGGATGCGTAACCCGATGAAGGCCATGTCCCATTTGTGGAACGAGAATGTCGGCGCCTCGAAGAACAGCCTGACGGGCAAACGCTACAGCGGTTGCGCGAGCTGGGTCGAGCCCTCGTTTGCCGATGGCACGCCAGTGCGCAAGCTCTATCCGGTTGACAAGTGGCCCATGCAACTGGTCAGCTACAAGTCGGCGCTGCAAAACCCGTACTCGATCGGGGCCACCCGTCTGCTCGGCCTGCATCCGGAAAACCCGGTGCTGATCCATCCGGACGATGCCCAGCGCCTGCATTTGAAAATGGGCGATCTGACGGTGATCACGACGCCGGCGGGCAGCCTCAAGGCCCGGGTCATGGTGCATGCCGGCATCACGCCTGGGGTGGCGGCATTCGAGCATGGCTTCGGCCATCGTGAACTGGGGGCTCGGGCGCATCGCCTTGGAGAGGCCCGCCAGCCGCAGGACCGGCGTCTGGCGGCCGGGGTCAACCTGAACGACATTGGCCTGATCGACCCGACCCGCCCTGACAAATCGCCCTGGGTCGATGCGGTCTCCGGCGCCGCGGTGCGCAACGGCTTGCCGGCGACCCTGCGCCGGGCCTGAGCGACGCAGCGCTAATCCAGCGCCGCCGGATCGGCCCGCAGCATCAGGCGGGCCAGTTCGGCGGCAGATGAAATGGCGGCTTTTTCCATGATGTGCTGACGGTGGATGTGCACCGTCTTTTCGCTGATGCCCAGGCTGGCCGCAATCAGCTTGTTCGGTTGGCCGCGCGCGATCAGGCGGGCGGCTTCTTTTTCACGGGGCGAGAGCGCGGCCAGCACACTCAAGGCGGCATCGCGCCGCTGCGTTTCCTCCAGCGCCTCGGCACTGCGCCGGATGGCCGCGGCCACGGTATCGAGCAGCACCTGGTCCTTGAACGGTTTCTCGATGAAGTCGCTGGCGCCGGATTTCATGGCCTGCACCGCCATCGACACATCGGCGTGGCCGGTCATGAACAGGATCGGCAGAAGCACACCGCGCTCGCGCAGCACCTGTTGCAGTTCCAGGCCGCTCATGGCCGGCATGCGGATGTCAAGCAGCAGGCAGGACGGCTGGGTGGGCGGCGCGGCAAGGTCGAGGAATTCTTCCGCCGAGGCGTAGAGCCTGACGCTCCAGCCCACTGAATCGAGCAGAAAACGCAGGGAGCGGCGCAGGCCAGCATCATCGTCAACGACGTGGACGAGGCAATCTTCAGGTGGGTAGGTCATGGCAGGGGAGTGAGAAGGAAAAGCACATGCCCGGGCCAGCGGCATTGGGTTCGGCCCAGAGCCGGCCGCCATGGGCTTCGATGATGGTTTTGCAGATCGGCAGGCCAAGGCCCAGACCATCCGGTTTGGTGGTAAAAAATGGTTCGAACAGGTGCGCCAATTGCGGCGGTTCGAGACCGCACCCCTGGTCAATGACGTGGAGGTGAACCCAGTGGTCAACGGCTTCAACAATCACCTGGACACGGTGCCGCTCGGGTGGCAGGTTGCGCCCGGCATCAAGGGCATTTTTGATCAGGTTCAGCAGGACCTGCTGGATTTGCGGGCCGTCCGCCAACACCCGGCAGTGGTCGGGTAGCCGATTGTCGAAGTGGATGGTGGGCGGATGGGCCAGCATGCCGATGATCAGGTGGCGCGCTTCTTTGGCAATGAGCACCAGGTCAACCGGCTCGCGCACGGCGCTGCGTTTTTTGGCGAAATGGCGGATGCGCTGCACGATGCCGCCGGCCCGCTCGGCTTCGCTGACGATCTGGCTGCAGGCTTCGCTGATGGCTTCCGGCGTCAGGCGGCCGCTGTCCTGGCGGCGCAGCACGGTGCGGGCATAGGTGCCGATGGTGGTCAAGGGCTGGTTCAGTTCATGCGCCAGGTTGCCCGACAGTTCGCCCAGCACAGACAGCCTTGAGAGGTGTTCCATCTGCTCCTGGCTTTCGCGCATGCGGGTCTCTGCCTGCTCCCTGGCATGGAGCGAATCACGCAATTGCGCGGTCCGACGCAGGACCAGATGCTCGGCCCGGACGGTGTGGATGATCCAGGCCAGCAACGCCATCAAGGCACCCAGCAGCCAGGGCCAGAAACGCCGCGCCAGCCCTTCAGGCGTGATTTCCCGCAGGTAGGCGTACGGGCCGACGCGCAGTTCCCGGTACAAGTCGTGTACCGGCTGGTAGTCCGCCGGGACAGTCCAGCCCATGCCGTCTGCTGTTTGTGGCATGGACAACAGGGCGCGGGCGACCTGTTTGGCCAGCACCGGGTCGGTCTGCCGGGTCACGGCCAGCGGCCAGTTCGGATAAAGGGGGGTCGACAGCGCGCACGGAAACTGGTTTTCCTGGCGCTGCGACAACACCCGGAAGTCCGCTGGGGCGAGCCGTTTTTCGCGCACCATTTGCTCTGGTACACAGGCGCGCACGATGCCGGCATCCACTTGGCCCTGTTGCACAGCCTCGACGATCTGGTCCATCGGCAAGCCAATGAACCGAATTTCCTTGAGATCCGATTCCGGATCGACCCCGTTGTGCAGCATTTCCTGGGCTGCCAGCAGGTAGCCGCCAAAGGCGTCCGGTGCAACGGCAGCCATACGTTTCCCCGCCAGGTCGGAGAGTTCCTGCAAATCCGTTCGGTCGCTCCGGACCAGGACCACCGAGCCCAGCGCCTTGGCGGCCGACAGGCCCGAAGACTCCAGCGTGGCGATGCGGCTGAGGCCGAATGCGGCCTCCATGGCGATGTAGTACCCCGGGTTGGTGATCACCAGATCGATGCGCTCCCCGGCGATGGCCTGGCGCAAGCTTTCGGCGTCATGGTTTTCCAGGCGGAAACGGTGATCTGGCAGCGTTTGGTTCAGGTAACTGATGAGCGGATTCCAATCGGACGTTGCTGCCTGCTCACCCTGGTAGGCAAAGACACCGATCGCCACATCCTTTGCCAGGGCCTGGAATGGATTGAAACAAAAGAGGATGATCAAGCCGACAAACCAGCTTGGTCGCAAGGTCTTTTGGTAGCCGACGTTGTCCATGCGACCAGTATAGACACAGTCCTGTGCCGATTTTTTCAAACCGATCTGGTCTGGCCGAAGCCACCGGTTATGGCAAAGTCAGGCGGCTTTGCCCTTCAGGCCCAAGGCCAGCTCGTAGAGCGCATTGCGCGGCTCGCCGGTGATGTCGGCAGCCAGCTTGACGGCGGTCTTGAGGGGCAGCTCGGCCAGCAGCAATTGCAGCACACGGCTGTCGGGACCACTGGCCACGCTGGCCGGGGCCGGGTGCAGCACCAGGGCGAATTCACCGCGCAGGCGGTTGCTGTCCTGCGCCAGCCAGGCCGGAAAATCCTGCGCCGCCAGTGTGGCGATTTCCTCGAACTGCTTGGTCAGTTCGCGCCCCACCGTGACGGCCCGCGTGCCCAACAGGGCCAGCGCCGTGGCCAGCGCCTCAATCCGGTGCGGGGCTTCCAGCAGCACCACCGCCCGCGCCTCCTTGGCCAGGATCTGCACCGCGGTGTTGCGTTCGCCGCTCTTGCTGGGCAAAAAACCGGCAAAGACAAAGCCGTCCGGGTGCCGGGCGTCCAGGGTCAGGCCGGCCACGCTCAGCACCGTGGTGATGCTGCTGGCGCCGGGCAGCGGCAGCACCGGCAAACCGGCCTGGCGCGCGTCCGCCACCAGCCGGGCCCCGGGGTCGCTGATGGCGGGCGTGCCGGCATCGCTCACATAGGCCACGCGCAGGCCCTGGCGCAGCCGCTCCAGCACCACCTGTGCCGCCTGCGCCTCGTTGTGCTGGTGCAGCGCCAGCAACTGCGCCGGCGTCTTGTCGATGCCGTAGGCGCGCAACAAGGTCTGGGTATGGCGCGTGTCCTCGCAGGCGATCAGATCGGCCAGTTGCAGCACATGCAAGGCGCGCAGGCTAATATCGGCCAGGTTGCCGATCGGCGTGGCCACCACGTACAAGGCGCCGCGCGGGTAATTTTGCTGGCCACACGCCTGCTGCGCTGCCAGCAGGGCCTGGGCGTAGCTGGCGCTCACAGGAGTCAAGGAGCTTGAAGTCAATGGGTATTCCTCTTGTCAAATCGGGGTCGGCACCCGCGCCGTTGCAGCCGTCCACAACCAAGCAGCTGGGCGATCAGGCCGAAAACCTGGCGCTGGCACATTTGCAGCACGCCGGTTTGCGCCTGCTGGAGCGCAATTATCGAACTCCGGGGCGGGGCGGTGGTGAAATTGACCTGATCATGCGTGCGCCCGATGGCACCTGTGTCTTTGTCGAGGTGCGCCGTCGCGCATCAAACAGCCATGGCGGCGCTGCCGCCAGCGTCAGTTGGGTCAAGCAAAAGCGCATTGTGTTTGCCGCACGCCACTACCTGATGCGCCTGCGTACCCTGCCGCCTTGCCGCTTCGATGTGGTGGCGGTGCAGGCGGACGGGATCGAGTGGTTGCCCGGGGCCTTCGATGCAGACGCAATGTAAGACTTTGCAAAGTCGGGCAGGGTACGGACCATGAGAAGACGCGTATCGGGCCTGCGCGGGTATCATTGCGACCATGCTGCAACAACGTATCCAACAACATTTCATAGACAGTGCTGACCTGAAATACCAGGCCGCGCCGCTGCTCAGTCAACCCATTGCCGATGCCGTGCAGGCGCTCATGGCCTGTGTCACCAGCGGCGGCAAGGTGCTGAGTTGTGGCAATGGCGGCTCGGCCGCCGACGCCCAGCATTTTTCAGCCGAATTTGTCGGCCGCTTCGAGCGCGAGCGCCCGGAGCTGGCGGCCATCGCGCTGACCACCGACAGTTCGATTCTGACGGCGATTGCCAACGACTATGACTTCACCCATGTGTTTTCGCGCCAGGTGCGGGCCCTGGGTCAACCGGGCGATGTGCTGCTGGCCATCACCACCAGTGGCAACTCGGCCAACGTGCTGGCAGCCATCGAAGCGGCGCACCAGCGTGACATGGTGGTGATTGGTTTGAGCGGTCGCGGCGGCGGCAAGATGGTGCAGGCGCTGCGCGATACCGACGTGCACATCTGTGTGCCCCACGAGCGCACCGCGCGCATCCAGGAAGTTCACCTGCTGACCCTGCATTGCCTGTGCGATGCGGTCGATACCTTGCTACTTGGCGATTAGGAAACTCCCATGAAATTTGTCAGTCAGAAACTTCTCTCCATGTGCCTCGTCGGTGCCAGTCTCGGTGCCACTTTGAGTGCTTGCGCTCCTATCGTCATCGGCGGTGCGGTCATGGGCTCGCTGGTCGCCACGGATCGGCGTACCTCGGGTGCCCAACTTGAAGACGAGACCATTGAATTGCGTGCTGCCAGCCGCATTCGTGACAACCTGGGCAGTCGCACGCATGTCAACATCAACAGCTATAACCGCCGTGTCCTGCTGACCGGCGAAGTCCCGAGCCTGCAAGACAAACAATTGGTGGAGCAGATCGTGACGCGCGTGGACAACGTGCAAGCGGTGGTCAATGAACTGGCTGTGCTGGGCAATACGACCCTGGTGCAGCGGTCTGCAGACACCCTGGTCACAGGGCGTGTCAAAGCCGCCATGGTGGATGCCAGAGACATTTTTACCAATGCTTACAAGGTGGTCACCGAGCGTGGCACCACCTACCTGATGGGCCGCGTCACGCAACGCGAGGCTGATCGCGCCACCGAAATTGCCCGCAGCACGCCCGGCGTGCAAAAGGTGGTGCGTGTCTTTGAGATCATCAGCGAAGACGAACTGCGCAACCTGTTGCCCAAGCCGGCAGCCAACGAGGCCAAGAAATAAGGCGGTTTCAGCGCAAGCGCTTGATCAGGCTGGAGGTGTCCCAGCGCCGTCCGCCCATCTGCTGCACATCACCATAAAACTGATCCACCAGGGCGGTGACCGGCAGGCGTGCCCCGTTGTGTTTGGCCTCGTCGAGCACCAGCCCGAGGTCTTTGCGCATCCAGTCCACGGCAAAACCAAAGTCGAATTTGTCGGCCACCATGGTTTTGCCCCGGTTGTCGAGTTGCCAGCTTTGCGCCGCGCCCTTGCCAATCACGTCGAGCACCTGGCTCATGTCGAGCCCGGCCTTTTCGCCAAAAGCAATGGCCTCGGCCAGACCCTGGACCAGGCCGGCAATGCAAATCTGGTTGACCATCTTGGCCAGTTGCCCGGCACCGCTGGCCCCCAGGTAAGTGACGGCCCTGGAAAACGCCATGGCCACCGGTTGCGCGGCCTCGAAAGCGGCCTGGTCACCACCGCACATGACCGTGAGGGCGCCGTTCTGGGCGCCGGCCTGACCGCCCGAGACTGGCGCATCGACAAAATGCAGTCCCCTGGTTTTGGCCACGGCATGGAGTTCGCGCGCGACATTGGCTGACGCGGTGGTGTGGTCCACCAGCACGGCACCCGCTTTCATGCCGGCAAAGGCACCATCGGGACCGAGCACCACGCTGCGCAAATCGTCATCATTGCCGACACAGCAGAACACCAGGTCGGCATCCTGCACCGCCTGGCGCGGTGCGGGCGCATGCTTCAAATCTCCCGCCTGGGCGCTGGCAGCGGCATACTCGGCGCACCAATCGACTGCCCTGGCCGCGGTGCGGTTGAAAACGGTGACCTGGTGGCCGGCACGCGCCAGGTGGCCAGCCATGGGGTAGCCCATGACGCCCAGGCCCAGAAAGGCAACGTGACGGGCGGGGGTGGGGTCGTAGTTTCTGGTGGTCATGAGGGTTCCGATGGTGGTTTCTTAGACAATGCTGAAATTTTCGGTGCCGGCGCTCAGGTCCTGCGTCTTGCCTCGCTGGCTGTTGAGTTTGATTTGCAGTCGCAAATCGTTCATCGAGTCGGCGTTGCGCAGCGCGTCTTCATAAGTGATCTGGTTAGCCTCGTAGGCATCGAACAGTGCCTGGTCAAAGGTTTGCATGCCGATGTTGCGGCTTTTCTTCATGATTTCCTTGATTTCGGCGACTTCGCCCTTGAAGATCAGGTCGGATATCAGCGGGGAATTGAGCAGGATCTCGACCACGGCCAGACGTCCCTTGCTGTCCTGCTTGGGCAACAGGCGCTGCGATACCAGTGCCTTGAGGTTGAGCGACAAGTCCATCAGCAGTTGGGTGCGCCGCTCTTCGGGGAAAAAGTTGATGATCCGGTCGAGCGCCTGGTTGGCGCTGTTGGCGTGCAGCGTGGCCAGGCACAGGTGGCCGGTTTCGGCAAAGGCCACGGCATGCTCCATGGTCTCGCGGTCGCGGATTTCACCCATCAGGATCACATCGGGGGCCTGGCGCAAGGTGTTTTTCAGCGCCGCCTCCCAGCTGTCGGTGTCAATGCCGACCTCGCGCTGCGTCACCACGCAGTTTTTGTGCGGGTGGACAAACTCGATGGGGTCCTCGATGGTGATGATGTGGCCAAAGGTGGATTGGTTGCGCCAGTCCACCATGGCCGCCAGCGTGGTCGATTTGCCCGAGCCGGTGGCGCCGACCAGGATGCACAGCCCGCGCTTGGTATTGACCACATCTTTCAGGATGGGTGGCAGGTTAAGGCTGTCAATGCTGGGCAGGGTCATGGGAATGGTGCGCAGCACCAGGCCCACCTTGCTCTGCTGCATGAAGGCATTGACCCGGAAACGGCCCAGACCCGGCGGCGCAATGGCAAAGTTGCATTCCTTGGTGCGCTCGAATTCGGCCACCTGTTTGTCGTTCATGATGGAGCGCGCCAGCGCCAGCGTGTGGCCCTCGTTGAGGGGTTGTGGCGAGACCTTGGTGACCTTGCCGTCGACCTTGATGGCGGGCGGGAACTCGGCGGTGATGAACAGGTCGCTGCCGCCGCGGCTGGTCATCAGCTTGAGCAGGTCGGTAATGAAAGAAGTGGCTTGATCGCGTTCCATGAGGTCACCCTGGGAAGTTTTCGGGAATTTTGGCCTTGGTGCGGGCCTCGGCCGGGCTGATGATGTTGCGCCGCACCAGGTCGGTCAGGTTCTGGTCGAGGGTTTGCATGCCCACGTTGTTGCCGGTCTGGATGCTGGAATACATCTGCGCCACCTTGGCCTCGCGGATCAGGTTGCGGATGGCGCTGGTGCCCAGCATGATCTCGTGCGCCGCCACCCGGCCCTGGCCGTCCTTGGTCTTGCACAGGGTTTGCGAGATCACCGCTTGCAGCGATTCGCTGAGCATGGCGCGGATCATTTCCTTTTCTGCAGCGGGGAACACGTCAATGATCCGGTCAATGGTTTTGGCGGCGCTGGAAGTGTGCAGGGTGCCAAAAACCAGGTGGCCGGTTTCGGCTGCGGTCATGGCCAGGCGGATGGTTTCCAGGTCGCGCATTTCGCCCACCAGAATGGCGTCCGGGTCTTCGCGCAGCGCCGACTTGAGGGCGGCGGCAAAGCTTTGCGTGTGCGGCCCGACCTCACGCTGGTTGATCAGGCATTTCTTGGAGTCGTGGACGAATTCAATCGGGTCTTCCACCGTCAGGATGTGGCCAAACTCGGTTTCATTGAGGTAGTTCACCATGGCCGCCAGGGTGGTGGACTTGCCAGAGCCGGTGGGGCCGGTCACCAGCACCATGCCGCGCGGCTTGAGCGCCAGCTCGGCAAAAATTTTCGGGCAGTTGAGTTGCTCGAGCGTCAGGATTTTGCTGGGAATGGTCCGGAACACCGCGCCGGCACCCCGGTTCTGGTTGAAGGCGTTGACCCGAAAACGCGCCAGGCCTTCGATTTCAAACGAAAAGTCAATTTCCAGAAACTCTTCATACCGTTTGCGTTGTGCATCGTTCATGATGTCATACACCATGGCGTGCACCTGCTTGTGCTCCAGCGGTTCGACGTTGATGCGCCGCACATCGCCGTGGACCCGGATCATGGGCGGTAGCCCGGCGGACAAATGCAAATCTGACGCTTTGTTCTTGACGCTGAAGGCCAGCAATTGGGTAATGTCCACAGGGGTCCCTTTTGTTTGTTACGCTTGACAATTATGACCAAGATTTCAACACAACTCAGCGCTGTGCGTGCGCGTATCCACGCCGCCTGCCAGGCGGCTGGCCGGTTTCCCGAAGCCGTGACGCTGCTGGCAGTTTCCAAAACTTTTGGCGCTGATTCGGTGCAAGCCGCCTTCGAGGCCGGTCAGACCGCGTTTGGCGAAAACTACATCCAGGAAGCGGTGGAAAAAATCATCGTCTTGCGGCAGCTGCCGCTGGTGTGGCACTGCATTGGCCCGGTCCAGAGCAACAAGACCCGGCTGGTGGCCGAGCACTTTGACTGGGTGCACACGGTGGACCGTCTCAAAATTGCCCAGCGCCTGAGCGAACAACGCCCCGCTGGCTTGCCGCCTTTGCAAGTGTGCATCCAGGTCAATGTCGATGGCGGTCCCACCAAGTCGGGTGTGGCGCCTGAAGACGCCCTGGCGCTGGCCCAGGCCGTGGCCGGCCTGCCGCGCTTGCGTCTGCGCGGTTTGATGTGTATTCCGGAACCTGCGCCAGATTTTGCGGCGGCGTGTCAGGTATTCAAAAGAGCCAGTGTTTTGTTGCACGAATTGAATGTGCAAGGACTCAAGCTGGATACCCTGTCGATGGGGATGAGTGCTGATCTGGAGGCCGCCATCGCCTCTGGCAGTACCCTGGTTCGGGTCGGCTCGGCCATCTTTGGCGCGCGGCACTACCCGGCCTGAGCGCTGTCCATGGCGTATGCGGCGGCCGCGGGACCCGGTGTCGGCTGGCCAAACAGATAGCCCTGGAAATGGCGGCAGCCCAGCGCCAGCAAGGCATCGCGTTGCACCGCGCGCTCCACGCCCTCGGCAATCACCGCCAGCCCCAGGCTGTCGCCGAGCGTGACGATGGCGCGGATGATGCTGGCGTTTTGTGGGTCGTCGAGCATGTTGTGGACGAACCCCTGGTCAATTTTGAGCTGGTCAAGTGGTAGCCTCTTGAGAATGGCCAGTGACGAGTAGCCGGTGCCAAAGTCGTCCAGCGACAAGCGCACGCCAACATCTCGCAGCGCATCCATCTTGGCCATCACGTCGGGCATATCGTCGACCAGTTGGCTCTCTGTCAGTTCCAGTTCCAGCCGTGCCGGATTAGCGCCGGTTTGCTGCAGTGTCGTTTGTACCCGGGTGACAAAATCGGTCTGCCGGAATTGCGCCGCGCCGACATTGACTGCAACGGTCCAATGGCGCTGCGACGCCTGCTGTGAAAATGCCTGCAACTGAAGACAGGCGTTGCGCAGCACCCAGTCCCCCAACGCCACGATCAGGCCGGAAGATTCCGCTACTGCGATGAATTCAGCGGGCAGGATCAAGCCGCGCATCGGGTGCTGCCAGCGCAGCAGCGCCTCAAAGCCAAGTGTTTGCCCCTGGTCATTCACCTGTGGCTGGTAATACAGGACAAATTCATCATGCGCCAGGGCCCAGCGCAGGTCGGCCTCGAGCGTGGTGCGGGCCACCACCAGGGCCTGCATTTCGGGGTTGAAAAAGCGCAGGGTATTGCGTCCGGCGGCCTTGGCTTGGTACATGGCCATGTCGGCCTGTTTTAAAAGCTCTTCACGCGTTTCGTTCGGTCCCTCAATCAGGGTGACCCCGATGCTGACGCTGGTTTGGCAGCTGTGCGTGCCCAACTGGTACGTTTGGCTGAGTCGGTGCAGAAGTTTTTGCGCCACCTGTTGTGCCTGCCGTGCCGCTTCCCCCGGCTGGGTGCTGAGGTTGACCAGCATCACCACGAACTCATCGCCACCCTGGCGCGCCAGGGTGTCCTGGGCCCTGACGCATTCGCGCATGCGTTCGGCAATCTGGTGCAGCAACTCGTCACCGACATCATGGCCCAGGGTGTCGTTGATGTCCTTGAAATTGTCCACGTCGAGAAACATCAGAGCGGCGCTTTGGGGCATGCGTGACAGCGAGCTCAGCAGCTGTTGTACCCGGTCCTGCAACAGGCGCCGGTTGGGCAGACCAGTCAGGGAGTCGTAAAACGCCAGTTGATGGATGGCTTCTTCGGCCTGCACGCGCCGGGTCATGTCGGTCGAGATGCCGCATAAGGCATAAATGTGGCCCTCACTGTCGCGCAGGGGCAGCTTGACTGACAAAAAGCTCTGCGTCACCTGGCCATCAATGCTGCGGTTGATTTCTTCCTCTTCGACGCGCTCACCGTGTTCAATCACGCGTAAATCATGGGCGCGCAACTTGGCCACCGTGGCCGCATCGAAAAATGCACTGTCCGTTTGCCCGATCACCTGTTCGGCGCTGCGGCCAAACAGCTGCGCGACCCGGCTGTTGGCATACTGGTAACGCAGTTCCAGATCCTTGATGTAGATGAAGGCATCCACGCTGTTGAGAATGGTGTTGAGCCGTTCTTCATCGGCACGGATACGGGCTGTTTTTTGCACCACCTGCTGGCGCAGCCAGGCATTCAGGGCGAGTGCCAGCAACAGGGCGGAGAATAAACCTGACAGCACCCACCACAGGTAAGCCGGTATCTCAAAAGCGGGGGCGCTTTGCATCCAGCGCTGCAAAGCGGCCGCATAGGGTGAGTCGGACTGCGCTTGCCAAGCCTTTAAATGGCGGTCAATGGCGGCCAGCAGCGCCCCATTTTTATCCTTGGCGGTGGCGTAATACAGTTGTGCCGGTTGAAACACCACGGCGGTCGATTCGACGTTAAAGCGGGGCGCCTGCATATCACCAAAAAAACGGTTGGCCGCGACGGCATCAACGTTGCGCTGCTGCACCTGTTCAAATCCCTCTTCGAAAGAAACCACTTGAACCAGCGTGGCAGTCACCGCAAAACTGTCGAGCATGTTTTTCAATGACGATGCCTGGATCGAGCCGGCCACGACCGCGATGCGCTTGCCGTGCAAATCTGTGATGGCCTGGATGGGGGTGCCCTTGAGTTTGTAAAGTTGCGACCAGCTCAACAGAGCCGGCACTTGATGAAAATCAAAAAGCTGTGCCCGCTGGTCGGTGTAGGCGACATCGGGCATCAGGTCGATCTCTGCTCTGGCCAGCGCTTCCAGACAGGCCTGCCATTCACAGGGCACCGCCACCACGTTCCAGTGCTCCTGTGCGGCCATGGCCATCAACACGTCGCCCAGAATGCCGCTGGGCTGCCCCGCTTCGCCCAGCAGCAATTTGGGGGCGTTTTCATAGACGCCGACCCGCACCGTGCGCGCTGGCGGGTTGGCAGCCTGAGCCCAGGAATCAGGCAAAAGCACGGCCAACAGCAACCCCCATTGAGCGATCAGGCGCCAGCGTTGGCGCCGGGCCATCCAGGGCGGCAACATGGTTTTATGAAAGTGAATGTTCAATAGGTATCCACGGTCTGCTGTGTAAGCAAATGTAAATCAATCGTGAATTATGCGGGTTGCAGGCTCCAAACCGTTCCCTGGCTAGTTGACAGCGTGGACCCGTGCCGCATGGATTGACGTGTCGATGGATGCTAGCGGTAGGTCGCCAGGTGGATGTTGGTCTCGGTGCTGCGGATGCCCTTGATCAGGCGGATGCGCTCCAGAATCTGCGACAGCTCGGCCATCGAGGTCGCCTCAAGTTCGGCCAGCAGGTCCCAGCGGCCATTGGTGTCGTGCAGGGCTGCCACGCCGGGCTCGCCCAGCAAGCTGGCAATCACCAGCCGGGTCTGGTTGCCTTCGACCAGCACCTCCATCCAGGCCCGGATCCGGTCAGGCTCCGATTCGGGCCGCAATTTCACGGTGAAGCCCAGAATGACCTGACTGTCTTCGAGCTTGCGGATGCGGTTGGTCACGGTGCCGCGCGACACCTTGAGCTTGTAGGCCAGGTCGGCCACGTTCATGCGGGCGTTCTGCCGCAGCAGGCCGATCAGGTTTTGGTCAAGTTCATCCATGGTGTCAAAAAGCTAATTGAAATTATCAAAACGCCAATTTTGGCGCAAAACAGCACACTTTTGCCGATTTGATTTATCGCCAGCTTGCATCACACTTGTCTTGACCGAAAAAACCCTCTGACTGAGCCAATGATCATGACTGCAAACACCACTTTTACCAGCGCCACCAGGCCGAGCGTTGCCACCCTTTACTTGAGTGCGCCCGAGATGGTCCGGCTGATCCGCATACAGGGCGTGAGCGCCTGTATCGCCGGCATTGCCGAGAACATCCGTGCCGATTTTTTGCGCTGGCCCGATTTTGACAAATCGGCCCGCGTCGCCAACCATTCAGAAGACGGTGTGATCGAGCTGATGCCGATTGCCGACGACCGGCTCTACAGTTTCAAGTACGTCAATGGCCACCCCAAAAACACCCGCATTGGCCTGTCTACCGTGATGGCGTTTGGCGTGCTGGCCGACGTGGCCACCGGCATCCCGCTGCTGCTCAGCGAGCTGACGCTGACCACGGCCTTGCGCACCGCCGCCACTTCGGCGCTGGCGGCACAGGCCCTGGCGCGCCCGGACAGCCGCGTGCTGGCCTTGATCGGCAACGGTGCCCAAAGCGAATTCCAGGCGCTGGCCTTCCAGCACTTGTTGGGCATTGAGTCGCTGCGCCTGTTTGACGTCGACCCGGCGGCCACCGCCAAGCTGGTGGCCAACCTGAAGGACTCGGGTTTGAACATCACCGTGTGTGCCAGCACCGCCGAGGCCGTCAAGGGCGCGGACATCGTCTCCACCCTGACCGCCGACAAGACCAACGCCACTATCCTGACGCCTGACATGGTCGAGCCGGGCGTGCACATCAACGGCGTCGGCGGCGACTGCCCGGGCAAGACCGAGCTGCACGCCGACATCCTGCAGCGGGGCAGCGTGTTTGTGGAATTCACGCCGCAAACCCGCACTGAGGGCGACATTCAGCAAATGCCGCGCGACTTTGCCGTGACCGAGTTGTGGCAGGTGCTGGCCGGTCAGCGCCCGGGGCGCCAACATGCCGGGGAAGTCACGGTGTTCGATTCGGTCGGGTTTGCGCTGGAAGACTACTCGGCGCTGCGTTACATGCTGGCGACGGCGAGCGCCTTGGGGCTGGGTGAGCCCATCGCCCTGATTCCTGAAATGGCCGACCCGAAAAACCTGTTCGGCGCCTTGCTTGCTCAATGAGTCGTCTTGCGCATCAGCGTGCTCTTGCCGAACAGCGACTCGATCAGGTCCACCGCCACTTCGGCGGTGCGGTTGCGCACGTCAAACGCCGGGTTGAGTTCCATCACGTCCAGGGACGCTAGCCGACCGGTGTCGGCAATCATTTCCATGCACAGTTGCGCCTCGCGGTAAGTCGGGCCGCCGCGCACCGTGGTGGCCACGCCGGGCGCAATGTCGGGGTCGAGAAAGTCGACGTCAAAGCTCACATGCAAGTGGGTATTGGCGTCGACCAGCGCGAGCGCCAGCTCCATGGCGGCGCGCATGCCCATCTCGTCGATGAAGCGCATGTCAAACACTTCCAGCCCGGCTTCGTGCACCAGGCGCTTTTCGCCTTCATCGACGCTGCGAATGCCGATCTGGCGCACCCACTTGGGATTGATGGCGGGCACCTGACCGCCGATCCGGGTCAGCACCTCCGGCCCGTGACCGCACAAACAGGCAACCGGCATGCCGTGGATATTGCCGCTCGGGGTGAGCGTGGCGGTGTTGAAGTCGGCATGGGCGTCAAGCCACAACACGCGCAGTTTTTTGCCGCTGTCGCGGCAGTGGCGCGCCACCGCGCTGATCGAACCCAGGCCCAGGCAATGGTCGCCACCCAGCAAAATGGGCAGCCGACCTTGCTGGAGCTCGGCGTACACCGCATCATGCACGGTCTGGTTCCAGGCGGCAACCTCGGCCAGGTGGCGGTAACCGTCCACCGGTGGCAACCACGGGTTGCTCGGGCCGCTCAGATTGCCCCGGTCAAGCACCTGCAGGCCGTGGCCTTCCAGCACCGTGGCAATGTGGGCCACACGCAGGGCTTCCGGCCCCATGCTGGCGCCGCGGCTGCCGGCGCCAATGTCGGTGGGGGCGCCGATCAGGGAAATGTTGCTGTTCATGGTGTGTTGGGTTCCTGCATGTGAAGCGCGTTATTGTGCGATCTGGAAATGCTTTGCGCAGTTTAGTCAGTTCGCCGGCTTTTACCGCTCTGGACCGGATTGATTTCGGGTTTAATACGTCACTCGATTTGCTCAAATGTAATGACCACCATCATGATGGACGAGACCTTTTTCTGGCTGGGTTACCCGGTGCTGTTCCGACCGGGGGAGAGCTTTGCTGCCGCGTTGCAGCGTGCCGGTGTGGCTGATCTGGGGCCGGCCATGGGGCAATTGCGCGGCCGCTATTTTTGCGGCATTGGCGCCTGCCAGGCCTGTCTGGTGTCGGTCAATGGCGCGGCGCCGGTAGAAGCCTGTCTGACGCCGGCCCGCGCCGGGGCACAGCTCACCCTGGCTGCGCTGCCGGCCCGTGAGGTGCATCGTGTGGCAGCCTGACGTGCTCGTGGTCGGTGGCGGCCCGGCGGGGGTCGCCGCTGCGGTGGAGCTGGCCGGCATGGGCTTGTCGGTGCTGCTGGCCGAGCAGCGTGACCGGCTCGGCGGCGCCATCCATCGCGCCTACGCGGGCGCGGGTACCAGCCAGATCAGGCGCAACCCGCACCACCAACGCCGCTGGCAGGGCTTGCTGGACCAGGTACAACAGGTGGGCGACCGGCTTAGCCTGCAATTCCAGTCTGTCTTTCTGGGCGTGGAGAGGGATGGCCGCTATCTGCTTGATGACCGTGTTGCGGGGCGCGTGCGCAGCGTGCGCCCCAAGGCGGTGGTGATGGCGGTCGGTGGCATTGAGCGGGTGTTGCCGGTGCCCGGCTGGGAGTTGCCGGGTGTGACCACGGCAGGTGGCATGCAGGTGCAGCTCAAGGAAACCGGTGAGGTCCCCCGGGGTCCGATCCTGGTGGCGGGCAGCGGGCCCCTGCCGCTGGCCCTGGCGGCGCAATTGGCCGCTGCGGGCAATCCGCCGCTGGCTGTGCTGGAGCGGGGCCAGCCTTTTCGTGCCGTGCTGGCGCAGCCTGGCGCGGCATTCAACGGCATGCGCAGTTGGCCGCAGCTGGCGGAAGCCCTGGGTTATGCCTGGCAGCTGTTGCAGTCCGGCGTGCCTTATCGCACCGGTTGCAGGGTCAGCGCCATAGAAGCGCTGCCCCACGGTCTGCGCGTGGCCGTGGTCGATCACCATGGCCGAACCCGGGTGCATGAGGTGGCGCATCTGGCTTTGCACGATGGCCTGGATGCCAACCAGACCGGCTTGCCGCGCCAGGATGCGCCGGGCTTGCCGGTGCTGTGGGCTGGGGATTGTCGTGAAGTGTTGGGCGCCGATGCAGCCATCAGCGATGGCCGCCGCGCCGCCCAGCAGGTTGCGCTGGCCTTGGGACATCTCAATGGCATGGCGAATTTTGACAGCCAGTTGCAGGCCGCCCGGCGCACGCAGGCGGCGTTGCGCACGCTCTACCACACACCCGCACCAAGCATGACGCCCGAAACGGTGGTTTGCCGTTGTGAAGGCTTGCGCGCCGCCAGCTTGGCCGCACTCCAGGGCGCGGCTTCGCCGCATGAAATGCGCGTGGTGGGACGTTTTGCCATGGGAACTTGCCAGGGCCGCTTTTGTGCCCGCACGGTCCAGGAATTTGCGGCCGAGACAGGGGTGCCGTTTGAACTCGGTGCGCTGCACGGCAGCACGCCACGCTGGCCGTTGCGGCCGGTGTCCGTGGCGGCGCTGGCGGCCTACACCGATGCATGAGCGGTCGATTATTTTTGCAACCGGCAATGTATTTGCCCTCACCAGGAGAAGACGATGACACTGAACCAACGACGCCATTTCACAATGGGTGTGGCCGCTCTGGCGGCCAGCTGCTTAACCGGCACTGCGCTGGCCCAGGCACCCAGCGCGGATCAAACCACCTGGGATCGCATCAACAGCAGCAAAACCCTGCGCGTCGGCGCGGTCGCCGGTGCGCCGCCAAATTACCAGAAAAACCTGGCCACCGGCGAGTGGAGCGGCATCATGGTCGACCTGGCCAAAGACCTGGCAGCCAGGCTCAACGTCAAGCTGGTGGTGACCGAGACCACCTGGGGCAATTCAGTGCTGGATTTGCAGACCAACAAGCTCGACATCTTTTTTGGCCTCAATCCGACGCCGCAACGCCGCGAGGTGATCGATTTCACCGTGCCGCTGTACCAGAACGCGTTCACGCTGATTGCCAAAAAAGGCTTTCAGGCCAAGACCTGGGATGACCTGAACAAGCCCGAGGTGACGATTGCCGTGGACGTCGGCTCGTCCTACGACAACCTGGTGACGGCCATGTACGACAAGGCCAAGATCCTGCGCTTTGAAAAATCCAACGATGCCACCATGGCGGTGCAAACCGGCCGTGCCGACGTGCAGCCGCTGGTGGTCACGGTGTCGGCCGGCATCCTCAAGAAAAACCCCAATGTGGGCCATTTGATCGTGCCCGAGCCCATCAAGGGCACCACCACCAATGCCGGTCTGCGCAAAGAACAGGACAAAACCTGGCAAATCTACGTGGACAAGTGGATCACCGAGCTGCGCGCTGCCGACAAGGTGAATCCGATCGTGCTGTCGAATCTGGACAAGCTGATGGGCATCAAGCCGGAAGATATCCCGGTGATCGTCAAGTTTTGAAGTGCGATTGATTGACGGGAGACCCTGTGTACCAGTGGAATTTTGAATTTTTGTGGGAATACCGCAGCCTGTTTGCCACCGGCTTGCTCTACACCCTGGGCTACACCGTGATGTGCATCGCCCTGGGACTGCTGTTTGGCCTGATCGCCGGCATGGGGCAGTTGTCGCGCTGGGGCGTGGTGCGCTGGCCCATGAAGGGTTATGTGGAGCTGTTTCGATCCACCCCGGTGCTGGTACAGATCATCTGGTTTTACTACGCGCTGCCGGTGCTGCTGGGCATCGAGATGTCGCCGGCCATGGCGGCGGTGCTGGCGCTGTCGCTCTACGGCGGCGCGTTTTACTCCGAGATCATCCGCGGCGGCATCATTTCGATCGAGGTCGGCCAGACCGAGGCCGCGCGCGCCCTGGGCATGACGCGGTTTCAGATCATGCGCCGCGTGGTGTTGCCGCAGGCGCTGCGGCGCATGACGCCGCCGCTGCTGAACCAGTCGATCATGCAGCTCAAGAACACCTCGCTGGTCTCCATCGTGGCGCTGCCGGATCTGGTCTACCAGGCGCAGGCCGTGGTGCATGAAACCTACCGCCCGCTGGAAACCTACACGCTGATTGCGTTGATGTACCTGGCCGTTCTGGTGCCCGCCACCAGCCTGATCAAGCGGCTGGAGCGGCGCGCCGATACTTAAATTCTGCTGGGAAAATCCATGATTGAAATCCGTGGCCTGCGCAAGCAGTTTGGCGACAACCTTGTATTAAGAGATGTGTCGATGCGCGTGGACAAGGGCCAGGTGGTGGCCCTGGTGGGGCCGTCTGGCTCTGGCAAATCCACCCTGTTGCGCTGCATCAACCTGCTCACCATGCCCGACGCCGGCAGCATCCGGGTGGGTGAGCATGAATTCAGCTACCAGGGCGCCAGTACCAAGCTGCCCGGCGACCGCGTGCTGTCGCGCTTTCGCGCCAACACCGGCATGGTGTTCCAGCATTTCAACCTGTTCCCGCACATGACCGCGCTGCAAAACGTGATGGAGGGCATGGTCACCGTGCTGCGCACGCCCAAGGCAAAAGCGCGGGAACAAGCGTTGCAACTGCTTGACAAGGTGGGTCTGGCGGACAAGGCCGAGGCGCATCCGCAGCAGCTCTCGGGCGGCCAGAAACAGCGCGTGGCGATTGCCCGCGCGCTGGCCATGCAGCCGCAGGTGATGCTGTTTGACGAGGCCACCTCGGCGCTCGACCCCGAACTGGTGGGTGAGGTGCTGGCGGTGATCCAGGCGCTGGCCAAAGACGGCATGACCATGGTGATCGTCACCCACGAGATTGCCTTTGCCCGCGAGGTGGCCGACGTGCTGGTGTTTATGCGCGACGGCGTGGTGGTGGAAAGCGGACCGGCCAAAGCCGTGATCGACCACCCGCAGCAGGCTGCCACCCAGGCCTTTTTGGCGCGCTTTCACGACAAACCTTAAATAGTTGGGGTCAGAGCACATCGCTGCGCGAGTGGTCTGACCCGCAAGGTTTCAAGTTGGTTGGGGTCAGAGCACGTCGCTGCGTGAGTGGTCTGACCCGCAAGGTTTCAGACTTTCAGAAAACGCGCGGGTGACAAGGCGGCAAAGTCTTGCGCGCTGTCCTGTCCCAGCGCCCAGCGCGCCACGGCGGCACCCACCAGGGGCCCCAGGCAAATGCCGTCGCCCTGCATGGCGGTAGCGACGATCAGGCCGTCGAGTTCCGGATGCCGGCCGACAATGGGCAGGCCGTCTTCGGTGGTGGCGCGAATGCCGGCAAAGGTGCGGATCACGCGTTGGCGCGCCAGCGGCGGATAGACGTCAATGGCCTCACGCAAAATGGTGGCCACCGTGCGGATGTCGGTCTGTCGATCCAGTATGCCGGTCTCGCGGCTGCTGCCCAGCAAGAACTGGCCGGTGCGCAGCGGGTCAATCACCAGGCTCACCGAACTTTGCTGGACGGTAGGCGTGTGTTTGGACGCCAGGTAACTCGCCGACATCAGCGGGCCGGGCAGCACCGCATAGCCAAACGCGGCGCGGTCGGTCACGATCAACTGCCCCTTGCGCGGGATCATCACCTTGTCCAGGCCCAGGAAAGCCATTGAATCGATGCCGGCTGCCAGCACCACCACGTCAGCCAGAATCTGCCCGGTCGGGGTCTCGACGCCGATCACGCGGTCGTTGGACAGCACCAGATCAAGCACCGGGGTGTGGCGCATGGGCACCACGTTGGCGCAGGACAACAAGCGGTGCGTCACTTGGTAGCCAATGGCATGGCCGTCTTTGGGCACCTTGAGCCCGGCCAATACGCTGGTGCCCAAACCCGGCACGCGCCGCATCAGCATGGCGCGGTCGAGCCACAGTGTGGCCTCGCCCTGGTTGTCGAGGTCGCGCTGCTGGGCGGCAATCACCGCCACTTCCAGCTCGGAGCGGGCAAACAGGTAAGTGGGGCGGGTATGGAACAAGTCGGTCAAAACTTCTTCGCGCACCAGCTGGGCATAGAGGTCGCGCGCCTGGCGCGCCAGTTGCATCATCACGCCGGGGCGTTTGCTGGCCACCGACACCGCGCCGTCCGAAGCACCGGTGGCGCCCGCTGACGGCGTTTGCGCGTCCAGCACGGTCACCTGGGCACCGGCGCGGCTGAGATAAAAGGCGGTGGCCGCGCCCACAATACCGGCGCCGATCACAACAACATGGGGAAAAGGTCGACTGACAGGCATGTTTTGGCTATGAGAACTTGTCTCATTATGGCGGCTGGTTTTCCCCTTTTTGGCGGTGCGGGCAACAAATCATGGGCCGGGTTGGCGCCTTATGGCTCAGGTGCGCTCAATCTTCCAGGCCAATGCCACCGAGGTGGTGGTTTTCACCACGCCATCCAGGTTGCGCATGTCGTCGAGCAAGGTGTTGAGCCGCACGGCAGATTCGGCGCGCAGCAACAACACGTAATCAAACTCGCCACTGACCGCGCACAACTGGCGCACCTCGGGCATGCGCGCCAGACGGGTCTCGACCTCGCGCCCGGCTTTGGCTTGCACCGTCAGGCCGACAAACGCCTGCAGCCCCTGGTTCAGCACGTCCTGCGCCAGCCGCACGGTGTAGCCGGCAATGACGCCCTCACGTTCCAGCCGGTTCAAGCGGGCCAGCACGGTGGTGCGCGCGGTGCCGAGTTTGCGCGCCAGATTGGCGGCGGATTCGCGCGCGTTGGCTTGCAGCAGGGCGATCAGTTCGCGGTCCAGCGCATCGCGCAGGGCGGGTGGAGTCGGGGTAAGCGGAGCGGGCATGGCGGGTTTAATTTGGTCAATATGAGTATTTAAACGTCAGATTGACATTTTCTGACCATTTGTCGTCGAATTTACCCATCCATCTGACAATACTTGTCTTTAAACTGAACGCATTCACAATGGCTTCAAGGAGCACAGGATGCGTGTTGTTTTAATGGGTGCCGGCCACATTGGCCAGGTGATTGCCAGGCTGCTCTCAGGCAGTGGCGACTACCAACTCAAGGTGGTGGACTGCAGCGTGGTGGCGCTGAAAAGCCTGAGCCACCTCAAGCTGGAGACCGAACTGGTGGACACCGCCAATGCGGCTGAGTTGTTGCAGTGTTTGCAAGGTTTCGATGCGGTCATCAACGCCTTGCCTTACCACCTGGCGCTCACCGTGGCCACCCAGGCCAAGGCGGCGGGCTGTCACTACTTTGACCTGACCGAGGACGTGGCCGCGACGCGCGGCATCATGCAACTGGCGTCCGGGGCCAAAACGGCTTTCATGCCGCAGTGCGGTCTGGCGCCGGGTTTTATCGGCATCGTGGCGCACCACCTGAGCCAAAAATTCAGCAGCCTGCGCGAGGTCAAGATGCGTGTCGGCGCGCTGCCCGCGTTCCCGACCAACGCGCTCAAATACAACCTGACCTGGAGTGTCGACGGCCTCATCAACGAGTACTGCCATCCCTGCGAAGCCATCCACAACGGCGAGCTGATCGAGGCGCTGCCGCTCGAGGGCATGGAGCATTTCTCGCTGGACGGCACCGAGTACGAGGCCTTCAATACCTCGGGCGGCCTGGGCACGCTGTGCGACACCCTCAGGGGCCGGGTGCAAACGCTGGATTACAAAACCGTGCGTTACCCCGGTCACCGCGATCTGATGAAAATGCTGCTGCAGGAATTGGGGATGCAGCACGATCAGGCCACGCTCAAGGCCATCTTCAGGCGCTCGATCCCGCTCACCATGCAGGACGTGGTGCTGGTGTTTGTGACAGTCAGTGGCGAGCGCGACGGCCAGTTTGTGCAGGAAGTGTTTGCGCGCAAGATTTTTGCCGACCGCTCCGAAGAACACCCCATGAGCGCGATCCAGATCACCACCGCCGCCGGTATCTGCGCGGCGGTGGATCTGTTCCGCGAAGGCAGGTTGCCGATGTCGGGCTTCATCCGCCAGGAGCAGGTGGTGTTGCCGGATCTGCTGGCCAACCGCTTTGGCAGCGCCTACGAGCAGTCGCGCCAGGTCGAGTCGATTGGCTAGATGTTTGCTGGCGCAAGGCGCGCGCTTTGATTTCTGAAAAGAGGAGCGAGTCACGCCCATAAAATGGGCCGGATAGCCTGCCTTGATTGATAAAACCATGACCTTTCCAAACGCCTTTGAAAATCTGAACGTGCTGTCGCAGCAAACCTTGCTGCCGCCCAGCGCATTACACGACGCCGTGCCCGCTGGCGACCTCGCCACCCAGACCGTCAGCGCGGCCCGCACCGCCGTGGCCAACATCTTGCAGGGGCGTGACCCGCGCTTGCTGGTGGTGGTGGGGCCGTGCTCGATTCACGACCTGGTGGCGGCCCGGGACTACGCGCAACGGCTCAAGGCGCTGGCCGATGAACTGAAGGATCAACTGCTGATCGTGATGCGGGTCTATTTTGAGAAACCGCGCACCACGGTCGGCTGGAAGGGGCTGATCAATGACCCGCGCATGGACGACTCGTTCCACATCGAAGAGGGCTTGCATCTGGCGCGCCAGTTGCTGGTGGACCTCAACGACATGGGCTTGCCCTGTGGCACCGAGGCGCTGGACCCGATCACGCCGCAGTACCTGGGCGACCTGATTGCCTGGAGCGCGATTGGTGCCCGTACCACTGAGAGTCAGACCCACCGCGAAATGGCCAGCGGCCTGTCGAGTCCGGTGGGCTTCAAGAACGGCACCGACGGTAACCTCGACGTGGCGCTCAACGCCATGCTGTCAAGCGCCCAGCCACACACCTTCTTGGGGATCAATGGCGAAGGCCAGGTGGCCCTGACGCAGACCCGCGGCAATGCCCATGGCCATCTGATCCTGCGCGGCGGCAGCGTCCCCAACTACGACTCGGTGGCCATCGCGCAAGCCGAGGCCGAGCTGGCACGCGCCAAATTGCCGGTGAATATTGTGGTCGATTGCAGCCATGGCAATTCGCGCAAAAACCACGCGCTGCAAAGCTTGGTGCTGAAAGATGTGGTGGGGCAGGTCGTGGACGGCTGCCGGTCCATCAAAGGCGTGATGCTGGAATCGAATCTGTTCGAGGGCAACCAGAAGCTGGCCGACCCCAAGGACCTGCGCTACGGCGTCTCGATCACCGATGCCTGCCTGGGCTGGGATGCGACCGCCGCCGGGCTGCGCGAAGCGGCGCAGCGGTTGCGCACGGTGGTGCGCTAAGACCTCATTTATTCAGGCTGCCAATGCAGCTTCAATGTCTTTGGTCAGACTCTCTGGCGTGTCCGTGGGCGCGTAGCGCTTGCGCACCCGACCGTCCTTGCCGACCAGAAACTTGGTGAAGTTCCACTTGATCGATTTGCTGCCCAGCAGGCCGGGCGCCTCAGCCGCCAGCCATTGGTAAAGCGGGTGGACCTGCGCACCATTGACCTCGATCTTGGCCATCATCGGGAAGGTGACACCATAGTTGAGCTGGCAAAATTCGGCAATTTCGCCATTGCTGCCAGCGTCCTGCGCACCAAACTGGTTGCATGGGAAACCCAGCACCACCAGACCGTGCGGGCCATAAGTCTCATGCAACTTTTCCAGGCCGGCAAACTGGGGCGTAAAGCCGCAGGCACTGGCGGTGTTGACGATCAACAGCGCCTTGCCTTTGAACTTTTTCAATGCCACCGGCTTGCCGTCGATCGACAGCGCTTCAAAGTCATAAACAGTTGTCATGATTTCCCTCAATCAGCCGTGAGCCTTGTCATCGCGGGCAATGGCCAGCAAGCGGTCAACTTCCTCATGGTGGTGCGCCAGGTTGCGCGCATGCCAGCGCCGGATCAGCCACATGAAGCCGGCAATCACCAGGCCAAAGCCGGTGATTGCCGCAAAGGTCGGCAAACCGAGCCCGGTGGACAGGCTGTAGAGCGCGCCCAACACCAGGATGCAGGCTTGTTCATTGAAGTTTTGCACGGCGATGGAGCGCCCGGCGCCCATCAGGTTGTGGCCGCGGTGCTGCAGCAGGGCATTCATGGGCACCACCAAAAAGCCACCCAAAGCACCGAGCAGGATCAAAAACGGTGCCGCCACCCAGACATTGGTGATGAAGATCAGTCCGATGATCAGCAGGCCCATGACAATGCCCAGGGTGATCACGCGCGGGCCGTCTTCGAGGCGCATGCGCATGGAAGCCACGACCGCACCGACCGCCATGCCAATCGCCACCACCCCCTGCAAGGCCGACGCCTGCGTCACCGAGTAATCCAGAGCGGCGGCGGCCCAGGCCAGCACAATAAAGCGCAGATTGCCCGCCACGCCCCAGATCAGGGTGGTGGCCGCCAGCGAGATTTGCCCCAGCTTGTCGCGCCACAAACGGGCGTTGCAGGTCCAGAAATCGGGCAGCAGGGTCAGCAGCCGCTTGGGCATGGGGCGCATCAACACGCCGGTGAGTGGAATGTGGGTGTTGAACCAGGCGGCCAGCAGGTAGACAAAAATCAGCACCGCAATGGCGGCCTCGGCCGGGTTGTTGATGCCGGTGTCAATGCCGGGGATGTCAATGGCCAACAAGTGGCGCGACACATGGCGCCCCACCAGCTGGCCGCCCAGCAGCACGCCCAAAATGATCGAGCCAATCGTCAGACCCTCGATCCAGCCGTTGGCCTTGACCAGTTGCGAGGCCGGCAGGAGTTCGGTCAGGATGCCGTACTTGGCCGGTGAATAAGCCGCAGCCCCGAGGCCGACGATGGCATAGGCCAGCAACGGATGGGTGCCAAACAACATGAAAAGACAACCCCCGACCTTGATGAAGTTGCTGATCAGCATGACCCGGCCCTTGGGCATGGAGTCGGCAAACGCCCCCACAAAAGGCGCCAACACCACGTAAAACAGCGCAAACATCGGTACCAGCGCGGCCTGTTGCCACTGCGGGGCGTGGCTGGTGCGCAGCAATTGCACGGCGGCTACAAACAAGGCGTTGTCGGCCAGCGAGCTGAAAAACTGCGCTGACATGATGGTAAAAAAGCCGCGTTTCATCGATGATTTTTTGTAAGCGCCCAGGGACGGCGCTTTAAGGGGTGACGTGTCTCCAAACGGTACCGGGTTATAGCACGCCGGCGCAATGTCAAAATCACCCTAACGCAATTTCCCCAGAGCTTTTATGCCCCGCCCGATCCTCGCCACCATCCACACCGCTGCGCTGCAGCACAACCTGGCCCGCAACCGCCGGGCCGCCCCTGACGCCAAAGTCTGGGCGGTGGTCAAGGCCAATGCCTATGGCCACGGCATTGAGCGCGTGTTTGAGGGTCTGCGCAGCGCCGATGGCTTTGCCTTGCTCGACCTGGCGGAAGCCCAACGGGTGCGCGACCTGGGCTGGCGCGGCCCCATTTTGTTGCTGGAAGGCGTGTTCGAGGCGCGCGACCTCGAGCTGTGCTCGCGCCTTGATTTATGGCACACGGTGCATTGCGACGAACAAATTGACATGCTGGCGGCCTGCAAGACCCATGTCGGGCATCGGGTGTTCTTGAAAATGAACTCGGGCATGAACCGGCTGGGTTTTACCCCGGCGTGTTACCGCAGTGCCTGGGCGCGGCTGAACGCCTTGCCGCAGGTCGACGAGATATCGCTCATGACGCACTTCAGCGATGCCGATGGCGGCCAGGGCATTGCCGCGCAAATGGCCTGCTTCAATGAGGTCACGCGCGACCTGCCTGGCGAGCGCTCGTTGAGCAACAGCGCCGCCAGCCTGCGTCATACCGAGGCTGTGACGGCTTCGGACTGGATTCGTCCCGGCATCAGCCTGTATGGCAGCTCGCCTGATCACCCCGAGCACCTGGCCGCCGAATGGGGCCTGCAACCGGCCATGACCCTGGCGGCAAAAATCATCGCGGTGCAGGACATCCCCCAGGGCGCCAGCGTCGGGTACGGCTCAAGGTTTGTGGCAGAAGCACCGATGCGCCTTGGCGTGGTGGCCTGTGGTTATGCCGACGGTTACCCGCGTGTGTGTCCGACCGGCACGCCGGTGCTGGTGGCGGGGGTGCGCAGCCGGCTGATCGGGCGCGTCAGCATGGACATGATCGCGGTGGATCTGACGCCAGTGCCCGAGGCCGGCATGGGCAGCGAGGTAACGCTGTGGGGGCGCGCTGCCAACGGTGTGGCGCTGGGTATTGACGAAGTTGCGCAGGCGGCCGGCACGCTGGGCTACGAGTTGATGTGCGCGCTGGCGCAGCGGGTGCCGGTGCAGGTGATGGATTGAGACCTACTCATCCGGATTGAGCGGGGTCAGGCGGGCAACCTGGCCAGCAGCCTGGCCAGCAACCGTTCAACGTACAGCCCGTCGCTATCCTGGTGCAACAACACCGACGGCGCAGTCGCCCAGGTGAACCCCACCTGGTGCGTTTGCAGCTCTTGCTCGCTGTTGCTGCTCAGCACAAAGCCACAGACTGGCACCGAAAATTTCCAGGCGGGCACCACTTTTTCCAGCAAATCAAATTTGTCGGTAGGCCATTGGTGGCGCAAACCCTTGGGCTCCACAAAAGCCAGCGCCTGTTTGTTGCCGCGTTTGAGCCACAGCAAAAAGTCCGGGTAAAAACCCTCGGCAGCAAACAAGCCGACCCCGACGCCGGCCAGGTTGCGCAGCAACACCACCTCCACGCCCGTCCACTGCGCTTGCGTGTGCAGACGTTCCCAGATACGGCGTACATCCCATACCAGACGGGCCTCACTGTTTTCAAGCGGCGGTGGCGATATGCGCAAGGTGATCGGTTGATCATCCAGCAAGCTCAATTGCGCCCCCGCTTCCACCACGGCAGCCGGTGCGGCAAGTAGTAGCGGGGTGTATAAATGCTGGGGAATGTGCAGCCGCGGCAGCGGCAATGACAGCTCGTCAACGTCGGTGCCTTCGGCCAGCGCCCTGAGCACATGATCGAGGGTGTCGTGCAGGTCGATTTCGCCCACTTCTTCGCGCAACAAAGCCACGATGCGCTCCCAGCCATGGGGCTTGAGTTTGGCACTCTTCAGGCTTTTTTGCAGCGCATCCAATGCCGCCTTCATGATGGGTTCGGCCAACATGGCCTCAATGCGGTAGCCCATTCGGGTCGTGCCATCGGGCAGCGTTTGCATTGGAAAATTGGCATGAACCCCGGACATCAACTCTGACTTGGGTTGCCCTGTCAAGAACTTCAGTCGGGCGCGGCGCATGCAGCGGCCCAGCGCCGCCTCCCATTGGGCAAGTACCTCATGGCGCAAACGCTGTTGCACCTCGGTCGTCAGCGGCAACAACACCGTGGGCACACTGACCCGCACGGCTTGCAGCCAATGCCAGCCGCTGCTGGGGGTCACCCAAAGCTGTTGCATGTCTTGCTGGCGCTTGCAGCGCTGGGCATGCTGAAACAGCGTCTCGGCGCTGACACAGTGCCACAACAAGTCGCTGGCCGCATGCTGTTGCACGGCCACGGCCATGTCCAAAGGCTGCTTTTCACCCACCCCGTCCTGCATGACCAAATGGCTGGACAAATCGATCTGCACACCGCTATGTTCCGTCGCCACAAAGGCAACACAGCGCTGGCCAAATTCCGCCAGCCGGGCCTCGTCATGCAAGGGCACCTGCAGCGCCAGGGCATCCAGGTCAGCGCGCAGGCTGACTGGCAACACGGCACTTTGGGCCGGCATGCCCTCGCGGCTCAGGGTGTCGAGCCAGGTCTGAATGTATTCGGCCTTGACGCCAAACACATACAGCGTTTCAGCCAGGGCAATGCCCGCTGGATGTGGCCCCAGATGTGGCATATGGTCAGCGCGCTTGAGCTGCCCGCCCACACCGGCCAGTCGCACCCCGCGCCCAAACAACTGGATCACCTGCGTTCCCGCATTGCGGCCAATCTGCAACAGCCCAAGCGTGCTGACCCGAAAGCTTGACCAGCCTTCGATGAATTT
>NZ_JAMPXE010000127.1 GCF_023701345.1 Rhodoferax sp. | reverse complement strand
TGCGGTTCCAGCTGCGCGACAGCGGCAGGGGCTGACCGTTGGACTGGTGGTTGAAGCTGATGCCGCTGTAGCGCAGACGCCAGCCCCAGGGCAGGGGGGCATCGGTCGGCAAGACGTAGATCAGTTCGGGCTCGTGGTCGGTGGTACGGAATGGCCGCGACAGGTCGCCACTGAAGAGCTGCCAGTTGGACTGCTGTGAGTAGCCAAACCACAGAGAATCACGCATGAGCGGCTGGTTATGGGTCAGCAGACCCTGGGCAATCTTGGTGCGCACCGACAGTCCGATGCGCATTTCTGAATTGATAAAACCGGTGACGCTGGCCGCAGTATGGTCTGGCGAAGGTGACGTGGGTTGTTTGTTCACACTGTCCGAGCCGATCCACGACAGGCTGATGGGGTGGTAGCCGCGAATGCCAAAGGTGCCGCAATCGCTGCCCGCTTCCAACTCCCAAAAGCGCGACAGTTCCGAAAATCGGGGGTTCTTGCAGTTGTGGGCTTCGGGTGCCGTCATGGTGATGACGACGGGCGCTACCGGTGGCGGTGACGCCGGCATGGCTGGGGCACCCGGGCTGCTGTCTGGCCGCTTGCCTTGTTGTTGCGCCCATTGATCAAAGCATTGCAGGCGGGCGACGCTGTCGTCCTTCAAGGCACTGCACTGTTGCCAGCCCGGGGTCATGGCCGGCGCTGCAGTGTCAAGACTGCTTTGCGCCGTAGCAGCGCCAGCCAGCGCGGAAAAGACCAGCGTGCAAGCCGCTGCTGTGCCGGGCTTTGATGGCCAGGCGGGCGTTGGATATCCGGATGTGCAGTTCATGTCGTCTCTCTGTTAACGCACCAAAGCCCGCGCCGCCGCTCCCTCAAGCGCCTTCTGCGCAAACTCGGCGCGCAAGGCCTTGAGCTTTTCGCGCGGGTCTTCTTTCACGGTGTTCTGGTCCAGCCCCATTTCAGCGATGAAACGGCTGGGCTGGGCGGCAATCATTTCGCGGCCTTTCTTGCGTTTGCGTGTCCAGCTCACGGCCAGGCTGCGCTGGGCACGGGTGATGCCGACGTACATCAGGCGCCGCTCTTCCTGCAGGTGCGTGGTCAAGGTGGCGCTGGCGGCCTCCTGCGCCTGGGCCCGTTGCACGGCGGACTCTTTGCCGGCGTCGGCTTCAGGGTTGTCGCGCAGCTTGAAGGGCAGCATGCCCTCGGTCACGCCGACCAGCATCACATGCGGCCACTCCAGGCCCTTGGCAGCGTGCAGCGTCGACAGCGTGACCACGTTTTGGTCGGTCTCGCGTTCACTGATGGTGGACAAGAGCGACACAGTTTGCGCCACTTCGAGCAGCGACTTGAGCTCGCCCGCCGTGCTGACGCCAGCGGCGTCTTCAATCTGGCCGCCGCAACGCCCGCTCATCCAGTCGACAAAATCGAGCACGTTGCTCCAGCGCGCGGCCGCCACTTTCTCGCTGTCTTCGCCGTCATACAGGTATTTCTCGAAGCCGATGTCTTTCAGCCAGTCCAGCAAAAAGGCCTTGGCGGACTCGGCCCCCAGCGTGTGGCGGGCGCGGAACTCCAGGTCGTTGATCTCGCGGCCGAACTCGTGCAGGCTGCCCAGCGCCTTGCCCGAGATCACTGCGCCCAGACTGCTGGAAAACAGCGCCCCGAACATGCTGACCCGGTATTTGGTGGCAAAGTCACCCAGGTGCGCCAGGGTCTGGTGACCGATGCCGCGTTTCGGTGTGGTCACGGCACGCAAAAACGCCGGGTCGTCGTTGTTGTTGATCCAGAGCCGGAACCAGGCGCACAGGTCCTTGATTTCGGCGCGGTCGAAAAAGCTGGTGCCACCCGACACCTTGTAGGGAATCGCCGCCTTGCGCAGCGCTTTCTCGAAAGTTTTGGCCTGGTGGTTGGCACGGTACAACACGGCAAAGTCCCTGAACTCCTTGAACTGCGGACCGGCCTGGTTCAGGCCGCTGGCGCGCAGGCTCTGGATGCGTGCCACGGTGCGTTCGGCCTCGTGTTCCTCGGTGTCGGCGTCCACCACCCGCACCGGCTCGCCTTCGCCGAGGTCGCTCCACAGGTTCTTCGGATAGAGCTTGGGGTTGGGCCCGATCACGTTGTTGGCGGCCCGCAAAATGGCGCCGGTGGAGCGGTAGTTCTGCTCCAGCTTGATGACCTTGAGCGCCGGGAAATCGACGGGAAGTTTCTTCAGGTTGTCGAGCGTGGCGCCGCGCCAGCCGTAAATGGACTGGTCGTCGTCGCCCACCGCGGTAAAACTGGCCTGTGCCGGGTCCTTGCCACCCACCAGCAGTTTCAGCAAGTCGTATTGGGTGGCGTTGGTGTCCTGGTATTCGTCCACCAGGATATGCCCCACCTGTCTTTGCCATTTTTGCCGCACATGCGCGTGGTTTTGCAGCAGTTTGAGCGGCAGACTGATGAGGTCGTCAAAGTCGACGCTCTGGTAGGCGGTGAGCCGCTCCTCGTAGTGCGCCATCACGCGCGCGATGATGCGCTCACTGTCGTTGCTGGCCTGGGCGGCGGCGGCGGCGGCGTTGAGACCCTGGTTCTTCCACAGGCTGATGGTCCATTGCCAGCTGCGCGCGGTGGCGGCATCGACACTGCCGCCGGCGTCTTTCAGGATGCTGGTGACATCGTCGCTGTCAAGAATCGAAAACTGCGCTTTGAGGCCCAATGCCGCGCCATCCTCGCGCAACAGGCGCACACCCAGGGCGTGAAAGGTGCAAATGACCGCGTCCTTGGCCGCCTTGCCAATCAGACCCCGGGCGCGTTCACGCATCTCGGTCGCCGCCTTGTTGGTAAAAGTGATGGCGAAGATATTTTTGGCCGCCACGCCCGATTGGATCAAGCGGCCGATCTTGTGCGTGATGACGCGGGTTTTGCCCGAGCCGGCGCCGGCCAGCACCAGGCAGGGGCCGTGCATGAAGTTCACAGCTTCTTGCTGGGCCAGGTTCAGGCCGGTGGTGGGGGCGGGGGATGACATCAGGGACAACTTTCGCGAAGGGGCGGATCATAACCAGTAGCGGGGCTATGGACGCAGCGATTGAATATCCGATTCTTCGAACGTCGGTGCATCCATCGAAATTATCTGGCCCTGCGTTCGCCAGAGCACTGACTGTCATGTTGGAAAAATGTAAATTGGGATACTAACGCGTGTTAACACACCCTCAACAGAGGGCGGACATCGCGATGGAGCCAGCCATGTACATCGGTATCGGTACTATTGTGTTGATCATTGTTCTTTTTCTTTTGTTGCGTTAACAAGCGTTAAAAACGGCACTCAACTCACGCCCGCAGCTTGTTCTGGGGCGCATTCACGCGCTTGGCGGGTGGTAGAGTGATCAATCGATCGTCACAAAGTCAATAAAACCGCGTTCTACGTCGGTGGCCACCAGCTTGACATGAACTTTGTCGCCAACCTTGAGACTGGTCTGGCCGCGCACCAGCTTGCCCTCGGCCGGCGGCGTGAAAATCCGGACCCAAATGCCATCGGTGGTACTGCCGGTCACGATCGCATCAAAGCGCTGACCGATGTGCGACTCCAGCAATAGCGCTGCCTCGGACTTGCGCATGCGCCGTTCGACTTTCTGGGCGGCATCTTCCTGGCGCGTGCAGTGCAGGGCCAGGTCGGCCAGTTCAGTGTTCGAATAAGGCGGTGCCTGGTCGGCCAGCGCCGCCTTGAGCAGACGCGAGGTAATCAGGTCGGGAAAGCGCCGATTGGGTGCCGTGGAGTGGGTATAGTCCCGCACGGCCAGGCCAAAGTGACCGCTTGGCGGGCCACCCGGCGTCTCCACCACGTACTCGCCCGAGCCCATGAGCCGCACAATGACGAGCGAGAGATCAGGAAAACGCAGTGGATCGGCCAAGCGGCGTTTGGCCAGAAAAGCCTCCAGTGCTTTGGAATCGGGCTCGGTGGGCAGGGTTTCGCCGTACTCTTCGGCCACGGCCACAATGCGCTGCCAGCGTTCGGGCGAGCGCACCACGCGCCGCAACGAGGCGCCGCCCCGCCCTGCCAGGTAACGTGCGGTGCAACCGTTGGTGGCAATCATCACTTCCTCGATCAGCTGCCGCGCGCGGTTTTGCACTTGCTGGCGAATATCAACCACCTGCTCGCCCTGAAACACGGCGCGCGGCTGAAAGGTCTCAAGATCCAGCGCGCCCTCGGCACGCCGGCGCACCCGCAAGCGCTGAGCCAGGTCGTCCTGTGCGCGAAGTTGCGCCTCCATGCCCGGCACAGCCGCCGCTGCGACCGGCAGCGCGGCATCACCGTCGATCCAGGCGCTGACGGCGTCATAGTCCAGCTTGGCCTGGTTGCGTACCCGGGCGCGGTACACCGTGGCGCCTGCCAGCGAGGCGTCCGCGTTGAAGACCATCTCGGTCACCAGCGCCAGCCGATCCTCGGAGAAGTTGAGTGAGGTGAGGTCGGTGGACAGGCGCTCGGGCAGCATCGGAAAAATGCGGGCCGAGGTGTAAACCGAAGTCGTGTTGGTCAGTGCGTGCTCGTCGATGGCGCTGTCTTTCTTGACCAGCACATCCACATCGGCGATGGCCACCCACAGCCTGACCACGTCCTCGTCCAGCAACTCGCAGACCGTGAGCTGGTCCAGATCGCGCGAGTCCTCGTTGTCGATGGAGCACCACAGCAGCGCCGTCAGGTCGTGGATATCCGGACCGACCTCGCTGCCGGGTCCGGTGATGGTCTCCAGTTGCTGCTCAACACGCGCCGGGAACTCGGGTTCAAGCCCGCGCTCGGTCATGGCGAGGGTGGCAATGCGGACGAGGTCTGCGCGGTGGTGTGGATGGTTTGAGTTCATGGCGCCAATATACATCCGGCGCACCCGTCAAGCACCCAGTTCAACGAGGCTGCGCCACCGCCGCTTCGAGCGCCGTGACAAACATGGCGGCCACGTCAAAACCGGTCTGCTCAGCAATCTCCTGGAAGCAGGTAGGGCTGGTAACGTTGATCTCGGTCAGGCTGTCGCCAATCACGTCCAGCCCCATCAACAACAGGCCGCGCTCGGCCAGCACCGAGCCAATGGCCTCGGCAATGGCGCGGTCACGCGCGCTCAAGGGCTGCGCCACGCCTTTACCGCCCACGGCCAGGTTGCCGCGCACTTCGCCACCTTGCGGAATACGCGCCAGGCAGTAGGGCACGGGCTGGCCGCCGATCACCAGAATGCGTTTGTCGCCCTCGGAAATGGCGGGCAGGAATTTTTGCACCATCACGGTCTGGGCACCGTCCTGGTTGAGTGTTTCGATGATGGCGCCCAGGTTCAGCCCGTCTTGCCTGACCCGGAAAATGCCTGTGCCGCCCATGCCGTCAAGCGGTTTCAGGATGATGTCCTGGTGCTCGGCATGAAAACGGCGGATGTCCTGCGCCTCGCGCGTGACCAGGGTCGGGCCAATGAACTGGGGCCATTCCAGGATGGCCAGCTTTTCCGGGTGATCACGCAAGGCCCGCGGCTTGTTGAAAACCCTGGCGCCCTCGCGCTCGGCCTGCTCCAGCAGGTGGGTGGCGTAGAAAAATTCGCTGTCGAAGGGGGGATCCTTGCGCATCACCACCGCGTCAAAGTACTTGAGGACTTGACACCGGTCGCCGGGTTGGTGTTGGGCGGCGCTGAACCAGTGGACCGGATCACCGGTGAGCGTGATGTTGCGCACCGCGGCGGTCACGCAGGCACCGCGCTGCCACATGATGTCTTTGGGCTCGCAGGCGCTGATTTGGTGGCCGCGGGCCTGCGCCTCGCGCATCATGGCAAAGGTGGTGTCCTTGTAAATCTTGAAAGATTCCAGCGGGTCGGCAACAAACAACAGGTTCATTCGGGGAGTATCCTTAGTCAGTTGGGGGCAGAGCTAACGGTCTGTCCCGCAAGGTATCTGGTATTAAATTTCAATTTTGCTGCCCAGCTCCACCACCGAGTTGCTGGGCAACTTGAGGAAATTGGCTGCACCACTGGCATTCAGGTGCATCTGGGCAAACAGTTTCTCCCGCCAGGGGGCCATGCCGCTGCCCAGCGTGGGTGCGATGGTGTCGCGGCTCAGGAAATAGCTGGTGCTCATTGGCTCCAGTTCAAAGCCACGGCCCTTCATCAGTTGCAGGGCGCGTGGCAAATCGGGGTCGTTCTTGAAGCCATAGTTCACCACCACCTGCCAGCAATCGTGCCCCAGTGCATCAAGTTCCAGTCGCTTGCCCATCCCGATCCAGGGCACTTCATGGTTCACCACGGTGACAAACAGGTTGACTTCATGCAGCACCTTGTTGTGCTTGAGGTTGTGCAACATGGCGTTGGGCACGGTGCCGGGCGCCGCCGTCAAAAACACGGCTGTCCCTGCGACGCGGGTGGGCGGGCTGACGAAAACCGCTTCCAGAAAGCTGTTCAGATCAATGGCATCGGCGGCCAGTTTCTTGTTCAGCAGACGCCGGCCATCCTTCCAGGTGATCATCACCGTGAATACCCCGGCTGCAATCAGCAAGGGAAACCAGCCGCCATCGGTGAGCTTGAGCAGGTTGGAGCTGAAAAATGCCAGGTCGACCACAAAAAAGACGCTGGTGGCAGCCAGGCACAACACCAGCGGGTAATGCCAGGCGTAGCGAATGACAAAAAAGGTCAATACGGTGGTGATCAGCATGTCCAGCGTCACGGCAATGCCGTAAGCCGCCGCCAGGTTGCTCGACGACTTGAACAGCATCACCGCCAGCACAATCAGCACAAACAGGCCCCAATTGACAAACGGCATGTAGATTTGACCGGTCTCCTTGACGCTGGTGTGCCACACTTGAAAGCGCGGCAAATAGCCCAACTGGATCACTTGTTTGGTGACGGAAAACGCCCCCGTGATCAGCGCTTGCGAGGCAATTACCGTGGCCAGGGTGGCCAGACCCACCAGCGGCAACAGTGCCCAGCCGGGAGCCATCATGAAAAACGGGTTTTTGACAGCTTCGGGGTTGCTCAGCAGCAGCGCACCCTGACCAAAATAATTCAGTGTCAAGGCGGGCATGACCACGTAGAACCAGGCCAGGCGGATGGGCTTTTTGCCAAAGTGTCCCATATCGGCGTACAGCGCCTCGCCGCCGGTGACGCACAGCACCACCGCGCCCAGAATGATGAACGTGGTGAGCGGATTGGCCCACATGAAAACCAGCGCGTAATGCGGGCTGAGTGCCAACAGGATCTCGGGGTTGTGCACGATGTGCGACAGACCCAGCACGGCAATACAGGCAAACCAGACCAGCGTGATCGGGCCAAAAAACTTGCCGATGTCGGCGGTGCCGCGTTTTTGCACGGCAAACAGGCCAAACAGGATCAGCAGGGTGAGCGGGATCACTGCCTTCTTGAAGTTGGGTGAGACCACCTCCAGGCCTTCGACGGCGGACAAGACCGAGATAGCCGGCGTGATGACGCCATCGCCGTAAAACAAACAGGTACCAAAAATGCCAACCAGCAAGAGCACTTTGCGTAACCTGGGTTTGTCCTTGACCGACTGGGACGCCAGCGCCAGCATGGCCACCAGACCGCCTTCACCGTTGTTGTCAGCGCGCAGCACCAGGGTCACATATTTCAGCGAAATAATGACGGTCAGTGTCCAGAAGAAGATCGACAGGATCCCCATCACGTTGTCGGTGGTAAAGGGGACATGCCCCGAGCCGAAAACTTCCTTGACGGCGTAAAGCACGCTGGTGCCGATGTCGCCATAGACCACACCAATGGCACCCAGGGTGAGGGCGCGCAGCGACGATTGAGATATTGCCAAATAGTCTGCCGGAGGCGTCAGGCCGCCGGACTCCGTGTCATGAGGGACCGCTATTTTGCGTCAAAAACGCCGTCTATTCGAAATCCTGAGCGTCGGGGTCGGTGGCCTCGAGCTCATAACTGGCGGCCAGCATGGCCAGTCGCCCCACCACGCCGTACATGTAAAAGCGATTCGGCACACTGGCACCCGGTTTCACGCCAGGCTGGGGCAATTGGGTGCTGTGCTCAAAAGCCAGGGGCACGAAGCCGGCACCAGGCGCGTTGAGGTTTTCGTCGATGCCGCGCCCGGCATGGATCCGGTAAAAGCCGCCCACCACGTAACGGTCCATCATGTAGACCACCGGTTCGGCCACGGCATCGTTGACGCGTTCCTGCGTCAGAACGCCTTCCTGCACCATGAAGTCGTGCGGCAGGAAGGGTGATTTGCGGCCTTTGTTCAGGGTCTGGATGCGTTCTTGCAGCGCCTGCAGGTCTTTGCCATCACGCACGGTGACGATGCCCAGCTCATGGGTGCCATGGTCGGATTTCACCACCGCGAAGGGCTTTTCCTTGATGCCGTACTCTTTATATTTGCGTTTGACACGGGTCAGCACGCTGTCAACCTGGGTTTGCAGCGCATCGAATCCGCTGCCCTGGCCCAGATGGACGTTTTCGCAGCGGTCAAACAGCGGGTGGATCAACCAGGGGTCAACCCCCAGCAGTTTGCCGAGGCGTTTGGACACCTCCTCGTAACATTTGAAATGGGTGCTCTTGCGCCGGGTGGTCCAACCCGCGTGCAGCGGTGGCAGCAGGTATTGCTCGTAGATTTCTTCCAGAATGCCCGGCGCCCCGGCGCTCAGGTCGTTGTTGAGCAAAATGGTGCAGGGGTCAAAGTCTTTCAGGCCGAGGCGGCGCTTGTTGCGAATGACCGGTTCCAGCGTGACATGGTCGCCGTTTTGTAGCTCGAACGTGATGTTTTTCTTGACGGCAGGGTCAATCGAGCCGAGCCGCACGTTGAGGCCCGCCATGTTGAAAATGCGCTGAAGCTGGGCCAGATTGGCCAGGTAGAAGCTGCTGGGCTGGCCGTTTTCCGGGATCATCAGCAGGTTGCGCGCTTCCGGGCAGATTTTCTCGATGGCGGCCATGGCCGCCTGCACAGCCAGGGGCAGCATCTCGGCGGTGAGGTTGTTCCAGCCACGAGGGTACAGATTGGTGTCCACCGGGGCCAGCTTGAAGCCGGCGTTGCGCACGTCCACAGAGCTGTAAAACGGTGGTGTGTGCTCCATCCACTCCAGCCTGAACCAGCGTTCGATGGCCGGCATGGAGTCCAGCACGCGCTGCTCCAGTTCGTTGATGGGGCCCGTCAGGGCGGTGATCAGGTGCGGAACCATAGGAAACCTTGCAGAGTGTGAGCGTTGATTTTAAACGCGGTCACCCGGGTCAACGGCGCACTTCGCCTTCGCCCAGCACCACGTACTTGAGCGAGGTCAGACCCTCGATGCCGACCGGGCCGCGGGCATGAAACTTGTCGGTGCTGATGCCAATCTCGGCGCCCAGGCCATATTCAAAACCATCGGCAAAGCGGGTGCTGGTGTTGACCATCACACTGGCCGAATCGACTTCGCGCAGGAACTGTTGCGCGTGCATGTGGTCACGCGTCAGGATGGCATCGGTGTGGTGGCTGGAGTACTGGTTGATGTG
>NZ_JAMPXE010000126.1 GCF_023701345.1 Rhodoferax sp. | reverse complement strand
GATCAACGGCAACACGTTTGAGTTGCCTGCCACCGCGACGCTGGCCGATGCCGTGGCCCTGTTGCCCTTGAAGCCGCCTTTCGCCGCAGCCATCAACCTGCAATTCATCCCCAATACCGCCTACCACCACACCCCGTTGCACGACGCAGACCAGATCGACCTGATTGCGCCGGTGACCGGGGGCTAAGGATTGACCCTCATGAACATGTATTCAGAACAAACGCCCGACGACGCACTGGTGCTCTATGGCCAGACCTTTGCCAGCCGCCTGCTGCTGGGCACCTCGCGCTACCCGTCACCCGGCGTGCTGCAAGCGGCCGTGCGCCAGGCGCAGCCGGCCATGCTGACGGCCTCGTTGCGGCGGCAAAACCTGCAGGCCGGCGATGCTGCCCCCAACGCCTTCTGGGCCATGCTGTCCGGGTTGAACGTCCCGGTGCTGCCCAACACCGCGGGTTGCCACAGCGTGCAGGAAGTCATCACCACCGCGCACATGGCGCGCGAGGTGTTTGGCACGCCCTGGCTCAAGCTGGAGCTGATCGGTGACGATTACACGCTGCAGCCCGACACCCTGAACCTGGTCGAGGCCGCCAGCCGGCTGATCAAGGACGGCTTCAAGGTGCTGCCCTATTGCACCGAAGACCTGGTGCTGTGCCAGCGCCTGGTCGATGTCGGTTGCCAGGCGATCATGCCGTGGGCGGCGCCGATCGGCACCGGCAAAGGCCCGCTCAATCCATACGCTTTGCGCACCCTGCGCGAGCGCCTTGACGTGCCGATGCTGGTGGATGCCGGCCTCGGTTTGCCGTCGCACGCCTGCCAGGTGATGGAATGGGGCTTTGACGGTGTGCTGCTCAACACCGCCGTCGCCCTGGCGCAAGACCCGGTGCGCATGGCCGGCGCGTTTGCCGATGCCACACGCGCTGGCCGGGCAGCATTTTTGTCGGGCGTCATGCCGGAGCACGACAGCGCCCAACCAAGCACCCCGGTGCTGGGCACGCCGTTTTGGCACCAGGCCTAAAACCATCGCCATGCAAAATCTGAACACCATTGACACCCTGGCCCGCGAGATCGTGCGCCAGCACAGCCAGTTGGCGCTGCAAGCCGAATCCCTGGAACGGCTGCCAATTTACCTGGCCGCGTTGCCCACGGCCATCACCGAGCCGATCCCGCAGGCAGTTTATGCCGCTTGCCGCGCCCTTGATTTCATCGACATCGATGCCCAGTGTGTTGCCAGCGCCTGGCAAAAACAAACCGGGCGCACCGGCCAGTTCGAGGCCTGCGCCTGGCCCACCGAGCCGGAAGACTTTGGTTTGGGTGCTTCGCCAGTCATTGCGAGCGAAGCGTCGCCGGCATCGTCATTGCGAGCGAAGCGCGGCAATCCAGGACTTCCGGACTTCATGGCTTGCCACGTCACTAACGTTCCTCGCAATGACGGTTATTTGTCTCGTCATTGCGAACGAAGTGAAGCAATCCATGACTTCCCCCCCTGCCCGCATCACTTGGGGCTGTACGCCGTGCTGCCCGATGCCGCCTGGGTGGGCCGCATGGCGCGTGCCGGAGTGCCCACCGTGCAGTTGCGCTTCAAGTCGGACGACCCTGCAGCCATCAGACGCGAAGTGCAGGCGGCGGTGCAGGCGGTGCAAGACACGGATGCGCTGCTGTTCATCAACGACCATTGGCAGGCGGCCATCGAGGCCGGGGCTTATGGTGTGCATTTGGGCCAGGAAGACCTTGAAGAACTGGGCGGTGCTGATTTGAACGCCATCCGAGCCGCCGGCCTGCGTCTGGGGCTGAGCAGCCACGGCTATGCCGAGATGCTGCGCGCCGAGGCCGTCAAGCCCAGCTACATCGCCATGGGTGCTGTCTATGCCACCACGCTCAAGCGCATGGCGACCCCGCCGCAAGGCCCGGCGCGGCTCAAGATGTATGCCGTGTTGCTGCGCGACATTCCCACGGTGGCCATCGGCGGCATCGACGCCGCGCGACTGCCCGAGGTGCTGGCCAGCGGCGTGGGCTCGGTGGCCGTGGTGCGGGCGCTGGTGGCTGCCGATCAGCCCGAGGCGCAAGCGGCCGCACTGCAAGCCATGTTCGCGCGCCGAGCCTGAATTCTGAATCTTGGCCCCTGTGGGGCGGACTTCAGTCCGCCATGGCCGAATAAATTCGGCCCCACAATAAAACCAGACAAATCAGGGCGACAGCGGGCGCAGCTGCATCGGCAGCGGCGCAAAGCCATGGTTCAGCGGGCCATCACACTGACCGGTTTTGACCGAGGCCCCGGCTTGCAATGCCTGGCGCACAAATTCACGGGCCTGCTGCACGGCTTGGGTGAGCGTGGCGCCCAGCGCCAGATGCGCGGCAATGGCGCTGGACAGCGTGCAGCCGGTGCCGTGGGTGTTGGCGGTGGTGATGCGCGGGGCCTGCAGCCAGAGCGGCTCGCCTGAAGCTTCCAACAGCACGTCGATCACGGTGTCACCGGCCAGGTGCCCGCCCTTGAGCAGCACGGCACGGGCGCCGCGCGCTATCAGTTCAGCCGCGGCCTGCACCATGTCCTGCGCGCTGGTGAGCGGGCGCCCGACCAGCAGCGCGGCTTCGTCGAGGTTGGGCGTGATCAGCGCCGCGCGCGGAAACAGCTCGGCCACCAGCACGGCAATGGCCGGGTCGTCGATGAGCTTGGCGCCGCTGGTGGCGACCATCACCGGGTCGAACACCACGCGCTGCAACTGATGGCGGTCAATGGCCTGCGCCACGGTGCGCACGATTTCGGGGGAATGCAGCATGCCGATCTTGACCGCGTCGGCACCGATGTCTTCCAGCACCGCGTCAATCTGCGCGCGCAGCATGTCGGGCGGCACCGGGTGGATGGCGCGCACGCCGCAGGTGTTTTGGGCGGTGAGCGCGGTGATGGCCGTCATGCCGAAGCAGCCCAGGGCGGCAAAGGTTTTGAGGTCGGCCTGGACGCCGGCGCCGCCACCGCTGTCCGAGCCGGCGATCGACAGGACCCGGGGGTATTGGTGAATGCGTTCCATGTTCATGTTGGTTGATGTGCTCTGAAGATTTCTGTGAAGGATTGCGCGGCCAGGCCGGGGTCTGGCGCCGAACAGATGGCACTGACAACGGCCAGGCCATCGGCACCGGCTTGCAGTACTTGGGCCGCATTGCCCTGGTGGATGCCACCAATGGCGACCAGCGGCAGCCCGGTCAAGGCGCGCACCTGGCTGACACCGGCCAGCCCCCACGGCGCGGCGGTGTCGGTTTTGGTGGGGGTGGCGAACACCGGGCTGATGCCCAGGTAGTCCACCGCCTGCCCGGCCGCACGCGCCACATCGCCGAGGTTTTCCACCGACAGGCCGATGAACACCTCGGGCGGCAACAGTTGCCGCGCCAGCGCCACCGGCATGTCGGACTGGCCCAGGTGCACACCCTGCGCACCGCAGGCCAGCGCCACATCCATGCGGTCGTTGATGACCAGGGGCACGTCAAACGGTGCCAGCAGGTCTTTGACGGTTAGCGCCAACGCCACGAAGTCGCGCGTGCACAGCGCTTTTTCCCGCAATTGCACACAACTCACGCCGCCCTGCAGCGCCGCCAGCAGCACATCGGCCAGGGTGCGGCCGCGCAGGCTGGACTGGTCGGTGACCAGATAGAGGCGCAGCGCCCCGGACAATGCCTGCCGCATGATGCTACTGACTCACGACCAGCTTGAGGCGGCCCAAAAACGTGGCCTCGTCGAGCAATTGCAGTTGGTCGAGCAGCGCGATTTGCAGGCTGCCCACACCCTGCCCGTTGGCCTGCACCTGTTGCGCGGCCACTTCGCCCGCCACGCCCAGGTAGGCCATGGCCGACACGGTGGCGCGCCAGGCGTCGGGCTGCACCGCGCAAAAGGCACCCACCAGGGCCGTGGCCGAGCAGCCCACGCCGGTGATGCGCGTCATCCACTCATGGCCGTTGGCCAGGCTGGCAAGGCGGCCGCCGGCATCGAGCACCTGGTCCACCGGGCCGCTGACACAGACCACGCCGCCACTGCGGGCGGCCAGGTCGCGCGCGCCCTGCACCGCATCGGCCACCGCGGCGCCGCTGTCAACGCCGCGGGTTTGGGCGGCCATGCCCGCCACGCTCATGATTTCGGAGGCGTTGCCACGGATTACACGGGGCATGGCCGCATTCATGATGGCCTGAATGCTTTCGTTGCGATAAGGGGTGGCACCCGCGCCCACCGGGTCGAGCACGGTGGGAATGCCGCGCGCCGTGGCCACGTCCAGGGCCTGGCACATGCTGTTGATCCAGTAGGGCTCCAGCGTGCCGATGTTGAGCACCAGCGCCTGGGCGATGGCGGCCATGTCGGCCACCTCTTCGTGGGCGTGCGCCATCACCGGCGAGGCACCCACGGCCAGCAGCACATTGGCGTTGAAGTTCATCACCACGAGGTTGGTGATGCTGTGCACCAGCGGGCGCTGGGCGCGCAGCGCCAGCACATCAGCCCAGAGATCGGAAGGTAAAAGTGGCTTGGCCATGGCAGATTCCATCAATTGATCCGGGGCCGTTCAGCGCAACGCCTGTGGTGAACGCTTTCCTACGCTGGCACGACCCAGATCAGGTTCAAAGAGTGTTTCTCAGCCACCCGACCGGGCGGCACCTCTAGCGGTGGGGATTATGACGGATGCGAAATGTGGCCTGGCAAGCTGACCAGGGTTTACGGCGTGCGTCTGGCGGTATGCGCGCGCAACCAGTCGGCAAAGGCGTCTTCCGGCACACCGCCCGCGGCGACGGCCAGCATGGTGAATGTCGCTTCAGCCTGCGTGCACTGCAAGCGCCAACCGTTCAGCGCCAAAAAGAGACCGACAGCCAAAAATGCAGCGCGCTTGTTGCCATCCACAAACGCATGGTTCTTGGCCAAACCGACACCGTAGCTGGCGGCAAATGTCGCAACATCAGGAGACGCCGCAGGATCGCTGTCTGCCACGATGTTGAGGGGGCGGGCCAGCGCCGAATCCAGCAAACCATCGTCGCGCACACCCTCTGCGCCACCATGCTCGGCCAGACTTTCATGATGCAACAGCACCAGCGCGGGCTTGCTGATCCATCGCCAGTTCGTGTTCATTTGGCGAGTTGGTGAAAGGTGTCGCGAAATTCGTGCATAAATTGCCGGCCCGCTTGAATCTGTTCATCCAGGGCCGGGTCATAGGGCGTCAACACATAGCCCTGCGGGGTCTCGGTTAAAAAAACAGATTCACCTTTGCTCAGCTTCAACCGCGCCAAAGCTTCGCGCGGCAAGACCACTCCCACCGAATTCCCGATTTGTGTCAATTTGAGCGTGTACATGCAAACACCTTGAAGTTATAACGTTTGTAATAATAAAAAAGGGAGTTCAAGCTGTCAACAGCCCAAAACCCGACTGCGTTAACATGGTTTCGCACCACCGTGCTTCATGGCGCTGTGGCATTCAGATTCAATTTTTCTGGCTTGTCCATGGCTGATACCCCATCATTCGATTCGTTGCCGCTGTTTCCGCTGAATCTGGTGCTGTTTCCGGGCGGCTACCTGCCCTTGCGTATTTTTGAGGTGCGCTACCTGGACATGGTCAGCAAGTGCTTCAAGGCGGACGAACCCTTTGGCGTCGTCACACTCGTGAGCGGTTCAGAGGTGCGCGCAGCCCCGACCAACCTGGCGGGCGACGCCAGTACCAGCCAGGAAGTTTTTTACCCGGTGGGCACGCTGGCGCGCATCACCGAGTTGCGCCGGCCGCAGCCGGGCTTGATGATGATCAGCTGCACGGGTGAGCAACGCTTTGAGGTCACGCAGCCTGAATTACTTAAACATGGCCTGTGGGTTGGCAAGGCCAAGCTGCTGCCAGAAGATCAGACCGTGCCCCTACCAGACGATTTGTTGCCCGTGGCAAGCGCGCTCGCGCGCGTGCTGGACACGCTGAAAGCGCAGGGCATGACACCCGAGCAGATGCCGGTTCAGCCGCCCTATGCGTTGCAGGATTGCGCCTGGGTGGCCAACCGCTGGTGCGATCTGCTGCCCATGTCGCTAACGCAAAAGCACCGGCTGATGACACTCGACAACCCGCTGCTGCGACTGGAGCTGGTGAGCGATTTGTTGGAGCGCAACGGCATCGCCACCTGAGCGGCGTGGTGCTGCCTGGCTAATTCCGGGCGGGTGGCACCACCTCAAACCGTCCCGATGCGGCGCTTTGCGCGCCCAGCGCCAGCAGTTGCATGACCGCATGCACCTGCGCCGGTGTGACACCAGGCTGCGGCACCAATCCCCACAAGTGGTCGCGCAATTGCGTGTAATACGCCAGGTAGTTACCTGACGGCTGGGGTGCGGCCCTGCGCACCGAGACCGGGGACGCGACACCCGCCATGTTTTCCATGCGCAGCAGTTGGCCCGGTTGCGGGTCCTGGCCCCAGTCATGTAATGCCGCCCATTGCGGATGCTGGCCCGCTTTCAGGGCATCTTCCTGCACGTCCATCCCGAACTTGGTGAAACTGCCCTGGGTGCCGTGCGCGGCCCAGCGCGGTCCCGGTTCGGCCACCAGCGTGCTGGCATGCAGGATCACGCGCAGGCCACCCTGCGGCGTGTCGTAGCGCAGCACGGCATGAAACCAGTCGTTGACCCGGGCGCCGTCGCGCACGCTGGCCTGCTCCAGCAGCAGGGCATCGGGCCGGCCAAACAACACCAGGGCCTGGTCCACCAGGTGCGGCCCGAGGTCGAACCACAAGCCGGAGCCGGGCAGGTTTTGCTCGCGCCAGCGCTCCGGCACCGTGGGGCGGTAGCGGTCAAAGTGCGAATCAAGCTGCACCACACGCCCCAGTTGACCACTCGCAATGACTTGCTGCAGCGCCAGAAAGTCGCTGTCGAAGCGCCGGTTCTGAAAGACCGTGAGCACTCTGCCTTGCTGGCGTGCCAGATCGAGCAAGGTTTCGGTCTCCGTCAGGGTCACGGTGCAGGGCTTGTCGACCACCACATGTTTGCCCGCCTGCAACGCGGCCTGCGCCAGTTCGAAATGGCTGTCGTTGGGGGTGGCGATTACCACCAGGTCAATGGCGGGGTCGGCCAGGGCGGCGCTGGCCGAGGCCACGCAGGGCACGGCGGGCCAGTCGCGCTGCACCGCCTCGCGCTGACGCGTCACAATGCAGGCCAGATGCAGGCCGGGCACGCCAGCCATGAGCGGCGCATGAAAGATGCGGCCCGCACCGCCGTAGCCGATCAGGGCGACTTGCAGGGGCGCATGTTGATGGGCGTGCTGGGTTGATGGCTTGGGGTTCATACCCGAATCATCACCGAAAATGCAGTCAGGGGATTACCAGGACATTACCAAGCCGCCAACAGTGGCTATTTTGACCATGCTTCACTTTTTGCCAGCGCCGATCAACGGTGTCATTGCCAGCACGCTGATGCTGCTCAACATTTTGTTTTGGGTGCCGCTGTTGCTGCTGGTCGCCACCGTCAAGCTGCTGCTGCCTTTCAGACGGGTGCGCCTGGCCATCGACCCGCTGCTGCTGCGCATTGCGGAGGCCTGGATTGCGGGCAACAGCGGCTGGATGCGCCTGACCCAGGCGATGCAATGGGAGGTCAGCGGCCTGCAGACCTTAAGCCCGCGCCAGTGGTACCTGGTGATTTGCAACCACCAGTCGTGGGTGGACATTCTGGTGTTGCAGCATGTGCTGAACCGGCGCATCCCCCTGCTCAAGTTTTTTCTTAAAAAACAGCTGATCTGGGTGCCCATCATGGGCCTGGCCTGGTGGGCACTGGAGTTCCCGTTCATGCGCCGGCACAGCGAGGCTTTTCTGCAAAAGCACCCGGAAGAACGCGGCAAGGACGCCGCGACCACCCGCGCCGCCTGCGAGAAATACGCGCTGGTCCCCACCAGCGTGATGAATTTTGTCGAGGGCACCCGCTTCACCCGCGCCAAACAGCAGCGCCAGCAGTCGCCCTACCGGCGCCTGCTCAAGCCCAAGGCCGGCGGCATCAGCCTGGCGCTGGATGCCATGGGCGAGAAGTTTGGCGCGGTGCTCGACGTCACCATCGCCTACCCGGACGGTACGCCCAATTTCTGGCAGTTTTTGCAGGGCCGCGTGCCACGCGTCATCGTGCAGGCGCGCACCCTGGCGGTGCCGCGGCTTGCCGCCAATGCAGCGGGAGACCCATCGCAGGCTTTGCGTGAACTGTGCCAGACCTGGGTGAACCAGTTGTGGGCTGACAAGGATGCCTTGCTGGACACACTTCTGACAAACAAAAATCAATAAATTACTTTAATAAATATGTATAACCTATTGATTTAATTTAAAAACAAGGATACATCTCATGCTCGCCCGCTTACTGCGCCGCATTTACTTTATTCAATTGCTGTCTGGCGCCCTGCTGGGAACCTATGCCGCCGATCGCCTGGGCCTGAGTGGCGCCGGGGCCACGGCAGGGGTGTTGCTGTGCGTCCTGCTGCTGCCACTGCTGCTGCAATTTGGCGTCATCGGCGTGAGCATGGTTCAATCACGCCCCAAACCGGCAGGCCGCCTTTGGTGGCGGGCTTTTGGCGGTGAATTTTTGGCTGCTTTGCGTATTTTCTGGTTCCAATTGCCCTGGGCCGTTGCAAAATCCGACGTCTGGTTACCCGATACGCCCCGACAAACCCAACCCTGGCGGGTGCCGGTGCTGCTGGTGCATGGCTATATATGCAACTACCGGGTCTGGGACAAGATCGTCAAGGCGCTGCACCAGGCAGGCCACCCGGTACTTGCGATCACGCTGGAGCCGCTGTTTACCTCGATTGACGGTTACGCCCCCCAAATCCAGCAGGCTGTGCGGCAATTGCAGCAGGCAACCGGTGCCGCGCAGGTGGCACTGGTCGGACACAGCATGGGCGGCCTGATCATTCGGGCCTGGCTACGCCAATATGGCGGTGCCGATGTGGCCCGGATCATCACGCTGGGAACCCCACACCAGGGGACCCAAATGGCCAGTTGGTCGCCCACCACCAACGCAGCTCAAATGGCATGGCACAGTAGGTGGCTGCAGAGCCTGCAAGCCAGTGAGACGCCGGCAAGCCGGCAATTGATGCACATTGCCTTGACGCAGCACGACAATATCGTGTACCCGCAACGCGAACAGGTGCTGACGGATGCCAATGTCACAGAATTCAGCGGACTGGGTCATTTGGAGCTGTGTCTGGATGGTCGTGTGATCCAATGGTTGCTCAAAAAACTACACTGATTCCCGCCAATCTTGCATGTCAATGCAACAAACCAGAAACTTGCTCGCTATAATCCTAGGCTTTGCTGGCAAAACTCCGCTGCCTGATCAACTTTTAAGCGGAGAAAATCGTAAACAGTCAGGTTTTAGGCCCGATCTTCCCGATACCGGACGTTTACATATTTAGGATCTCTTGACGTAATGACAACCATCCGTGTTAAAGACAACGAACCCTTTGACGTCGCACTGCGCCGCTTCAAACGCACCATTGAAAAACTGGGCCTTCTGACCGACTTGCGCG
>NZ_JAMPXE010000010.1 GCF_023701345.1 Rhodoferax sp. | reverse complement strand
TTCGCCATACAGCTTTTGGCCGTTGGCCTGCGGGAAATTCAGCGTGCCCCGGTCTTCGATGGTGCGGCGCAAGTGGTCGTAATAGACCGCGTACACCGCCTCGCGTGTGGCCGGGCTGATGTAGCGCTTTTTGGGGCGGGCGTTTTCCAGGTTGATGCGGCGCTCGATTTCGGCCAGCAGCTTGACCAGCTGTTTCTGCTTTTGCTCGCGCTGCGCCTGCTCGGGCGTCAGGGCTTGCTGTTGCGGTTCACTGGGCGGCAGGCTGCTCAGCAAGCGCTTGACATTGAGCAGCAGGTTTTGCTGTTCCTGCATTTCGCGCAGTTGGCGCTCCTGCTCCTGCGCCTTGTCTTCGCCGTCCAGATTCAGCAAGGCCGGCGGCAGCGGGCTTTTGGCCCGGCCGCTGGCAGCCTCACCACCCCCCGCCATGGCGACCTGGGCGATGGCCTGCGCCTTGTCCGGCCGCTCCTGCGGGTTGGCATTGACCAGGATCACCTCCAGCGCGCTGTCCTGCATGACCTGCTTGAAGGCCTCGGGGTTGACCAGGCGCACGGTCAGCAGCGAGGCATGTACCGCAATGGACGCGCCCAGGGCCAGCTGGAGGGTGCTGAACGACGACAGCTTCACGGCGTATCAGGGGCCTCTGCTGCGCCGGATTTCGGGCCGGCGTCTGCGTCGTCGAGGTCCACGGCAATCGCGATCGGGCCGGCCACGCTGTCCTCGTCCTGCTCTTCGTCGGCATCAAAGACCTCGGGTTCGGTATCGAGCCGCTCCAGCACGGTGCCGTGGATGTCGAGCGACACCAGGTCGATGTCGCCCAGCTTCACCAGCACCCGCGCGCCGCGCGGCAAGCCTTGCGCGCCCATCACCGGCAGCACCAGCGGCAGGTGGTCGGCGCGCACCAGGTTGTCCTTGAACAGGGTCGCCTCGATCTCGGTGATGGCCTGCTGCTGCACGTATTTGAGCGTCCAGAAACGCTCGATGGCGTTCTGGTAGCCGTTGTAGGCGAAGTAGGCGGCGTCAAAGCTGGAGATGATCGAGAACAGCTCGGCATCCTTGGGCTTGAAGGGCGCCACCAGCGCGGCGGTCTTGCCATGGCGGGCGCAGGCAATGATCTGCCACTGGTTGACCAGATCGACATAACGGCGCAGCGGCGAACTGCTCCAGGCGTAGCTTTTGACGCCGATGCCGGCGTGCGGCAGGGCGCGCGTGCCCATGCGCACCTTGACGCCGGGCAACATCGACGCCTGGCTGCGGTAAATGCCGGGCACGCCAAGCTCGGCCATCCAGCTGCCCCATGTGCTGTTGGCCAGGATCATGGCTTCCGACACGATCAAATCCAGCGGCGCGCCGCGCTGGCGCACGCTGATCTGCACCTGCTCGGTGCCCTGCGGCTCGGCGCCGTCATTGCCGACCAGCTTGAAGTTGTAGTCAGGGCGGTTGAAGTTTTCGGGCTTGCCGCGCACCACCTCGCGCTTGGCCTTCAGGTCTTGCGCCAGGCGGTGCAAAAACGAGAGCTGCGGGCGTTTGTGCTGCAGCGGCGGTGGATCGGTGTCGTGCATGAAGGCCGGGTCTTGCAGCCACTCCAGCGTGACTACCGCATCAAGCTGGTCGTGGCGCAAATTGGCGCCAATGTGCACGCGCTCCAGCTTGGTCTCGGTCGCCTTGATCTCCAGCGTGGCCTCATCCAGCGTCACATAAAGCGACACCGCCGGGCAGTCGCAGCCTTCTGACAAGGTGTAGCTTTGCACCACGTCGTCGGGCAGCATGGTGAGTTTGTAGCCGGGCATGTAGACCGTGGACAGGCGCGCGCGGCCCAAATGGTCGGCGGCACTGCCGGGCTGGATCGCCAGGCCGGGCGCGGCGATGTGAATGCCCAGCACCACGGTGCCGGTGCCCAGGCCCTGCACCGACAGCGCATCGTCGATCTCGGTGGTGGCCGAATCGTCAATCGAGAAGGCGCGCGCGGGGGACAGCGGCAGGTCGTCCTTGATGGGGGGCGCATCGAACTTCGGAAAACCCGTGCCTTTGGGAAAGTTTTCCAGCAGAAAACGCTTCCAGTGAAACTGGTAGGGCGAGTCAATCGCGCCGGCCCTGATCAGCAGGTCGAGCGGGCCCAGATGGGTGGCGCGCGAGGCCTCGACCACGGCCTTGTACTCAGGCGCGTTTTTGTCGGGCTTGAACAGGATTTTGTACAACTGGTCGCGGATGGCTTGCGGGCAGCTGCCTTCGCTCAGCTCTTTGACCCAGGTCTCGATTTGCTGCAGAACCTGCTTCTTTTTCTCGATGGCGGCCAGCGCCTGCGCCAGGATGTCGGCTGAGGCCTTTTTAAAGCGGCCCTTGCCGGCGCGGCGAAAGTAGTGCGGTGCCTCATACAGCGCCATCAGCGTGCCGGCCTGTTGCTCCAGCGTGGCGTGTTCCGAGAAATAGTCGCGCGCCAGCTCGGCAAAACCAAAATCGCCCTCGGGCGCGAATTCCCAGGCCATGTCGAGCTCGATGCCGGCGGCCACAGCCTGCGCGCCCGCCATCAGCTCAGCCGGCGCAGGCTTGTCGAACTTGAGCAGCATGTTGGCCGCCTTGACCTTGACGCGCTTGCCTGAGTCCAGCTCCACCTGCGCCGACGTGTCTGCCTCGGAGAGCATGCGTCCGGCCAGGAATTTGCCGGTTTCTTCAAATAATAAGTACATGGGCGAATTGTCCCATGGCTTGCCGCTGTTGCCTGCAAGGCGGGCACAACCCATGACGGTGGGTGCCGGCAATGTATTTGCTACCATCTATCTGCAAATCTGCGGTGTCTTATCCGATGGGTTGGATGTTTACCAGCGCTTCACACAGGAATGGGGGCTATGAAAAAGCAAACATTGGCGGTAAAAAGACCGTTGTCTATCGTCTTGATCAGTGTGCATGGCTTGATCCGTGGGCATGACTTGGAGCTGGGACGCGACGCCGACACCGGCGGCCAGACCAAGTATGTGGTGGAGCTTGCCCGTGCCTTGGGCGAGCGCGCGGATGTTGAACAGGTGGTGCTGCTGACGCGTCGTGTGGTTGACAGCCAGGTCAGCGCCGACTATGCCGAAGTGTTCGAGCCGCTGTCAGACAAGGCCAGCATCGTGCGCATTGCCTGCGGCGAAGACAAATACCTGCGCAAGGAAATGCTGTGGGACGCGCTGGACAATTTCTCAGACAACGTGTTGCTTTACCTCAAGCGCCAGCCCCGCATGCCGGACGTTTTTCATAGCCATTACGCCGATGCCGGCTACGTGGGCTCGCGCCTGTCACACCAATTGGGCATTCCCCTGGTGCATACCGGCCATTCCCTGGGGCGCAACAAACGCCTGCAGTTGCTGGCCAGCGGCATCAAGCGCAACGAGATCGAATCCACCTACCACATCTCACGGCGCATCGAGGCCGAAGAAACCACGCTGGGCAGCGCGGCGTGCGTCATCACCAGCACCCAGCAGGAGATTGAGCAGCAGTACGGTCTGTACGATTTTTACCAGCCCGAGCGGATGCGGGTCATTCCGCCGGGGACGGACCTGACGCAATTTTTTCCGCCACAAGGCGATGAAAAAACCAGCCCGATGGCCTTGGCGCTCAAGCGTTATCTGGATCAGCCGAACAAGCCGATGATTCTGGCGCTGTCGCGCCCTGACCCGAAAAAGAACCTGGTGGCCCTGATCGAGGCCTACGGCGGCTCACCCGCGCTGCAACAAGCCGCCAACCTGGTGGTTGTGGCGGGCAACCGTGACGACATTCAGGAGATGGAGAACGTTTCAAAAGCGGTGCTCACCGATATTTTGCTGGCCATTGACAAATACGACCTGTATGGCAAGGTGGCCTACCCCAAACACCACAAACCGGAAGAGGTGGCGGTGTTGTACCGCCTGGCGGCAGCCTCGCATGGCGTGTTCGTCAACCCCGCGCTGACCGAACCCTTTGGCTTGACGCTGATCGAGGCGGCGGCCTGCGGTCTGCCGATTGTGGCCACCGAGGACGGCGGTCCGAGCGACATCATTCGCAATTGCCGCAACGGCCACCTGATCAACCCGCTCGACCGGGCGGCGCTGGCGGACACGCTGCTGCTGGCCCTGTCAGACCGGCTGGCGTGGCGGCGCTTTTCCAGGAATGGAATCGCTGGCGTGCGCCGTTTTTACTCGTGGCCGGCGCATGTGGAAAGCTATTTGTCGGTGATCCGGCCGCTGGTGGAAACAGCAGAACCCCGGACTCACATGCCTGTGCGGCGCCGCTCGGGCACGTTCCGTCAACAGGCCATTTTTACCAGCCTGGACCAGAACCTGATCGGCGACACGGTGTCATTGGTGCCTTTTTTGCACACCATGCAGGAACACCGCAAGTCGATCATCTTTGGCATTGCCACGGGCCGCAGCCTGGACGATGCGCTGACCATCTTGAAGCGGCACAACATTCCCCAGCCGGATGTGCTGATCACCGGGCAGGGCACGCAGATCCATTACGCCCCCAACCTGACCGAGGACGCGGTTTGGGCGCGCCACATCGACCACCAGTGGAACCGGCAGGCGGTGCGCGACATTCTCAAGGACGTGCCGGGACTGACAATGCAGCCCAAGAGCAACCAAAGCGCGTTCAAGCTGAGTTACTTCATGGATCCCGCGGCGACGGATGTCAACAACATTCGACGGCTGTTGCTGCGCAATGAGCAAGCCGTGAACGTGATTTTTTCGTTCGGACAGTTTCTTGACGTGCTCCCGGTGCGCGCCTCCAAGGGCCTCGCCTTGCGCTGGTGCGCCGAGAAATTTGGTTTTCCGCTGGAGCAGACGCTGGTCGCCGGGGTCACGGGTGCCGACGCCGACATGTTGCGCGGCAACACGCTGGGCGTGGTGGTGGACAACCGCCACCTGGGCGAGCTGGCCGATCTGGCGAATATCGAGAAGATTTATTTTTCAAAACTGCCGCACGCGGCGGGCATTCTGGAGGCCATGACGCATTACCGCTTTTTTGCCGACGACGAGGCCGGAGCCGCAGCATGAGGCGCTTGTTGCTTTGCACCGACCTGGACCGCACCCTGATTGCCAACGGCGCCCAGCCCGACTCAAAGGGGGCGCTGGCGCTGTTCAGGCAACTGGTGCGCCGCGACGACGTGACACTGGTCTACGTGAGCGGCAGGCACCGGGCGCTCATTGCGCAGGCGATGCTTGATTTCGACCTGCCGGCACCCGCTTTTGTGATTGCCGATGTGGGGACCACGATCTACCAGGTCGCGCCATCCGGCTGGCAGCAAAACGAGGCCTGGTGTGCGCAGATCGACCCGGACTGGCATGGCCTGGCGCACGACGACCTGCGTCGCCTGCTGGCTGATTTGCCGGCGTTGCAACTGCAGCCGCCTGAAAAGCAGAACCGGCACAAGCTCAGTTACTTTGTGGCGCAGTCAGAAGATGCACCAAGCCTGGTCCGCGCCGTCGATGCCCGTCTGACACAGGCGCACATCAAGGCCAGCCTGATCTGGAGCGTGGATGAACCGGCCGGTCTGGGCCTGCTCGATGTCTTGCCCGCCAGCGCCAGCAAGCTGCACGCCATCCGTTGCCTGATGCGGCAGCAAGGCTTTCAGGACGAGGACACCCTGTTTGCGGGCGACAGCGGCAACGATCTGGATGTGCTGCTCAGCGGCATTCCGGCCGTGCTGGTGGCCAATGCCGACCCGCAAGTCAAAAGCCTGGTGGCAGCCGCCAACCCGGCCACCTTGTATCTGGCAAAGGGCGGCTACCTGGGCATGAACGGCAATTACAGCGCAGGTATTCTGGAGGGCGTTGCCCATTACCACCCGGCGTTTGACGCCTGGTTGCGCGCGCAAAACTGAATCTTCTGGAGAGCACTGATGTACGAACAAGCGTCCCACGCGATGTTGAACGAAATCCTGATGGAGCTCAAACCCGAGATCGGCAATTACCGGCTGCGTCATTTCTACACCCGCCTCGGGGCCAATTTTTATGCCATTCATTCCCTGTTCCACCTGCTCTACGGCGAGCGGCCCGACTTCAAGGCACAAATGGTCAGTCTGGTGGAGACGCTGGCCGTGCGCTACATGGAGCGCAGCCCCCCGTTGCGCAAGTCGGACCTGGCCCGGGAGCGCGACTACAACTGGTTCCTGAGCCAGAAGTGGGTCGGCATGGCGCTGTATTGCGACCGTTTTGCCGATGACCTGAAAGGCCTGCGCAGCAGGCTGCCCTACCTGCAGGACCTGGGCATCAACATGGTGCACATCATGCCGATCCTGGATTGCCCGCCGGCGCATGCCGACGGTGGCTACGCCGTCAGTGATTTCTTCAAGGTGGATGCACGCTACGGCAGCACGGAAGAGCTTGAGGCGCTGGCGGCCACGCTAAAGAAGCGCGACATGCTGCTGGTGCTCGACGTGGTCGTCAATCACACCTCAGACGAGCACGAATGGGCGCAAAGGGCGCGCCGGGGCGAGAAGAAGTTTCAGGACTACTACTACGTGTTCGATGACCGCGAGATGCCCGACACCTTCGAGGAAACCATGCCCGAGGTCTTTCCGGCCACCGCACCTGGCAATTTCACCTGGGACGAGGCCATGGGCAAGTGGGTCATGACGGTGTTCAACAACTACCAGTGGGACCTGAACTACCGCAACCCGGCCGTGCTGATCGAGATGATCGACATCATCCTGTTCTGGGCCAACAAGGGCGCAGATGTTTTGCGCCTGGACGCGGTGGCGTTCCTGTGGAAAAAAATCGGCAGCACCTGCCAGAATGAGCGCGAGGCGCACTTGCTGTTGCAGTTGATGAAGGACTGCTGCCAGGTCACCGCGCCGGGCGTGCTGTTCATCGCCGAGGCCATCGTGGCGCCCAGCGAGGTGGCCAAGTATTTCGGCGAAGACGCCATCAACGCCAAGGAATGCGAGATTGCCTACAACGCCACGCTGATGTCCCTGCTGTGGGACGGGGTCGCCACCAAAAATGCCATGCTGCTGAACCTGGGCATCAAGCACCTGCCCAACAAGCTGGAGCGGGCCACCTGGCTCAACTATGTGCGCTGCCACGACGACATCGGTTTGGGCTTTGATGACAACGATGTCCGGCTGTCAGGCTATGACCCGGTGCAACACCGGAGTTTTCTGATCGATTACTTCACCGGCAGATACCCCGGGTCGGTCGCCCGGGGCGTGCCGTTTGGCGCGAATCCCAAGACCGGCGATGCGCGCATCTCGGGTTCGCTGGCCTCGCTGGCCGGGCTTGAAACGGCGTTGGAGGACCAGGACCCGGCAGCCATCGATGCCGCCATCAAAACCATTGTGCTGCTGCACGGCGTGATCCTGTCCTTTGGCGGCATTCCGCTGTTTTACTACGGTGACGCCATCGGCACGCTCAACAGTCTGGAATACCTTGCCGATCCTTTCCGGGCGAACGACAACCGGTGGCTGAATCGCTCGAATTTCGACTGGGACAAGGCGGCGTTGCGGCATCAAAGTGGCACGCTGGAGCAGCGCATTTTCAGTACGCTGAAAAAAATGATCGCCATGCGCAAGGAGTTGAGCGCTTTTGCCGATTTCGACAATCGCCAATTGCTGCACGTGGACAACCCCAACCTGCTTGTTTTTTTGCGCACCGACCTGCACAACGCGCGCAACAGGGTGCTGGTGGTCAGCAACTTCAACACCGAGGTCCAACGGTTGCCGCTGGGCGCGTTGCGCCCCGTCGGCTTGTTTCATCAGGAGGCCATGCGCGAGCTTTGTACCGGCGAGCGCATCATGGTGGAAAACGATGCGGTCACGGTGCCGCCGCTGTCCTGTTGCTGGCTGGTTGACTGAGACCGCCCGCAAAAACCCCGGGTAGGCAATCACCGGCCGTGCCGGGCCGGGCGCCGAGGGCTTACTTTGGTGTTTTGGGTGTCGGCAGCAAGCGTTCACACTCTTCGGTGACGGCGGCGTAACACTCGCAGACGCGTGCTTCGAGCTTGGCGCGATCCACCACGGTGATGCTGCCGCGCGCCACGGCAATCAAGCCGTCTTTTTGCAGTTTGCCCGCCGTTTGTGTGACGCTTTCCCGTCGAATGCCCAGCAGATGTGAAATTTGCTCTTGGGTGATGGCCATTTGGTCGCTGTGCACGCGGTCCAGGCTCATCAATAGCCAGCGGCAAAATCGCTGTTCTACCGAGTGGTGCTGGTTACAAACGGCGGTTTGCGACGTTTGGCAAATCAGCGCCTGGGTGTACAGCAGCGCCAGGTGTTGCAGCTGGCCGCCCAGTGCAAATTCACGCTTCATGATCTTGCGGCTGAGCCGGTAGGCGCTGCCGGCGCTTTGCACCTCGGTGCTGGTGGGCAGGCTGTCGCCGCCCATGTAGATCGAGATGCCGATCAAGCCCTCATTGCCGACCAGGGCGACTTCGCTGGAAGAGCCATCTTCCAGGTCGTAAATCAGCGAGACGATGCCGGAGGTCGGGAAGTGCAAAAAATTGACGTGATCGCCAGATTCCGACAGGGTCCATTTGCGCGGCATGGCGACCAGGTGCAAATCGGGCAGCAGGCGCTCGTACTCTGACGCTGGCAGCATGGCCAGGATCTGGTTGAGCTTGGGGTTGGGCGGGCCGGCGTCAGCTGTTTTTTTGGTGGGCATGGCAAATTTTCAAAAAGGAAGTGGACTCAATACGGATTGTCAAAACCCAGCCGCGCCATGATCTCGCTTTCGCGCAGCTCCATCACCTGGGCGTCTTCGTCTTCATCGTGGTCCCAGCCTTGCGCGTGCAGGGCGCCGTGCACCAGCAAATGCGCGTAGTGCTCTTCCAGGGTTTTGCCCTGTTCTTTCGCCTCGGCCGCCACCACCGGCGCGCACAGCACCAGGTCGGCGGTCACCACCGGTTCCTGGGTGTAGTCGAAGGTCAGCACGTTGGTGGCGTAGTCCTTTTTGCGGTAGTCGCGGTTCAAGGCCTGGCCTTCTTCGGCATCGACGATGCGCACGGTGAGTTCGGCATCGCTTTGCAGTGCGGCGCGCAGCCAGCGCGCGACCTTGTGGCGAGGCAGCGCGGCGCGGTGCTGGGCCACGTCTTCAAATTTGCCAAATTGCAGGGAGAGGGTGAGCTGGTTCATAGGTCGGAACGCTTGAGGCTGCGGGAGGGGCGTTTGGTTGCCAGCGGCTCGGCGTCATCACGGCGCAGGATGCCGATGCGCCCGGGGGCGTCATAGGCGTCCACAATGCGCGCCACCAGCGGGTGGCGAACCACGTCCGCGCTGGTCAGGCGGCAGATGGCGATGCCTTCGACGCTTTTGAGCACGCGCTCGGCGTCGATCAGGCCGCTGAGCTGGGTGCTGGGCAGGTCGATCTGGCTGACATCGCCGGTGACCACGGCCTTGGAGCCAAAGCCGATGCGTGTCAGGAACATTTTCATCTGCTCGGGGGTGGTGTTTTGCGCCTCGTCCAGAATCACAAAAGCGGTGTTGAGCGTGCGCCCGCGCATGAAGGCCAGCGGCGCGATCTCGATGGTCTGGCGCTCAAAGGCTTTTTGCACCGCCTCAAAGCCCATCAGGTCGTACAGCGCGTCGTACAGCGGGCGCAGGTAGGGGTCGATCTTTTGCGCCAGGTCGCCGGGCAGGTAGCCCAGCCGTTCACCGGCTTCCACCGCCGGGCGCGTCAGCACAATGCGCTGCACCGTGCTGCGCTGCAGCGCGTCCACCGCCATGGCCACCGCCAGGTAGGTCTTGCCGGTGCCGGCCGGTCCGATGCCGAAGGTGATGTCGTGGCTGACGATGCTGTCGAGGTAATGCGCCTGATTCAGCGAGCGCGGCTTGAGGTCGGCGCGTTTGGTCTTGAGCGACGGGCCTTCCGCGCCGTTGACATCGCCGTCGCCGGCCAGCATCAGCTGCACGGTGCGCGGCTCGATCGGGCGCGCCGCCATCTCGTACAGCGCCTGCAGCATTTCCATGCCGCGGCGGGCAGCGGCCTTGAGCCCGTCCACCTTGAACTGCTCGTGGCGGTGCGCAATCTTGACTTGCAGCGCGGCCTCGATGGTGCGCAGGTGCTCGTCCATGGGGCCGCACAGGTGCGCCAGTCGGGCGTTGTTGGGCGGCGAAAAAATATGTCGGAGGATCAAAGTTGATAATTCCCAAAAATTGGACTCACGCGAAAAACATACTTAATGATAGGCACAAAATGATCGGCAAACTCACTGGCACCCTCGACGACAAGAATCCACCGCAGGTCATTGTGGACTGCCACGGCGTGGGCTACGAGGTATTCGTGCCCATGAGCACGTTTTACAACCTGCCCGAGCTGGGCGCCAGGGTGACGCTGCTGACGCACTTTGTGGTGCGTGAGGACGCGCAGATTCTGTATGGCTTTGCTTCTACGGCCGAGCGTGCGGCGTTTCGCGAACTCATCAAGATTTCGGGCGTCGGGCCGCGCACTGCCTTGTCCGTGCTGTCGGGCATGAGCGTGACCGAGTTGTCGCAGGCCGTCACCCTGCAGGAGGGCGGCCGGCTCATCAAGGTGCCCGGCATCGGCAAGAAAACCGCCGAACGCCTGCTGCTGGAGCTCAAGGGCAAGCTCGGCCCCGACATTGGTCTGCCCAGCAGCCTCGCCAGCGACGCGCAGGGCGACATTTTGCAGGCGCTGCTGGCGCTGGGCTACAGCGACAAGGAGGCCGCCGCCGCGCTGAAAGCACTGCCGAAAGACATTGGTGTCAGCGATGGCATCAAGCTGGCGCTCAAGGCGCTGGCGAAGTAGCCTGAATGCTCCGCGACAATGGCCGCCTGAATTGCCCGTGATAGATTCGGTTCATACTTCAACGGGCCGTAGCAATAGCCCACTTCCCTTTCAACCCCTGACAGGATATTTTGATGAAAACGATTGGTCTTAAATCCCTGAGCCTCACACTGACCGCGGCCGCCGCCCTGCTCGGTCTGGCGGGTTCGGCCTTTGCCGCCGACAAGGTCAAGGTCGGCCTGCTGAGCACCTTGTCCGGCCCCGGCGCGGGCCTGGGCATTGACATTCGCGACGGTTTCAACCTGGCGCTCAAGCATGCCAATGGCAAGTTCGGCGGGCTGCCGGTCGAGGTGATCGTGGCCGACGACCAGGGCAAGCCCGACGCCGCCAAGCAAACCGCAGACCGGCTGGTCAAGCGCGACCAGGTGGATTTCATGACCGGCGTGGTGTTTTCCAACGTCATGCTGGCGGTGGGCAAGCCGATTTTTGATTCCAAAACCTTCTACATCAGCGCCAATGCCGGTCCGTCGCAGTACGCCGGCGCCCAGTGCAACCCGTATTTTTTCAGCGCCTCTTACCAGAACGACAACCAGCACGAAGCGGTGGGCAAAACGGTGCAGGACAAAGGCTTCAAGAAAGTGGCCTTGCTGGCGCCCGACTACCCGGCGGGCAAGGACGCGCTGGCCGGATTCAAGCGTTATTTCAAGGGACAAATTGCCCTGGAAACCTACACGCCCCTAAGCCAGCTGGACTATGGCGCCGAGTTGTCCAAAATGCGCGCCTCGGGTGCTGATGCGGTCTACATCTTTTTGCCAGGCGGCCTGGGTATCAATTTCATCAAGCAGTTTGTCGGTGCCGGCTTGTCCAAGGACATGACGCTGTTTGGCCCCGGTTTCTCGGGTGATGAAGACGTGATCCGCGCTGTGGGGGAGCCGATGCTGGGCATGTTCAACACCTCGCAGTGGGCGCACGACATGCAAAACCCGGTCAACAAGCGCTTTGTCGCCGACTTTCAAAAAGACTACGGCCGCCTGCCCACCTTGTATGCGTCACAAGGTTACGACGCTGCCCGGTTGATGGACGCCGCCGTGCGCGATGTCAAGGGTAATTTGAGTGACAAAGCTGCGCTGCGCAAGGCCATCGCCGCCGCCAGATTTGACTCGGTGCGCGGGGCCTTCAAGTTCAACACCAACGGTTATCCGATCCAGGACTACTACTTGCGCGTGATCACCAAGGACGCCCAGGGCCGCATCACCAACCGAACGTTGGGCACGGTGTTCAAAAACCACGCCGATGCCTATGTCGGCGAGTGCAAGATGCCCGTGCTCTGACGATATGGCTGTCATTGCGAACGAAGTGCGGCAATCCAGGTGTGCATGGATCGCCACGTCGCTGCGCTCCTCGCGATGACGGTTCAAGGAGAACGGTCATGACCGGCATTCTGCTTCTGGAGCAGTCGCTCAACGGCCTGCAGTTTGGCCTAATGCTGTTCTTGCTGGCTGCCGGCTTGACGCTGGTGTTTGGCATCATGGACATGATCAACCTGGCGCACGGCTCGATCTACATGGTCGGGGCCTACCTGATTGCCAGCATCGCACTGGCCAGTGGCTCGTTCTGGACCGGTCTGGCGCTTGGTGTGGTCGCCACGGCGCTGCTAGGCGCGCTGCTGGAGCTTGCCGTGCTGCGCCGCCTGTACCAGCGCGATCACCTGTCGCAGGTGCTGGGCACCTTTGCCATTTTGCTGATGAGCAACGAGGCGGTGCGCATGGTCTGGGGCTCGCAGCCGCTTGAACTCAACCCGCCTGCCGCGCTGGCCGGCCCGGTGGAGCTGTTGCCGGGCTTCAGCTACCCTGCCTACCGCCTGTTCATCATTGCCGTGGGGCTGGCGGCAGCGGGCCTGCTGTACCTGCTGGTGACGCGCACCCGGCTCGGCATGCAGGTGCGCGCCGGCGCCTCGAACCGCGAGATGGCGCTGGCCATGGGCGTCGATGTGCGGCGTCTGTTTACCCTGGTGTTTGCCATTGGCGCGGGCTTGTGCGCGCTGGCCGGCGGCATGCTCGGGCCGCTGCTTGCGGTGCAGGTCGGCATGGGCGAGAGCATTTTGATACTGGCCTTTGTGGTGATCGTGATCGGCGGCATCGGCTCGATCCGCGGCGCGCTGCTGGGGGCGCTGCTGGTGGGGCTGGTGGACACCGCCGGGCGCACCCTGATTCCTTTTGTCTTTGAACGCGTCATGGGGCCGGCGCTGGCCGCCAGCGCGGGCCCGGCCGTCGCTGCCGTGCTGATTTATGTGCTGATGGCGGCGGTGCTGTTTTTCAAGCCGCAAGGGCTGTTTCCTGCCCATGGCTGAGCTGGATTCACACCCCGCCAAGCCGGTTGCGGTGGCCACGGCCCCGCTGCGCCTGTTGCCCGGCTTGCTGGACCACCCCTTGTACTGGCGCACCGGCCTGGTTTTGCTGATCGCCCTGGTGCTGCTGCCCGAGTTGGCGCACGCCTGGGGGCTGGACTTTTACGTGGGCGTGGCCAGCCGCATGCTGATTTTTGCGCTGGCGGCCACCAGCCTCAACCTGATCCTGGGGTTTGGCGGCATGGTCAGTTTTGGCCATGCGGCTTTTATCGGCGTGGGGGCTTATGCGGCGGGCATCCTGATGCAGAACGGCTTCCATTCCGCCTGGCTGGCACTGCTGCTGGCCTTTGTGGCGGCGGCTGCGCTGGCCTTGCTCATCGGGGCCATCAGCCTGCGCACCCGGGGCGTGTACTTCATCATGATCACGCTGGCCTTTGCACAGATGTTGTACTACCTGATGGTGTCGCTCAAAACCTATGGCGGCGACGACGGCCTGTCGCTGGCGGGGCGCTTCAAGCTGGGCCTTGGCCTGGACCTGAGCCAGGACGCCACTTTTTATTACCTGGTGCTGGCCATTACCACGCTGGTGTTTCTGGCGGTGCATCGCTTGCTGAATTCCCGCTTTGGCCACGCCTTGCAGGCGATTCGCGAAAACGAGACGCGCATGGCGGCCATCGGTTTTCCGGTGTACCGCTTCAAGTTGATGGCCTTCGTGCTGGCGGGGGCGCTGGCTGGCCTGGCCGGTGCCTTGCTGGCGCATCAGGGCGGCTTTGTCAGCCCGTCGATGATGCAGTGGAGCGAGTCGGGCATGTTGATGGTGATGGTGATTCTGGGCGGCGTCGGCCATTTGTACGGTGGCCTGGTCGGTGCCGTGGTGTTTCTGCTGCTCGAAGAGCTGCTGAGCAGCTACACCATCCACTGGCAGTTTGGCCTGGGCGCGGTGTTGCTGGCCGTGGTGCTGCTGGCGCCGAACGGGCTGCTGAGCCTGTGGCGCAAAAGGCCGGCGCCATGAACCCCGGCACCCTGCTGCAGGTGGACGGGCTGGTCAAGTCCTATGGCGGTCTGCGCGCCACCGATCACGCCAGCCTGAGCGTGCAGGCGGGTGAGATCCATGCGCTGATCGGCCCCAACGGCGCCGGCAAAACCACCCTGATCCAGCTGATTTCCGGCGCCCTGGCGCCCAGCGCCGGGCGCATCCACTTTGACGGCATGGACATCACCCGCATGCCGATGCATCAACGGGTGGCGCATGGCCTGGCGCGCTCGTTCCAGATCACCAGCATTTTTCAGCGACTTTCCGTGCTGGACAACATCGCGCTGGCGGTGCAGGCCCATGCCGGCCACAGCCTGAACTTCTGGCGCCCGGCGCGGCGCGACGCGGAACGCTACACGCTGGCGTTTGATGTGGCGCAGCGGGTCGGTCTGGGGCTGCAAATTCATCAGCTTGCCGGCGCCCTGTCGCACGGCGAGCAGCGCCAGTTGGAGGTGGGGTTGGCGCTGGCCACCCGGCCCAAACTGCTGCTGCTCGACGAGCCCATGGCCGGCATGGGGCCGGATGAGTCCGAGCGCATGCTGAACCTGCTGCAGAGCCTGCGCTTTGATACCACGCTGCTGCTGGTGGAGCACGACATGAACGCGGTGTTCCGGCTGGCCGACCGAATTTCGACCCTGGTGACTGGCCGGGTCATTGCCTGCGGCACCCCCGATGACATCCGCCGGCACCCCGAGGTGCGACGGGCTTACCTGGGTGACGATGAAGAGGCAAAGGCATGAGCGCGCTGCTTGATGTGGACGGTCTGCAGGCCGCCTACGGCGCCAGCCAGGTCCTGTTTGGCGTGAGTTTCGCCGTGCAGCCCGGCGAGGTGGCCACGCTGCTCGGGCGCAACGGCATGGGAAAAACCACCACGGTGCGCGCCATTCTGGGCCTGACGCCGGCGTTCAGCGGCAGCGTGCGCTTTCGCGGCGAGCGCATCGACCGCTACACGCCCGACCGCATTGCCCGCATGGGGCTGGCGCTGGTGCCCGAAGGCCGGCAGATTTTTCCGAATCTGTCGGTCCGGGAAAACCTGCTGGCCTTTGCCGCCAACCGCAATGCTTCCTCAGACCCGTGGACGCTGGAGTCAGTCTTTGATCTGTTCCCGCGACTGGCCGAGCGCGTGCGCCACATGGGCAACGAACTTTCGGGCGGCGAGCAGCAAATGCTGGCGATTGGCCGCGCCCTCATGACCAACCCCCACCTGCTGATTCTGGACGAGGCCACCGAGGGCCTGGCACCACTGGTGCGCGAGGACATCTGGCAGTGCCTGCATCAGTTGAGCAGCCGTGGCCAGACCATTCTGGTGATTGATAAATATGTCGAGCGCTTGATCAGACTGGCGCATCATCACAGCATTCTGGAACGCGGCCAGGTGGTATGGCAGGGCAACTCGGCGCAATTGGCGGCGGAGCCAGCCCTGTGGCAGCGCTATGTCGGGGTGTGATAGAAAGCTGGGATCATGACAACGCTTTATCGAGACTTTGAAACGCAGGCCCAGCTTGACGCGCAGTACAACCCCGCCATCAAGCTGGCCGACGCGACGGCACCGGCCAAACACTACCTCGCGCGCTCAAGCCAGGCCCGCGCCGGTTTGCGCTGCGTGCTCGATGTGCCTTATGGTCCCACGCTGGCCGAAACGCTCGACATCTTTCCGGCCGATGCGCCCAATGCGCCGGTGTTCGTGTTCATCCATGGCGGTTACTGGCGGGCGTTTTCCAGCAAGGAATTCGGCTGCGTGGCACTCGGCCTGCAGCCGCTGGGCATCACCACCGTGGTGGTCAATTACGCCCTGTGCCCGGCGGTGACGCTGGATGAAATCACGCGCCAGGTGCGCGCTGCCGTGGCCTGGGCGCAGCGCCATATTGCCGAGTACGGCGGTGATCCGACGCGGATCGCCTTGGGCGGGCATTCGGCCGGCGCACACCTGACCGCCATGTGCCTGCAAACGCGCTGGGCCGAGGACTACGGTCTGCCCACCGATCCGATCGCTGCCGCGGTGCTGGTGAGTGGTGTCTATGACATTGCGCCGCTGCGCTACAGCTATTTGCAGCCCATGATCCAGCTCGATGAGGGCCTCATCCGGCGCAACTCGCCGATGTTTGGCGTGCGGCCTTGCCAAACGCCGATCTGGGTGAACTGGGGCAGCGAAGAAAGCCCGGAATTTGCGCGCCAGGCCAGCAGTTTCCACGCCGCCTGGCACGGTGCGGGCAACGCCGGCGAACTCAGCGCGCTGCCCGGTTGTGATCATTACCTTGGCATCCATGGCTTTGAAGACCCCGCCAGTTCCTTGAGCCAATGGCTGGCGACCCGGCTGGCGCTATAGTGCACATGAACCCTGACCCCGTCACTGCGAGCGTAGCGTGGCAGTCCATGCAGCCGGAAGTCATGGATTGCTTCGCTTTGCTCGCAATGACGACGTTTTATCGCCTTAACCTGAGCCTGCCTTGAGTATCCAAACCGATGACTTTGCCCCGGCGCCGCCCAAGCGGGTGGTGTCCAACACGCCCGCCTCGCCCAACGAGGAGGCGATCGAGCGCGCGCTGCGGCCCAAGCTGATGCAGGAGTACGTGGGCCAGACCAAGGCGCGCGAACAGCTCGAGATTTTCATCAGCGCCGCCAAGATGCGCGACGAAGCGCTTGACCATGTGCTGCTGTTTGGCCCGCCGGGCCTGGGCAAGACCACGCTTTCCCACATCATTGCGCACGAGCTGGGCGTCAACCTGCGCCAGACCAGCGGACCGGTGCTGGAAAAACCCAAGGACCTGGCGGCGCTGCTGACCAACCTGGAAAAGAACGATGTGCTGTTCATCGACGAAATCCACCGCCTGAGCCCGGTGGTCGAGGAAATCCTGTACCCGGCGCTGGAAGACTACAAGATTGACATCATGATCGGCGAAGGCCCGGCGGCGCGCTCCATCAAGCTTGACCTGCAGCCTTTCACGCTGGTCGGCGCCACCACCCGCGCCGGCATGCTGACCAACCCGCTGCGCGACCGCTTTGGCATTGTGGCGCGGCTGGAGTTTTACACCCCCGAGGAATTGGCGCGCATCGTCAAGCGCAGTGCCGGGCTGCTCAAGGTGAGCACCGATGAAAAAGGCGGTTTCGAGATTGCGCGCCGTTCACGCGGCACGCCGCGCATTGCCAACCGGCTGTTGCGCCGGGTGCGCGACTACGCCGATGTGAAGGGTGTGGGCGAGATCACGCTTGACATCGCCAACCGCGCGCTGGCCATGCTCGATGTCGACCCGCAGGGCTTCGACCTGATGGACCGCAAACTGCTCGAAGCCGTAATCCACCGCTTTGACGGCGGCCCGGTTGGCCTGGACAACATTGCCGCCAGCATTGGCGAGGAGCGCGAAACCATCGAGGACGTGATCGAGCCCTACCTGATCCAGCAGGGCTACCTGCAGCGCACGCCGCGCGGCCGCATTGCCACACTGGCCGCCTACCGCCACCTGGGCGTGACGCCGCCGGCGGACCAGGCCGGCGGGGAACTGTTCGGCGTGTGATGGTTTTGCTTCACTGACCTGAAAGGACAGTCTCTTGAAATACACCAGCAACAGCCGTGCCTTTGCCCACATCGCCGCTTTCCACCCCGAACTGACCGCCTTGCGGCGCGACCTGCACGCGCACCCGGAACTGGGCTTTGAGGAGGTCTATACCGCCCATCGCGTGCAGCAGGCGCTTAAAGTCTGTGGTGTCGATGCCATCCATACCGGCATCGGCAAGACCGGCGTCGTGGCTGTGATCCAGGGCAAGCGCCACAGCAGCGGCAGGATGATCGGCCTGCGCGCCGACATGGACGCGCTGCCCATGACCGAGCACAACGACTTTGCCTGGAAATCGGCCCAGCCCGGCCTGATGCACGGCTGTGGCCACGACGGTCATACCGCGATGCTGGTGGGCGCGGCGCGCTACCTGGCCGAGACGCGCAACTTTGACGGTACCGCCGTGCTGATTTTCCAGCCCGGTGAAGAAGGCTACGCCGGTGCCCAGGCCATGATCGACGACGGCCTGTTCGAGCGCTTTCCGGTGCAGTCGGTGTTTGGCATGCACAACTGGCCGGCCATGCGACCCGGCACCATCGGCCTGAACACCGGCCCGATGATGGCCGCGGCGGACCGCATCAGCATCGAGATCACCGGCAAGGGCGGCCATGGCGCGCACCCCTACCAGACGGTGGACCCGGTGCTGGTGGCGGGGCACATCATCACCGCGGTGCAAAGCATTGTGTCGCGCAACGTCAAGCCGGTGGACAGCGCCGTCATCAGTCTGTGCGCCATGCAGGCGGGCGACCTGGGCGCCATGAGCGTGGTGGCGGGCAGCGCCACCCTGGTCGGCACGGTGCGCACCTTCAAGACCGAGGTGCAGGCGCTGATCGAGCGCCGCCTCATTGAGTTGTGCAGTGCGGTGGCGCAGGCGTTTGGCGCCAGCGCGACAGTGACTTACCAGCGCATGTACCCGGCCACCGTCAACACCGCGCCTGAAGCCCGCTTTGCCGGCGACGTGGCGGAAAGCCTGGTGGGCGCCGCCAACGTGGTGCGCGACCTGGAGCCGAGCATGGGCGCCGAAGATTTTTCCTTCATGCTGCGCGTCAAGCCCGGCGCCTATCTGCGGCTCGGCCAGGGCACCGAGAACGGCATGGGCGGCTGCCACCTGCACAACAACCGCTACGACTTCAACGACGAGGTGCTGCCGCTCGGTGCCGCCCTGCACGCCAGCCTGGCGGAGCAGGCGATGCCTTTGTCGGCCTGACAACTCAAGCCACCGCGCCTGCCTCGCGCAGGGCCTTGACGTTAGCTGCGCCATATCCCAATGCGCTCAACAGTTCATCGGTATGCGCGCCCAGCACCGGCGGGCTCAGGCGCACGCCCAGGCGCTGGCCGTCCAGGGTGAAGGGGAACAGTGCGGCTTGGGTGGTCTGGCCGGCGCGCTCGCCGTCGGGCAGGGTGATGTCGGCCAGGCCGCCGGTGGCCAGCAGGTGTTCGTCGTCAAACAGCTCCTCGGGCTTGCGGATCGGCGCATAAGGCAGCTTGTTGGCCTCCATCAGATTGGCCAGCTCCGTGGCGCTGTGGCGGCCCAGGCGCTCGCGCAGCACGGGCAAGAGTGTGGGGCGCTCGCGCACGCGGTCGTTGTTGCTGGCATAACGCGGGTCTGATTTCAGGTCAGCAAAACCGAACACGTCACAAAAGGTGGTCCATTGCGCGTCGCTCACCGCCGAGATAAAGATCTGCTCGCCGTCTTTCACCGTGAACACGTCGTACACCGCCCAGGGCGAGATGCGCGCCGGCATCGGCGCGGCGGGCTGGCCCGTGATGGCGTATTGCAGCATGTGCTGGCCCACCAGAAACACGTTGTTTTCGAACAGCGCGCTTTGCACCTCCTGGCCTTTGCCGGTGATGCCGCGCTGGATCAGGGCGCCCAGGGTGCCAATGGCGCCAAACATGCCGCCCATGATGTCGTTGACGCTGGTGCCGGCGCGCAGCGGGTCGCCCGGCCTGCCGGTCATGTAGGCCAGGCCGCCCATCATCTGCACCACTTCGTCGAGCGCGGTGCGGTGCTCGTAAGGGCCGGGCAAAAAGCCCTTGTGGCTGACGTAAATCAGCCTGGGGTTGACCCGGGACAGCGCGGCATAGTCGAGCCCGTACTTGGCCATGGTGTCGGGCTTGAAGTTTTCCAGCACCACGTCGGCGCTGGCCGCCAGCTGGCGCGCAAGGGCCGCGCCCTCGGGCTTGTGCAGGTCGATGGCGATGCTCTTCTTGTTGCGGTTGAACATCGGGAAAAAGCCGGCCCCGGCGCCGAGCAAATGCCGGGTGCGGTCGCCCTCGATCGGTTCGACCTTGATCACCTCGGCGCCCATGTCGGCCAGCACCATGCCGCAGGTGGGGCCCATCACCATGTGGGTGAATTCGACCACGCGCAGGCCGGCCAGTGGCAGGGCATGGGGTGTGTTGTCTGGGCTTGGGTTCATGGCGGTGCGCTTTCTGGATTGCGCCGATTATTTCGCAAACTGCGCTGACTGAACAAAAGCAAATCACTAGACCAATCCGGGCAGTGCCTTGACAATTATCAACCACTCATTCTGCTGCAAGTCCACAGTGAAACCACGCTGATTGAACAGGGTAAAGGGGGCTTGATATGAAACACTGGTTTCAATCGGCCGACGCTGTTGCTTGGGCCGTGTCGGCCGTGGCCATGGGGGGCGGTCTATGGTCAAGTAGTGCATCATCCGTCCGGGCAGCAACCATTGCTTCGTGCGCCACCCCTGCGATGGCACGGATTGAAGTCACATGCGCCACAAAAGACCAGCCTGTTCATTCATGTGAACCGGCGGATGTCAAACTCGCATGCGAGGGGGCAAACGACGCCATTTACTTTCTCAACGCGCAGGGCTTCAATACAGCCAATCGGGTCTTGATCGTGGTCGCACATCAACTGCCCGCGGCTGGCACGGCCACCGCAGGCGGTCTCTATCTGGATTCGCCCGACGGCTGCCATGGTGACAGGGCCCAGGCGGTGCATCTATTGTCCTATTCGGAATTCAAAAAATTCAAAAACTGGTTTCACATTCCAATTGAGGACGCGCTGTACCGCAGCCTCGCCGCGCACGAAGTCGCGCATGCCATCAGCGACTGCAACTTCAAGTTTGCCAGGCCGACCATTCAGGCAAAAGAGTACATGGCCTACGTGACGATGTTTGCCACCATGGCTCCGGCAGTACGGGCGCGCATTCTGAGGAAATCCCCCGGGCACGGCTACGAAGGCGATTGGCAGATGAGTACCCTCATCTACATGGCTGATCCGATGCGATTCGGCGTGCAGGCGTACCGGCATTTTCTTAAACCGGACAATGGGCGTCGTTACTTGCATGCCATCCTGGCTGGAAAAGTCATGGTTGAATAAGGGCTTGGCCACATGCGTTGCGCGTGGCCAGGGATTTTTTCATTACCTGCATTTTGGTTAAAGCTCTTGCGCGCTGGTTCAGGGCCTGTGAACAGCATCCATTCATAAAATCGGAGCATGCCAAGTTCAACCCAAACCTTGCTGGCTCAAGCCACCGGGCCCCGCCGCAACCCGCCGCGTGCCGTGCTGTTTGATGCCTATGGCACGCTGTTCGACGTGTACAGCGTGGCGCAACTGGCCGAGCAATTGTTTCCTGGCCACGGTCAGGCCTTGAGCGTGTTGTGGCGCGACAAACAGATTGAATACACCCGGCTGGTCGCCACCAGCAACCACGGTGCGCACTACCAGCCTTTCAGCGTGCTGACCCGGGCGGCGCTGGTCTTTGCCATCAAAAAAATAGTGGCAGGCAGCGGCGAAACGCTGACCCAGGACGATTTCCTGCTGGCATACGGGCCCGCCATCAAGATGCTGCTGGCCCAATACCAGCACCTGCAGGCCTTCCCGGAAAACCTGGCTGTGCTGCAACAGCTCAAGGCGCAAGGCATTCCGCTCGGCATTTTGAGCAATGGCGACGCCGCCATGCTGCAGGCCGCCGTGCACTCGGCAGGTTTTGACGGCTTGCTCGACCACATCATCAGTGTGGACCCGGTTCGCAAATTCAAAACCCACCCCGAGGCCTATGCGCTGGGCGAGCAGGCCACCGGCCTGGAGGCGCGTGACATCCTGTTCGTCAGTTGCAATGCCTGGGACGCGCTGGGGGCCACCTGGTATGGCTACACCACGCTGTGGGTCAATCGCTACCGTCTGCCTTTTGAAGAGCTGGGCATCCAGCCTACCCGCACCGGAAGCGACCTGCGCGCCGTGCCGGACTTTTTCTCGTGATCATTTTTCTGATTTTTAACTCTGAGCCTCTCCATCATGACTGAACGCATCACCAAAAACGGCCTGCAAATCGCGGCCAACCTGTGCCAATTCATTGAAACCCGGGTGCTGCCCGGCACCGGCGTGGCACCCGCCAAATTCTGGAAAGGTTTTGGCGCCATCGTGGCCGACCTGGCGCCGAAAAACATCGCCCTGCTGGCCGAGCGCGACCGCCTGCAGACCGAGCTTGATGGCTGGCACAAGGCCAACCCCGGCCCCATCACCGCAGGTGATCCTTCCAAGCCCTCGGACATGACGAACTACCGTGCCTTCCTGGAGCGCATTGGCTACCTGGTCGAGCAGCCCAAAAAGGCCCGCATCACCACCTCGAACGTGGACGCCGAGCTGGCCAGGCAGGCCGGCCCGCAGCTGGTGGTGCCGATCCTGAACGCGCGTTACGCGCTCAACGCCGCCAACTCGCGCTGGGGCTCCTTGTACGACGCGCTTTACGGCACCGATGTGATTGACGAGGCCAAGGGTTGCGAAAAAGTCGGCCGCGGCTACAACCCCAAGCGTGGCGCCAAGGTGATTGCCTATGCGCGCCATGTGCTCGACCGTTGCGCGCCGCTGCGCAAGGGCTCGCATGTGGACTCGGTGGGCTACCGCATCAAGGGCGGCAAACTGGCCGTCCAACTGGCTGACGGCAGCAACACCAGCCTGGCGGATGCCGACCGGCTGGTGGGTTACCAGGGCGACGCCAAGGCGCCCTCAAGCGTTCTGTTTGAGCACAACGGCTTGCACCTGGACCTGATCATCAACCGCGCCACGCCCATCGGTGCCAAAGACCCGGCCGGCGTGTCCGACCTGGTACTGGAAGCGGCCCTGTCCACTATCCTTGACCTTGAAGACTCGGTAGCCGCCGTGGACGCCGACGACAAGGTGCTGGCCTACAGCAACTGGCTTGGTATTTTGCAGGGCACGCTGACCGAAGAAGTCGCCAAGGGCGACAAGACCTTCACCCGCGGCCTCAATGCCGACCGCGTCTACACCGCGCCGGATGGCAAAAAGTCGGTGCGCCTGCATGGCCGCTCGCTGATGTTTGTGCGCAATGTCGGCCACCTGATGACGAACCCGGCCATCCTGTACACCGACAAGCAGGGCGTCACGCGCGAAATCCCCGAGGGCATTCTGGATGCCGTGGTCACCACAGCAATCGCCATGCACGACCTCGCCAAGACCAAAAAGGACGCCATCCGCAACTCGCGCAAGGGCTCGGTCTACATCGTCAAACCCAAGATGCACGGCCCGGCAGAAGTGGCTTTTGCCAGCGAGCTGTTTGGCCGCGTCGAAGGCATGCTGGGCCTGCCGGACAGCACCGTCAAACTCGGCATCATGGACGAAGAGCGCCGCACCAGCGTCAACCTGAAAGCCTGCATTGCCGCCGCCGCCAGCCGTGTGGCGTTCATCAACACCGGCTTCCTGGACCGCACCGGCGACGAGATGCACAGCGCCATGCAGGCCGGCCCGATGATCCGCAAGGGCGACATGAAGAGCAGCGCCTGGATTGCCGCCTACGAGCGCAACAATGTGCTGGTGGGCCTGGGCTGCGGCCTGCGCGGCAAGGCGCAAATCGGCAAGGGCATGTGGGCCATGCCCGACCTCATGAAGGCCATGCTGGAGCAAAAAATTGGCCACCCCAAAGCCGGCGCCAACACCGCCTGGGTGCCGAGCCCGACCGGTGCCACGCTGCACGCGCTGCACTACCACCAGGTGCTGGTGAAGGATGTGCAAAAGGAGCTGGAAAAAATCAACGCCGACAAGCAGCGCGAGACCCTGCTGACCGGCCTGTTGACCATTCCCGTTGCCGCCAGCCCGAACTGGAGCGCTGCCGAGAAACAGCAGGAGCTCGACAACAACGCGCAGGGTATTCTGGGCTACGTGGTGCGCTGGGTCGACCAGGGCGTGGGCTGCTCCAAGGTGCCCGACATTCACAACATCGCCCTGATGGAAGACCGCGCCACGCTGCGCATTTCCAGCCAGCACATGGCCAACTGGCTGCACCATGGCGTGGTGACCGAAGCGCAGGTGAAGGAAACCTTCGAGCGCATGGCCGCCGTGGTCGACGCCCAGAACGCCGGTGACCCGCTCTACCAGCCGATGGCCGGCCACTTTGGCACCAGCATGGCGTATCAGGCCGCCTGTGACCTGGTGTTCAAGGGCCTGGCGCAGCCCAGCGGTTACACCGAGCCGCTGCTGCATGGCTGGCGGCTGAAGGTGAAGGCGCTGGCTGCGGCTTGAGTTGTTTCAAGAGCAACAGCAGAAAAAACGGCACCTTCGGGTGCCTTTTTTGTCTGCGAGCCCACTTCCGACTGGTGTTGCTGGCCGCCGGGAAGCGCTGCTCAAACGTCGGCTACTTGCAATCACAGCCGGTACCGCGCGACCATGTCCTCGCGCCACTCCAGCCCAATCCCCGGCGTGTCCCAGGGCAGCAACATCCCGTCTTTGATCTGAAGGGATGCCTGTCGCAGCCCGCCGGCGGCGTCCAGGACTTCGATCCAGTGCGCGGTGGGCGTCGCGCACAGCAACTGCGCGCTGGCTTCAACGAAAGTGTGGGAGGACATGGGCAGCCCCGCCGTCTGCGCCAGCGCCGACGCCTCAAGCCAGCCCGTCACCCCGTGGATGAACTGCGCGTCTGGCATGACCAGATCCGAGGCGCGCGCGGCGATTGCCGCGCGCATCTCAGACGGCCCATGGAAGTTTTCGCCGATCTGCAGCGGTGTGGTGAGTGCCTCGGCAATGCGGGCGCAGCCCGCCAGATCGTCGGCGAGCACCGGCTCCTCGATCCACTCCAGCCCCTCGTCATCGAGGGCCTTGCAGCGCGCCATCGCCTCCGGCAGGCTGAGCGACTGGTTGTAGTCGATCATGAGCGCGGTTGAGTTGCCCAGCGCCCGCTTGGCCGCGCGGACGGCGGCAAGGTCTTCGGCGAAGGTGGGAAACCCGGCCTTGATCTTGAGACCTGAAAAACCCGCCGCCAGCGTCTCCTCTGCGATTGCGACGACTTCCTTCGCGTCGTACAGGCCGACGCTGTGGTAGGCCCTCAGTGGCCGCAGCTCGGCCCCCAGCGCGCGCGCCAGCGGCTCCCCGCGTGCGCGGGCCCATGCATCCCACAGCGCCATGTCCAGTCCACCGAGCGCCACGCCCAACAGTCCCTTCATGCCGAACAGCCGGCAACGGCGCAGCAGGTGCGCGTGAACGTCACGGGGCGCCAGCGGCAAACCCGTGGCCATTTGCGCAAGACTGGACACGGTTCGCTCCAGCGCCGGCAGCAGCTCGGGCAGGTAGACCTGCGCGTAGGCGCGGCCCACCACCCCTGTGTCGGTGCTCACGTCAATCAAGACCAGGGGAAACTGGTCAATGGTGCCCGAAGCGGTGCGCACCGGCCGGGGTAAGGGCGCAAGAACAGGCGTCGTGCGGATGTTGGTGATTTTCATGGGCATGGATCTCCGGTCGGGCGAAATGGGAGTCATCGGTGAACAGGCGGATTGTGGCAAGAATTGAACTCGCTCTCCCTGCCAATCATTTCACGATAGTTGATTTGCCTTACCCAAAATGCCAAGACTCAATCTTCTCGCTGTCGTCCGTCGGATGCTCGCGGAAAATAAAGCTGCAATTGTTCGGCCTTGGGTGCGCAGATGCGTAACCGACAGCGCCGGCGAACAACAAAAGTCAGCATCAGCGGCACGGAACTTTGTTGGTGCATGCGACTCGGAACTTGCTGAACCAGGCCAAGCGCGCTGACCGTCAAGACGACACCGTGCAAATTCTGTTCAAAAGGCACACGCTGACATCCTGGTCAAGGATCAGTTAGCGCGTTGCATCAGCATTTCAATCCCCTCAACAACGGAACTTTCGTGAACAAAATCCTTGAAAAAATTTACCACCCCACCGCTGGCATCTACATCCTTCGCTGGTCCGTCGCCCTGCTGATGCTGCTGCACGGCATTGCAAAATTGCAAAATGGCATTGACGGGATTCAGGGCAGGATCACGTCCTTGGGGCTGCCGGGATTTCTTGGCTACGGCGTTCTGATCGGCGAGGTGCTGGCGCCTTTGTTTGTCTTGTCTGGGTTCTTTGTGGGTCCGGCTGCCCTTGTCATCGCCTTCAATATGGTGGTTGCCATCTTCCTGGTTCACTCGGGTGAATTATTCTCGTTGGGAAAATCAGGCGGATGGGCGTTGGAACTCCAGGGGCTTTACTTGTTGGGTGCCGTGGCAATAGCGCTGACGGCCAAGCCAAAAAACTAAAGCCTTTGAGCCGTGGTTGCGTTAAGCTGCTTGCTCTTATGATGGATTGAAATTTAAACGGTATTCAACATGACATCCACCCCAGCCCTCAATCCGCAAAACTGCCCGCTGTGCGGCCAGCCCAACCAATGCGCCATGGAAGTTCAGCTCGCCACCGGCATCCCGCAGCCACCCTGCTGGTGCACACAGGCGCAGTTCTCACAGGATTTGCTCAACCAGGTTCCCGAGGCTGCGCAGGGCAAGGCGTGTGTGTGCGCCGCCTGCGCCAAAGGGGCAAACTCCTGAGCGATTTGCGCGCCAGGGCTGGCGCCGGATAATGGCGTTTTGATTGATCCATCACCCCAAACGTTGGCGAGCCCCATGACTGCTGAAAACCAAACCTCTTCTGCCGCCCCCGCGGCAACTCCCGTGCGCGCAGAGCCACGTCTGACCAGTCTGTCGCACGGCGGCGGTTGCGGCTGCAAGATCGCCCCGGGCGTGCTGTCCAGCATCCTCAAGGGCACCACGGCCATGCCGATCCCCAAGGCGTTGCTGGTGGGCATCGAGACCGCCGACGACGCGGCGGTGTACCAGCTCAACGACGAGCAGGCGCTGATTGCCACCACCGACTTTTTCATGCCGATCGTCGACGACCCCTTTGACTTTGGCCGCATTGCCGCCACCAACGCCATCAGCGACGTCTATGCCATGGGCGGCACGCCGATCATGGCGCTGGCGCTGGTGGGCATGCCGATCAGCGTGCTGTCGGTGGAAACCATCGGCAAGATTCTGGAGGGCGGCGCCAGTGTCTGTCGCGCCGCCGGCATCCCGATTGCCGGGGGCCACACCATCGACTCGGTGGAACCGATTTATGGCTTGGTGGCGCTGGGCCTGATGCACCCGGGCCGGGTCAAGCGCAACGCCAGCGCCCGGGTGGGCGACCGCCTGATCCTGGGCAAACCGCTGGGCGTGGGCGTGATGTCGGCGGCACTCAAAAAGGACCAGCTCGATGCAGCCGGCTACGCCGAGATGATGCGTGTCACCACCCAGCTCAACACACCCGGCCCGGCGCTGGCTGCGCTTGACGGTGTGCATGCCTTGACCGATGTCACCGGCTTTGCGCTGGCCGGTCATGCGCTGGAGATGGCGCGCGGCGCCGGTTGTACGCTGCAACTGGATTGGCAGAAGGTGCCGTTTTTGGCTGGCGTGCGCGAACTGGCGCAGCAGGGCTGCATCACCGGTGCCTCTGGCCGCAACTGGGCGGCCTATGGCCACGAGGTGCGTTTGCCCGCCGATTTTTCAGCGGTCGAGCAAGCCTTGCTGACCGACCCGCAAACCAGCGGCGGGCTGCTGGTGAGTTGCGCGCCAGAGACGGTGGCGGCGGTGCTGGCGATTTTCAGGGAACAGGGTTTTGCCGATGCGGCCGATATTGGCGAGATGACCGCTTTCAATGGTGCGACTTATTTGACGCTGCGCTAGTCAGTTCTGGGGTCGCTACTCCAGGTGATAGTGGCGTCGTAAAAATTGCTTGAACTGACGGATGATGCCCAGGGCATCGGTGAGCTGGTCCCGCTCCAGGGTGCCCAGGCTGTTCAGCTCAACCTGGTTGCTGATGGCTTGCCCCAGTGCGCGTTGGCGCAGATTGTTGCGCAGCTTGAGCGTCATCAGCATGTGCAGCGTCTCAACCAGGTCGCGCACCAGTGTGGCGGGCAGGATCTGGAGATTGGCCAAAACCTGCAATCGATCCACCGTGCCTAGGGCTTCCAGGCGGTATTCCAGCGCCAGTGCGCGCGCGCCATGCACGATCGGGAAGCTGCCGATTTTCTTCAGGTCAAAAGTTTCAGCCTCGCGGCTTTGCAGCAAGGGCAAACGGTTCCACCAGGCGTTGCCGGGTTCCTGGAATTGGTCAATGGCACTGGCCAGACGGCTGATAAAGGTATCGCTGCCAATGGCCATGGTGAGCGCGAAGTCGCGCGCGTTCAGCAACAGCGCGGCATCACCTGCGACGGCGCGGGCATCCATGAAAATGGCCAGATGCATCTGGCCTTCGGGGTCAGCACCATACAGCCACTGGCCAATGGTCTGCCTGAAGGCGCCAAGGTTTTGACACCACATCGGATTGGTCACCATGATGTTACCGGGGCAGGGCGGGTAACCAAAGTCCAGCAACGCGGCACTGAACTGTCGGGTGACCCCGGACAAATCAGGGTGTTGGTAGCCGTCGCGCAGCAGCAGCGCATTGTCCTGGTCGGTTTTCAGAATTTGCTCGCTGCGACCCTCGCTGCCCATCACCAGCAGGCAACTGTTTTGTACCAGTTCGGGCGGTGCCAGCAATGCCCACAGGCGGGCGAATATCTGGCTGTTGAGCTCACTGACCAGCCTGGAGATGATCTCGATGCGCATACCGCCACGTTGCAGCAGTTTGATGGTGTCGTCCACTTGCAGGGCCGCCACTTGCAGTTCGGCCACGCTGTGGGCCTGCTCCACCTGCAGCGTGATCAGGTGCGAGTGGTTCGACATGAAGCTCATCAGGTCGAGCTGGCTCAGCACACCCACGATGGTGTCGCCATCTTTCACCAGCACCCGGTGCACCCGGTGCCGCAGCATGATCAGCAGCGCATCAAAGAGCTCGGCTTCCGGGGCGACGGTGACCAGGTCAAAGCGGGCCACCTCGCGCACCGCCAGTTGTGCCGGCGGCGTCGGCTGCAGCAGGGCATCGCGCAGGTCGGTGGTGGTGAACATGCCGATGCGCTCAACGCCATCCTTCTCATCGCGAACCAGCGCATTGCCTGTTTTGTGCTCGGACAGCAGGCGGCAAACCGACACCAGATCAAGCCGGCCGTCCACATAAAAAGGCTTTTGCAGGTAGGCATCCCTGACGCGCACCAGCATCAGTGACAGCAATTCACGGTGCTGGTCCATCCCCTGGTCGTCTGCGAGATGGCCGGCGACCTCACTGAACACTTTGGCGCTGAAGCGGGCATTGTCGGCCAGCAAGTGCATCAGGGTTTCTTTGGGCAGCTGCCATAACTGCACCTCATCAAGGGCCGTCACGGTGGCCTGGTTGTGTCCGGTAAGCAACCCGCGCCAATTGAATGATTCGCCAGCACCCAAAACATGGACTTGCCCCATGTCTTCCTGCTGCACATGGCCGCTGTGCATCACCCACAAGAACTGCGGGTGGTCAGTATGGGGCAACAGAATTGCCGCACCTGGTCGATGGCGGGTCGTTAGCGCAAGTTCCTGCAACAGCGTTCGCTCGGTCGAGGTGAGTTCGTTAAAGGGTGCTGTATCGAATGCAAAGTCGTCGGACACGATCACCTTCTGAAGATAAAAAAGGGCTGCAGACACCTTGCCTGCAGCCCCTTGAGCTTATCGCATCGCCACCCGCAGGGGCAGCGATACACGCTGTTTACATCAATGTCCTGACGCGCCGTCAGCACCAATGCCGGTCTCCGAACGCACTTGTTGCGCCAGGAAACCCGCGCGGTCCTGCCTGGCACGGGCGCTGTTATCAAGTATCGAGAAGAGCCAGATGCCGATGAAACCAATCGCCATTGAGAACAGGGCCGGCGAGGTGTAGGGGAACAGCGCCGAGCCCTTGGGGTTGCCCAGCGTGGCTTCCCAAACTGACGGCGACACCACCGTCAATGCCACGGAAGAGATCAGGCCCAGGAAGCCGCCAATCACGGCGCCCTTGGTGGTGCAGTCTTTCCAAAGCACCGACATGAACAGCACAGGGAAGTTGGCCGAAGCGGCAATCGCGAAGGCCAGAGAGACCATGAACGCGATGTTCTGCTTCTCAAACACGATGCCCAGTGTCACAGCCAGAATGCCAAGACAGATGGTGGTGATTTTCGAGATGCGCAGCTCGTCGGCACTGTTGGCCTTGCCCTTTTTGATCACGGTGGCATAGATGTCGTGAGACACAGCCGATGCACCAGACAGCGTCAAACCAGCCACTACCGCCAGGATGGTCGCAAAGGCCACCGCCGAGATGAAGCCCAGGAACACGTTGCCGCCCACGGCGTTGGCCAGGTGAATAGCCGCCATGTTGCCGCCGCCTTTGAGAGCGCCCTTGGCATCCAGGAACTCTGGGTTGGTCAGCACAAAGGTGATCGCGCCAAAGCCGATGATGAAGGTCAACAGGTAAAAGTAACCAATCCAGCCGGTGGCCCACATCACAGAGGAGCGCGCAGCCTTGGCGCTAGGCACCGTGAAGAAGCGCATCAGGATGTGTGGCAAGCCAGCGGTACCGAACATCAGCGCCATGCCGAAGCTGATCGCCGAGATCGGGTCTTTGACAAAGTTGCCCGGGCCCATGATGGACTGGCCAGCGGCCGCGGCGACTTCGGCAATCTTGCCGTCTTTCAATGCCAGATCGGTCTTGATCTGGACGGCGCCGGCGAACATGGCTTCAAAGCTGAAACCAAAGTGCCACAACACCGACAAGGACATGAAGGTGGCGCCACCCAGTAGCAGGCAGGCCTTGATGATCTGCACCCAGGTGGTGGCGGTCATGCCGCCAAACAGCACGTACACCATCATCAACGCGCCCACAATGATCACCGCCATATAGTACTCAAGACCAAACAACAGTTTGATCAGCTGACCGGCGCCGACCATCTGGGCGATCAGATAGAACGCCACCACCACCAGCGTGCCCGAGGCTGCAAAGATACGCACAGGTTTTTGCTCGAAGCGGAACGCTGCCACGTCGGCAAAAGTGAACTTGCCCAGGTTACGCAGGCGCTCGGCCATCAGGAAGGTGATCACAGGCCAGCCCACCAGGAAGCCGATGGAGTAGATCAGGCCGTCAAAGCCGCTGGCCATCACGGCGGCGGAAATACCCAGGAAGGAAGCGGCCGACATGTAGTCGCCGGCAATTGCCAGACCATTCTGGAAACCGGTGATGCCGCCACCCGCGGTGTAGAAGTCGGCCGCAGATTTGGTCTTGGCGGCTGCCCATTTGGTGATGAACAGCGTGAAGACGACAAAGGCGGCGAACATGCCGATGGCGGTCCAGTTGGTCGGTTGTTGGACAGCCTGACCCAGATCGGCACCGGCAGCCAATGCACCAGCGGAAACAGCGAGCAGCGAGATCAGCGCGAGCAGGCGCTTGTTTGTATTTGTAGTTGTCATTTCAAAACCGCCTTGGTGATGGCGGCAGTCAGGTCGTCGTATTCGCGGTTGGCGCGACGGACGTAAATGGTGGTGATGATGACGGTGAACACAATCACGCCAAAACCAATGGGCACGCCAATGGTCATGACGCCTGCACCGAGTTTTTGCGACAGAAATTCCTTGTTGAACGCCACCAGCATGATGAAGCCGTAGTAAACGATCATCATGGCCCAGGTCAGCGTCCAGCCAAAGCTGCTTCGCTTGCGCTTGAGCTCCTGGTATTGGGGGTTGCTGACAACCCTTTGTATCAAATCATCTTGCATAAACTATGTCTCCTCATAAGTTGTGACAGCGGCGAGGCTAAGGGACGGTACTTACCAAGCACTTACCCCGCGCTTACCCCGCGCTTACCGGTGGTCCGGGAAAAGCCACATTTGCCTATGAGCGGAGCGAACAAAAAAAGCCCGCCTTATTCGCTAAGTGTTTACCCTTGTTTCGTGCGCCGAGGCCGGGTTTATAAGAAAACTGTAAGCAAGCGCCTTAATAGTCCGCCTTGCATCAGCGCGGGACCACACCGCGCACTGTAAAGGCGCAGCTCATTGAGCTGCTTTGTCTTATTAAAACTTAGGAGATTTCATGAAGGAAGACTTAGGTAGTCATGCCTACTGGAAGGAAACCCTGAAGCTGTTGAGGAATGTGTTGATCCTCTGGTTTTTGGTGTCTTTCGGGGCGGGCATTTTGTTCGTTGATTTTTTCAACCAGTTCCACTTCGGTGGTTACCCGGTTGGATTCTGGTTTGCCCATCAGGGGTCCATTTACTTCTTCGTAATACAGATTTTCTATTACGCCTGGCGCATGAACAACCTGGACATCAAGTTTGATGTTCATGAAGACTGAGGACTAAGACATGGATCTTCAAACCACAATCTACATCATGGTGGGCTTGAGCTTTGCGCTCTACATCGGTATTGCCGTCTGGGCACGTGCCGGTACCACCAGTGAGTTTTATTCTGCGGGCGGCTCGGTGCACCCGGTGCTCAATGGCATGGCCACAGGCGCCGACTGGATGAGTGCGGCGTCCTTCATCTCCATGGCCGGCCTGATCGCCAACATGGGTTATGGCGGCGGCCTGTTCCTGATGGGCTGGACCGGCGGCTATGTGCTGCTGGCCATGTTGCTGGCACCGTACCTGCGCAAGTTCGGTAAATTCACCGTGCCGCAGTTCATTGGTGACCGCTTCTACTCCAAGGGTGCCAGCATGATCGCCGTGATCTGCCTGCTGACCGCCTCTCTCACTTACATCATTGGTCAGATGACCGGTGTGGGTGTGGCGTTCTCGCGTTTCCTGGGTGTGTCAAGCGATGTCGGCATTTATGTCGGTATGGGCATCGTGTTTTTGTACGCCGTGTTCGGCGGCATGAAGGGCATCACCTACACCCAGGTGGCGCAATACATCGTGCTGATTCTGGCGTACACCATTCCGGCGATCTTCATCTCGCTGCAACTCACCGGCAATTTCCTGCCGCAGTTGGGACTGGGTGGTACGCTGACAGGCACTGACATGTCTTTGCTGGCCAAGCTGGACGGCGTTGTGACTGACCTGGGTTTTGGCAAATACACCACCACCACGGCGGGTAGCACACTGAACATGTTTGTCTACACCATGTCATTGATGATTGGTACCGCGGGCTTGCCTCACGTCATCATGCGATTCTTCACGGTGCCTACCGTGAAAGACGCACGTTCCAGCGCCGGTTGGGCCCTGGTGTTCATTGCCATTCTGTACACCACGGCACCTGCTGTGGCGGCCATGGCCAAGTTGAACCTGCATTCCACCGTGAATACCGCTGTGGTCAAGGGGGGTGACTTGTACGCACCAGAAGCCAGCATTCAGGCCGAAACCCGTCCTGACTGGATGAAGCGCTGGGAAAAAACCGGTCTGCTGAAGTTTGAAGACAAGAATGGCGACGGCCGCATCCAGTACTACAACGACGCAACCAAGAATGAAGCTGCCAAAGCCAAAGCGACCGCTGCGGGCTGGAAGGGCAATGAGCTGACAGTGAACGCTGACATTATTGTGTTGGCCAACCCTGAAATTGCGTTGTTGCCCAACTGGGTGATCGGTCTGGTGGCTGCCGGTGGCCTGGCTGCTGCGCTGTCCACGGCGGCGGGTTTGCTGATGGCTATTTCTGCTGCGGTATCCCACGACCTGATCAAGAACATTTTTGTTCCTGATATTTCCGAGAAGGGCGAACTGCTGGCAGGCAAGATTGCCATGGCGGTGGCGATTGTGATTTCGGGTTGGTTGGGTCTGAATCCGCCAGGGTTTGCCGCCGGTACCGTGGCGCTGGCCTTCGGTATTGCCGCGTCTTCGCTGTTCCCTGCGATCATGATGGGTATTTTCAGCAAGAAAATGAACAAGGAGGGCGCCATGGCCGGTATGCTGGCGGGCCTGTTCGTGACCTTGTTCTATGTGTTTGCGCACAAGGGCATCTTCTTCATCAAGGGCACGGACTTCCTGCCCCTGATTGGTGGCGCCAACCCCTTCTTCGGCATCACGCCTGAAGCTTTCGGTGCCATTGGCGCGCTGGTGAACTTTGCTGTGGCTTTCGCTGTGGACAAAGTCACCCCCGAACCACCCGAGCACATTCAGCACATGGTGGAATCGGTGCGTGTGCCGCGTGGTTCCAAGCTGGTGGACGGTGCCCACTAAAGCTGATTTGAGCGCTTGAGTCATTCCCTTGCCCGCGGGTGCGGGCCGGGGTGACAAGAAAAGCCCTGTCAGGTATGCTGGCAGGGCTTTTTAATTGAACTGGAGTTGGAAAATGGTGTTTGATATCAGCGTCGCGATGACGTGGATTTTGTTTTTGGCGCTGTTTCCAATCAGCTTTGTCTGGCTGCGCCGGGCCTGGCGCATCGTGGTGAACCGTGATTTTTCCGAGGTCGGCATCAAGCGCGGCGAGGCGCCCGCCAATCCCGAAAAATTTGCCCCCTATGAAATGGCGATCAACCTGGTCGCCGGGGTCGTGATCGTGTGTGTGATTGTTGCCGTGCTGGCGGGCTACTGGGACTACAGCACCTGGAGCGCCATTGCCGGCAGCACCATCTGGTGCAAGTTCATTGCGAGCTTTGCGCTCAGTCGCCATGCCCATGCCAGTTGGCTCAAAGGCAAGGCCTGAGGTGCAAAAAAACCTTTCTTGACGTTTCAGTATGGCCAATAGTTTGACGACCCAGCGGCTGGTGGCTTTGTTTTGCTGCGGCTGGGTGTTGTTGAATTTTCCGCTGTTGGGGCTGTGGGACGTGGATACCACGGTGCTGGGTGTGCCGCTGTTTCCGGCGGCTTTGATGGCTTTGTGGGCCTTGTTGATTTTGGCCGTGGCCTGGTTGATGGAGCGGCACACGCCTGAGGTGAAGGACGACTAGCCATGCTGTCACCCATGCTGGTCGTCGGCGCTTCATTCGCTTACCTGCTGCTGCTCTTTGCCGTGGCCAGTTTTGGCGACTGGCGCGCCGCCCAGGGCCGCTCGATCATTGCCAACCCCTGGACCTATTCCCTGTCGCTGGCTGTCTATTGCACCGCCTGGACTTACTTTGGCAGCGTCGGGCGTGCGGCGTCGGGTGGTATCTGGTTTTTGCCGATTTACCTGGGGCCGACGCTGGCCATGACGCTGGGCTGGCTGGTGCTGCGCAAGATGATCCGGATTGCCAAGACTTACCGCATCACCTCGATTGCCGACTTTATTGGCAGCCGCTACGGCAAAAGCCCGCTGCTGGCCGGGCTGGTGACGCTGATTGCCGTGGTGGGCATCGTGCCTTACATTGCGCTGCAGCTCAAGGCGATTTCTGCCGGTTATGGCTTGCTCACGGCGACTACCCTGGGCGAGTTGCCCGCGCAGGCGCACTGGACGCAGGACAGCACTTTTTACATGGCCCTGGCGCTGGCCGGGTTCACCATGGTGTTTGGCGCCCGGCATCTGGATTCGGCGGAGCGCCACGAAGGCCTGGTGGCGGCCATTGCCTTTGAGTCGGTGGTCAAGCTCATTGCTTTTCTGGCGGTGGGTCTGTTTGTGGTGTACGGCATGTTCAATGGTCTCGCCGACGTTTTTGCGCGGGCCCACGCGGTGCCCGACCTGGCCAAACTGCTGCGGCTGGAACAGGGCGGCAGCTTTGCCTGGACACAGTGGTTTGCGTTGACGCTGCTGTCGATGCTGTCCGTGATCTTTTTGCCGCGCCAGTTCCAGGTGATGGTGGTTGAAAATGTGCGCGAGAGCCATTTGCGCCGCGCGGTCTGGGTGTTCCCGCTCTACCTGCTGGCCATCAATCTGTTTGTCCTGCCGATTGCCCTGGGCGGCTTGCTGTATTTCGGGTCGGGGCAGATGAATGCCGACAACTTTGTCTTGTCATTGCCTCTGGCGGCAGGGCAGCCGGCGCTGGCCTTGTTTGCGTTCATTGGCGGCTTGTCTGCTGCCACCGGCATGGTGATCGTGGAGACGATTGCGGTCTCCACCATGGTCTGCAATGAACTGGTGATGCCGCTGTTGCTGCGTACCCGGCATTTCAAATCCGGGGCCGGGCACGACTTGACGCGTGTGCTGCTGGTCATCCGTCGTGCCGCTATTCTGGGCGTGCTGGTGCTCGGCTATGTGTACTTTCACCTGGCCGGCGAAGCCTATGCCCTGGTCAGCATTGGCCTCATCAGCTTTGCCGCCGTGGCCCAGTTTGCACCCGCGGTGTTGGGTGGCCTGTACTGGAAGGGGGCAACGCGCCAGGGTGCGCTGGTGGGCTTGCTGGCAGGGTTTCTGATGTGGTGCTACACGCTGATGTTGCCGTCGCTGGCCAAGTCGGGCTGGTTACCTGATGTATTTTTGAACCAGGGCCTGCTGGGTTTGAGTTGGCTGCTGCCCGAGCAGCTGTTTGGCCTGCGTGGGCTGGACAACCTGACGCATTCGCTGTTCTGGAGTTTGCTGGTCAATATTGGCGCTTATGTGGGCTTGTCACTGTGGCGTGCGCCCAATGGCCAGGAGGCCAGCCAGGCGCTGTTGTTTGTCGATGTGTTCGAGCGCACCACCACGGCGCGGCCCGTGTTTTGGCGCGGTCGCGCCACGGTGCCGGATTTGTTGCGCTTGTGTGAGCGCTTCATGGGGTCAGATCGGACACAAACGCTGTTTTCGGCCTATGCGCGTCAGGTGGGGGCGAGCAGTCTGAGCGGCATCACGCCTGATGCGCGTCTGGTTCAGTTTGTTGAAACCCAGTTGGCGGGTGCGGTCGGCAGTGCCTCGGCCCGGGTGCTGGTGGCCAGCAGTGTCGAAGAAGAAACCCTGACGCCAGACGATGTCTTGCGCATTCTGGACGAAACCTCGCAGTTGCGCGCGCACTCGCAGGAGTTGGAAGAAAAGTCGGCCTCGCTGGAGCGCGCCACGTGCGAGTTGCGCACGGCCAATGAGCAGCTCAAGAGCCTGGACCGGCTCAAGGACGACTTCATGTCGTCGGTCACCCATGAGCTGCGCACGCCGCTCACCTCGATTCGGGCGCTGGCCGAGCTGATGCGCGACGACCCCGCCATGGAAGAGGCCCGGCGCAGCCAGTTCATCGCCATCATCGTCAGCGAGACCGAACGCCTGTCCAGGCTGGTGAACCAGGTGCTCGACATGGCCAAGATCGAGTCGGGCCATGCCGAGTGGCACAACGCCGAGGTGGACTTGTGCGCGCTCGTGCGGCAAGCGGTGGTGACCACCTCGGAGCTGTTTCGGGAGCGGCAAACGCTGGTGCAGGTCCATGTGCCTGAGCATCCGCTGGTGTTGCTGGCCGACCCCGACCGACTGACCCAGGTGATGCTGAATTTACTCTCCAACGCCGCCAAGTTTGTGCCGCTGCCTGGTGGTCGGGTTGATGTAAGCCTGAGCAGCGACGATACCGGCGTGACGCTGATGGTGCGTGACAACGGTCCCGGGGTATCGGCTGAGCAGCAGGCGCTTATTTTTCAGAAATTCCGCCAGGGTGGCGATGCCGCCAACCGGCCGCAGGGCACGGGCCTGGGGCTGCCGATCAGCCGCCAGATCGTGGAGCATTTTGGCGGCAGGCTGTGGCTGGAGTCAGAGCATGGGCAGGGGGCGGCGTTTTGTTTTTATCTGCCCTTCAAAACATAAAAGAGGAGAGCGAGATGAGTCCGAAAATACTGGTGGCTGACGATGAGCCCAACATTGTGATTTCGCTCGAGTACCTGCTCAAGCGCGAAGGCTACAACGTGGTGATTGCGCGTGACGGTCAGGAGGCGGTGGATGCCATCATCCGTGAGCTCCCGGACCTGGTGCTGCTGGATGTGATGATGCCCAAAAAATCCGGTTTTGAGGTGTGCCAGGAAGTGCGCAGCCTGGATGCGGTGCAGGCCACCAAAATCCTGATGCTGACTGCCAAGGGCCGCGACACCGATGTGGCCAAGGGCCTGGCGCTCGGCGCGGATGGCTACATGACCAAACCATTTGCCACCCGAGAGCTGGTGCAGAAGGTGGCAGAGATGCTGGGCAAAGCCGCATGAACCGTCGCAGGATCGACCGGCGCCTGCTGCTGGCGATTGCTGTCATCGGCCTGGCCACGGTGGTCTGGCTGCTGCTGACGATGGGCTTGATTGCTTCCACCCTGGCGCCCGAACAACGCGCATTGCTGGCGGATCAACTGGCACCCCGTTTTGTCCTGATCGGCCTGACCTGGGTGTTTGGCCTGGTGGTGATTGGCGCCACCCTGCGCTGGCTGTTTCGGCGTTATGCCAGTGCGCCGGGTCGGCTGCTGGAACAAGCCAAGGTCTTGCTGGCGGCACCGCAGGCCGCCCCCATGAACCACCGCGGCACCGCCGAGACCCAGGCGCTGGCCGAGGTGATTTTTCAATTGGCGACCCAGCGCGATAGCTTGCGCCAGGATGTGGCAACACAAATTGCCCAGGCCAGTCTGAGCGTGCAGCAGGAAAAAAATCGTCTGGCGGCGCTGATGTCGGAGTTGACGCAGAGCGTGGTGGTGTGCAATCTGGATGGCCGCATCATCTTGTACAACAACCGTGCCCGCCTGCAATTCAAAACCCTGTCGGTGGCGCCCACATTGGCCGGTGGTGCTGAACTGATGGGCATCGGGCGCTCCATTTACGCGGTGTTCGACCGGCAACTGGTGGCGCACGCGCTGGAGAGCATCCAGCAGCGCATCAAGCGGGGCGCGGGCAGCCCGTCTGCCCAGTTTGTCACCACTACCCAGGCCGGCCAGTTGCTCAAGGTGCAAATGGCACCGGTGCGCCATGTCGACGCCATGGGCGCTGCGACTGAGATCAGTGGCTTTGTCCTGATGCTCGACAACGTGACCCGGGCTTTTGAGGAAGAGCATTTGCGCGACCAGTTGCTGCATGGCCTGACCGAGGGCAGCCGCTCCTCGCTGGCCAACATTCAGGCCGCTGTCGAGATGCTGGCCTACCCGGATCTGGAGGTGCCCATGCGCGAGCGCTTTCTGACCGTGGTGCGTGAAGAGGTGACCAGCATGAGCACGCGTATCAACACCATGACGCAACAGGCCACGCAGGGCCTCAAGGCCCGTTGGCCGCTGGAAGAAATGATGGGGGCCGACGTGCTGCTGGCCAGCCAGCGGCGCATTGAGGCGCGCAGCAAGCGCCCGGTGACGCTGGAAAACCTGGATGCCAGCGTCTGGCTCAAGGTGGACAGTTTCAGCCTGACGCAGGCGCTGGACTATCTGGCGATGCGTCTGGCGGACGAGTTTGATGTGAAATTTTTCCGGCTGCGACTGCAGTCCAATGGCAACCGGGCGCAGCTCGACTTGATCTGGACCGGCCAGGCCATGAGCACCGAGACCGTGATGAGCTGGGAAATGGACAGCATGCGGTTTGGCAACGAGAGCACGCCGCTCACCGTGCGCGACGTGGTGGAGCGCCACGGCGGCGAGATGTGGTTTGAGCGCGAACGTGTGCGCCACGAGGCGTTTTTCCGGTTTTTGCTGCCCATGGCCAGCATGCAGGAACAACTGGAAGCCACGCAGATTCTGCAAAACGACAGCCGCCCCGAGTTTTACGACTTTGACCTGTTTCAAGTGACGGATCAAAGCCGTGAACTTGATGATCGCCTGCTCAATGAACTCTCATACACCGTCTTTGACACCGAGACCACGGGGCTGAATCCGGCAGAGGGCGATCAGATCATCCAGATCGGTGCGGCGCGCATTGTCAATGGCAAGCTGTTGCGGCAGGAGAGCTTTGAGCAACTGGTCAACCCCGGACGGCTGATCCCGGCTGCGACGGTTACGATCCACGGCATCACGCAGGACATGGTCAAAGGCAAGCCGCCCATTGTCGAGGTGTTGCCGGCGTTTTATACCTTTGCCCAGGATACGGTGCTGGTGGCGCATAACGCCGCCTTTGACATGAAGTTTTTGCAGCTTCAGGAGCGCCACACCGGCCTGGTGTTCAACCATCCGGTGCTCGATACCCTGTTGCTGTCGGCGGTGGTGCACCCGAACCAGGAATCGCACCGGCTCGAAACCATTGCCGAGCGCTTCAATATCACCGTGCTGGGGCGCCACACCGCGCTGGGCGATGCCATTGTCACCGCCGAGGTCTGGCTGCGCCTGCTGCCCCTGCTGAAGGCCATGGGCATCACCACGCTGCGCCAGGCGCGCGAGGCGGCGCAAAAGACCTATTACGCGCGCTTGAAATACTGACTGATTGACGGCTAGAAGCGTCCGCCCGAATAGCGCTGGCTCAGCACGTCTTGCAGGGTTTGCACCACGCTGAAGGCCTCCTTGAGGTGGCTGCGCTCAAAATTGGAGAGCTCTTCCAGAGCCAGAAAGTTGTCAGGCGCCTGGCCCTGCGCCATTTGCCGCGCTTGATGGGCTATACGCAACTTGCCCAGGAACTCCAGTGCGCCGCGTAAGTCGCGCGCGCTTTGCTCGGTCACCTCACCGGCCTGCGCCGATAGTTCGAGCCGGTCATGGGTGTTGGCCAGCGTGACGCCTGCGGCCAGTGCATAAACCCGCGCCAGATCGACGATCGGCACGATGCCGGTGTGTTTGAGGTCGATGGTGCGCGGGTTGTCGCCGCCCTTGCTGAGGGTGATCTGGCCAAACATGCCAAGCGGTGGCCGGTGCTTGAGCGCGTTGCTGACCATGTGCGCCAAAAACAGGCTGTTGCCCCTGGTGTGTTGCACCACCTGCTGGCGCAGCCCGTCGAGCAGCTCGGCTTGGCCGTGGATGGCGCGCAGGTCAAAAAACACGCAGGTCAGCATCAGCGACTTGGGCTTGGGGTTGTCCACCCATTTGCGGAAATACTCGGCCCAGACCCGGCGCGGCTGGCGCCAGGTGTCGGTCATGGCCATCATGTCGCCCGGGCAGTGGATGTAGCCGCACTCGGCCAGGCCGTCGCAGACAAATTTGCTGAACGCCTTGAAGTACCCGCCGTGCGCAGCCTCGTCAAACGCATCGTCCAGGATCAGGCAATTGTCCTGGTCCGATTTGGCGGTTTGTTCGTTGCGTGCCTGGCTGCCGGCCGCCACCCAGACGTAGTCCACCGGGGTGGGCCCCAGTTGTGCCTCGGCCAGATGGATCAGCCGGGTGGTGATGGCATCGGTGATGGCGGTGATGATGTGGCCGGTGCTGTAGGCGCTGGCGTCCGCCGCGGCCAGGTTCTGCTGCAGTTGCCTGACCCGTGTGCTGATGCTTTTCAGGCCATCAAGGGTGCTTTGTTTGTAGATGTCACCGGCCAGATACACCGCCGAGGTGCTGTGTTGCTCGGTCAGGTCGGTGGCGGTGATCATGCCCAGGATGTTGCCGCCTTCCATCACCGGCATGTGGTGGATGTTGTGGCGCGCCATCAGCAGCAGGGCTTCAAATGCCGGACTGTTGGCGCTCACGGTCATGGGCGCCAGCGTGGCAATGTCGGAAACGGGGCGGCTGATGTCCAGGTTGAGCGCGACCACGCGGTTGCGCAGGTCGCGGTCGGTGACCAGGCCAAACAGCAGGCCTTGCTCGACCAGCAGCACGGAGGACACCCGCAGGTCGCGCATCAGCACCGCGGTGGCCTGGATCGAGGCGTCGGGGGCAAGGGTGATGGGCGCGCGCTTGATCAGTGTGCGGATGGGGGTGCCCAGCAGGTTCAGTGCCGTGCTGGATTCGCTGACCTGCTGGTTCTGCTCTGCCGGCGGTTGATGCAACGGCTGTAAGGACGGTAAAAAATACGCCAGTTGGGCATGTTTGGTACACAGCTGCGCCAAGACCGGTGCAGGCAGCCAGGCCAGCTCGCAATCAGCCGCTGCAACGGCCTGCCAGGTTGCCAATTGCGGCGTTGGGGTGACACCAAAACCAAACAGGTCACCTGCTTCGAGCTGCACCGACAAATTCAGATCCGGATCGCTCAGGCGTACCGAGCCATGCAGGATCAGGCCCAGCCGGTCTGGCAACTGGCCTTGCGCCAGCAAGGTGGCGCCCGCTGTGGCGCTGGCCAGTGTGAATTGGCCCGCCAGTGCCTCACGGCTTTTGCTGCTGAGCTGGGCAAAAACCCGCTGCCGGGACAAGTGGCTGTTTAACAGGGACGGGAGCTTGGGCGTGGCGGGCATGACAGATCACTCAGGGTTGTGTCGGTTGGGCTGGGCAATTTTCGGCAAGCTGGCTCAGGTTCTTGCCCCGAGTATCGCGCCTGCCACTTCAGCAAAGCCAGCGCCGCGTTCGCTCGGGGTGATGAAGCGCGGCTGGTGCGTCAAGTCGGCTGCAAAGCGGCGAATGTTGGCCACGCCCACGCTATTGCTGAAATGTTGGAACATGATCTGGTCGTTGGCAGAGTCGCCCACATAAGCCCATTGGTTGATCTCGCCATCAAGATTGCGTCCGAACAAGGCGCGCACGATCCAGCGTGCCCCCTCCAGCTTGTCATGACTGCCAAACCAGGCGTTGATGTGGATGCTGCTGACGGTAGCACGCATGCCAGCGCTTTGCATGAGTTGCACGACCTGGGCTATTTTGCCGGGTGGCAGGTGGGTGAATTCGCTGTGGTCAATGGCGATGTCGGTCTCGCGGCCCGGCGCGTCCTGTGACAGCGCTGAACCGGGCACCTGTTGCAGCACCCGGGCTGCGACCTGCTGCATCCTGGCGAAATTGAGGGCACGCGTGGCTTCAGGCTGCTGGTATATTTTTGACAGTCGATGAGGCGGGTTTCTGGCAAAAGCGACCGCGCCGTTTTCTGCCACGATGGCATCCACCGGCCAGGGCGCGATGCCGGCCACGGTGTCACCCCGGGCGAAGGGTTCACACCAGCCGATCGGTCGCCCGGTGACCGGAATCACGTGCAGCCCGGCCGCCTTCAGATCTGCCAGCGCGTGCAGCGCATCGGGCGTGATGGCCCCGTCGGTGGTCAGCGTGTCATCGATGTCGGTGAAAACGCCGATCAAGTGACGGCGCGCCTCGAGCGGCCAGGCTGAGAGCGGCTTCATGGCCTGCGATGACAAGGTTCTGCGAACTTAGCCCGCTGACTGCAGCGCCAGTCCGGCATGCTCGCGCAGCGGGTGGAAGTGAATCTTGGGGAAGCGCTCCTGCGCCAGGCGCACATCGTAGGGGCTGGTGCACAGGTAGGCCAGGGTGTCGGCCGCGTCGCGCGCCATGCGCTGCGGGTAGGCGTAGACAAATTCCTTGAGTTCGGCGGGTGAGTCGGCGGTGATCCAGCGCGCCCCGGTGTACTGGCTGCTTTCCAGCCGCACGTCGGCGTCGTATTCGCCCTTGAGGCGGTGCTGCACCACCTCAAACTGCAGCTGGCCAATGGCGCCGAGCAGCATGTTGCCGCCCATTTCGGGCTTGAACACCTGGATCGCGCCTTCTTCGCCCAATTGGGCCAGACCCTGTTGCAACTGCTTGGTGCGCAGCGGGTTCTTCAGCACCACGGTCATGAACATCTCGGGGGCAAAAAACGGCAGGCCGGTGAACAGCAGGTTGACCGAGCCGTCGGTGATGGTGTCGCCCAGTTGCACGCCGCCGTGGGTGGTAAAGCCGACGATATCGCCGGCATAGGCTTCTTCCACCGCCTCGCGGCGCTGGCTCATGAAGGTCACCACGCTGGTCGGGCGCAGCTCTTTGCCGGTGCGCATCACCTTGAGCTTCATGCCTGGCGAGTATTTTCCAGAAGCAATACGTACAAAGGCGATGCGGTCGCGGTGGTTGGCGTCCATGTTGGCCTGCACCTTGAAGACCACGCCTGAAAAAGCGTCGTCCTCGGGCTGCACTTGTTTGATGACCGGCTGCTTGTTGACCACCAACGAGCTGGTGCGCGGACCCGGCGACGGCGCCAGGTCGACCAGCGCGTCGAGCACTTCCATGACACCAAAGTTGTTCACGCCGGAGCCAAAAAACACCGGGGTTTGTTTGCCGGCCAGAAAGGCCTCGCGGTCGAACTTGGGGGAGGCCCCGGTGGCGAGCTCCATGCTGTCCAGGGCTGTGTCCCATTCATGGCCAAAGCGGGCCTGCAG
>NZ_JAMPXE010000125.1 GCF_023701345.1 Rhodoferax sp. | reverse complement strand
GCCACCGCACAAAAGCGCACCAGATAGGCCCACACCAGACCCAGCGCCGTGGCGGTCATGAGGTAACCCGCACCGCTTTCGGGCCAGCGCGCCTGCAACCAGCCCACGGGCAGCAGCAGGCCAACCACGATCACCGCGCCGGGCACAGCATAACCCAGGCCCGCCAGTTGCACCGCCCAGCGGGTGGGCGCATCGGGGCGGCGCCGTACGCTGAACGCCAGCGCCAAAGCCAGGGCAACCGCCAGCACCGCGCTGATCAAGCCCAAACGCACGCTGTTCAGGGCCCAGCCTGAAAACGAGCCCCAGGACAGCACCGACCAGTCGGCAATCAGCGGCCGCAGCATGAACAGCACCGGCAACACAAAGCCGGCCAGCACGGGCACGCCACACAGCAGCCAGGCCAGACCAAGCTGCCCGCCCGTCAAACGCTGCGCACGCGCATCCATGGACCCGGCCCGGGCGCCGCGGCTGGCCGCAAAGCGCAATTTTTGCCGGGAACGGCGCTCCAGAAACAGCAGCAGCGCCACCATCACCAGCAGCATGGTGGACAACTGGGCCGCAGCCAGGCGGTTGTCCATCGAAAGCCAGGCCTTGTAGATGCCCGCGGTAAAGGTTTGAATGCCAAAGTAGCTCGATACGCCAAAGTCGGCCAGGGTTTCCATCAGGGCCAGCGCGGTGCCAGCCGCCACCGCCGGACGCGCCAGCGGCAAGGCGATCTCGAACATGCGCCGGCGCATGGGCGCGCCGAGCAGGCGGGCCGCCTCCATCAACTGCGCCGCCCGTTCACTGAGGGCGGTGCGCGCCAGCAAATAAACATAGGGGTAGAGCGAAAAGATGAACACCCAGGCGGCGCCGCCCAGGTTGCGCACTTCGGGAAACACCCTGCCCTGCCAGCCCGTGAGCTCGCGCACCATGGTTTGAAACGGCCCGCTGAACTGCAAAAAGTCGGTGTAGGCATAGGCCACCACATAAGCCGGCATGGCCAGTGGCAACAGCAGCGCCCACTCAAAAAAACGTCTTCCGGGAAAATCAAACAAGGTGACCGCCGCCGCGCAAGACAAGCCCACTACCACAACCCCCACGCCCACCAGCACACTCAGGAGGAGCGTGGTACCCAGGTAATCGGGCAACACGGTTTGCGCCATCTCACGCAGGATTTGCCAGGCAGCGCTGTCGGCGTCGCCCATGGACAACCAGGAAGCCATCACGGCCAGCACCGGGAGCATGAAGACCGCCGTCAACAACAAAAACAGGAACTGACGCAGTCTGAGCAAGAACATGTAGGGATAAATGGATTAAAAGAGCAAATGCGAATTGTAGGCATTTACAATCATTTTCATGTTTCTAGAAGTCTCTCAACTCAGTGTCACTTATGCCGGTCGAACCAGCCCGGCCGTGCAGAACGTGTCCTTCGGCCTGCGCGCCGGGGATATTGGCGTGCTGATCGGGCCGTCGGGGTGCGGCAAAACCACGCTGTTGCGCGCGGTGGCCGGGTTGGAGCAAGCCAGCGCAGGCGTCACCCGGCTCGGCGGCGAAGTGGTGAGCCAGGCCGGCCAGTCGCTGCCGCCGGAGTTGCGCCATGTGGGCATGGTATTCCAGGACTACGCACTGTTTCCCCACCTGAGCATTGGCCGCAACGTGGCCTTTGGCATTGCGCATTTGCCGCGTGCCGAGCGCCAGGCCCGAGTGGCCGAAGTGCTGGCGCTGGTGGGACTGGAGGGACAGGAAAAACGCTTCCCCCACGAACTCTCGGGTGGGCAGCAACAGCGCGTGGCGCTGGCGCGCGCACTCGCGCCCGGACCGCGCTTGTTATTGCTCGATGAGCCTTTTTCAAACCTTGATGTGGACTTGCGCGAACGGCTTGCCTACGAGGTGCGCGGCATCCTCAAGGCGGCCCATGCCACGGCCCTGTTTGTTACCCATGACCAGCTCGAGGCTTTTGCCGTGGGCGACACCATTGGCGTCATGCACGAGGGCCAGTTGCACCAGTGGGACAACGCTTACACGCTTTACCACCGTCCGGCCTCGCGCTTTGTCGCCGAATTCATCGGCCATGGCGTTTTTACCCCGGCCGTGATCCGCGACGTGGCCGGCCAGGTGGTGGTGCAAACGCCTCTCGGCAACCTGTCGGACATGGCCGAGTGCCCGCTGCCCTGCGCCTACTCAAACGGGGCCTGTGATGTGTTGCTGCGCGCCGACGACATCGTGCACGACGACGATGCGCCGGTCAAGGCGCAGATCATGCGCAAGGCGTTTCGCGGCGCCGAGTTCCTGTACACGCTGCGCCTGGCCACCGGCGAAACCGTGATGGCGCTGGTGCCCAGCCACCACGACCATTCCCTGGGCGAGTGGATTGGCATTCGCGCCCAGGTGGACCATGTGGTGACCTTCAACCGCGACTGCCCGCAGCACGACGGCCGCATGTGCCGCATGCCTTGCGAGCACACCGTGCGACCGGCCGACCTGGTGCAGCCGGTGCAATGGCATGCGGAAAAACCTGTTGTAACACTTTGAAAAATCTCCAACTTAACTGACGCCTGCGTTCAGGGATTCGCAGGAATGCCTGTAGCATGACGGACTGCTCTTTCAAAACGATAGTCAAAAGATGTTCGCCCGTTGGCAACCGATCAAATCAGTCCCACCGTTGATCACGCTGGCCATGCTGGGGGTGACGGCTGGCTATTGGATCAAAGAAGAAAGTGACTTGCTTCACGAGCGCCAGTATGTTTTTCAGGAAGCCGCCAATCTTGTCACACAAAACATTCACCAAAGAATTTCGAATATCAATTTGATATTGCGCGGTGTCAAAGGACTGTACGAAAGCTCCAGCGAGGTAACGCGCAGCGACTTTCGACAATACTACAAGGCACTGCAGCTGGAACATATACAGCACAGCCTGCAGGGGCTTGCCATTGCCGTCCGGGTGCCCCAGGCCCAAAAGCCACGCCATCTGGCTGATATGAACAGCCTCGGGATTACTGACTATAAGATCAAGCCGGAAGGAGAACGCGCCCAATATGCACCGATTGTTCTGATTGAGCCTTTTGCGGACAGCAACGTCAAGGCGCTTGGATTTGACCTGCTTTCCAACCCTGGCTTGCAGGGCGCACTGGAACGGGCGCGCGACACCGGTGAGATGGCCTTGACCGGTCGCATCAAACTGGTGCAGGACGACACGGACGCTTTGCCAGCCGTTGTCATGTATGTACCCATTTACGCACAAGGCCGACCTATCGATACGCAGGAAGAACGCCGTGAGGCGCTGGCCGGCTGGGTCAGCGGCCCTTTTCGCATGGCTGATCTGATGGCGGGTCTGAAACAACAGCTTCCAGACGATATTGGTTTTGACATTTATGTTGGTGAAACCGCCTTGCCGGCGGCACGACTTGTCAGTTGGAAAACCGCTTTCGGGGCACCCGACTCAGTGCCTGCGCTGAACACCACACGAACGCTGGATATGGGTGGCAAACGTTGGACCCTGGTCTTTCGCACACTGCCGACATTCGAAAACGCCTTTAACACCACGCATAAACATTGGCTGATCGCCCTCATGGGGATCACCTTGAGTTTTTTGCTGGGTTGGCTGTCCTGGCTCCTCTTGACCGGGCGTGAACGCGCTGTTGCACTGGCAAACAAAATGACACAGGAATTACGCCTGGCCCAGGCCGATCTGGAAGCCACGCTGGATGCCATGCCTGACGTTTTGTTCGAGGTCGATCTGGCGGGGCGTTATCACGCGTTTCGCACCTCCCGGTTAAACCTGTTGGCGGTTCCGCCAGAGGTTTTTTTGGGCAAATTGCTCTCTGAAGTTCTGCCTGCACCGGCATCTTCGATTTCTTTGGCCGCCTTGCAGGAAGCCAATCTGAAGGGTTTTTCCATGGGGCAACAAATCGAGATTCCGATTGGCGGTGAACTGCGGTGGTTTGAGCTCTCGATTGCCCGTAAAAATGACATCGGTGCCGGCGAGCCCCGTTTTATCGTGATTTCACGTGACATCACGGAACGCAAGAAAAATGAGGCGCAATTACAACTTGGCGCGCAGATGTTCACCTCCAGCCGCGATGGCATCGTGATCACCGATGCTCAGACCCGCATTCTCTCGGTCAATCCGGCGTTCACCACCATCACCGGCTACAGCGAAGCAGAAACCCTTGGCCGGACTCCCGGTTTTCTTAGCTCCGGCCGACACGACACCGCCTTCTATGCTGCGATGTGGCAGGAGATCCAGACCGACGGCTATTGGCAGGGAGAGTTATGGAACAAACGCAAAAACGGGGTGATTTATCCGGAGTGGCTGTCTGTCAGTGCCGTCAAAGACGCTTCAGGAGCTACCACCAAGTACATCGGCATCCTGTCAGATCTCACCGACAGGAAAGCTGACCAGGAGCGCATTGCTTACCTGGACCACTATGACAAGCTGACCCAGTTGCCCAATTCTGATCTCTTGTTTGACCGAACCACCCTGGCGCTGACTACAGCCAAACGTACCAGCGGCCGCGTGGCCATGTTGTTTCTTGACATCGACCGTTTTCAGTACATCAACGACTCACTTGGCCGGTCTGTGGGTGATCAGGTTTTGCGGACAATTGCCACCCGTCTGGTCAATAACCTGCAGGCCGATGACACCGTGTGCCGGCACAGCGCTGATGAATTCATCTTGCTGCTGCCAAATACCAACGCCCACGGTGCGGCACACGCAGCCAGTCGCATGCTGGCGCTTATCAAAGAGCCTGTGGTGCTTGACAGCGGGCAGGAGCTACGGCTGACGGCCAGTGTCGGGGCCGCCATTTACCCCGACAACGGCACGGACATTGAAAAATTGACGCAATGCGCAGGTGCCGCCTTGAAGCAGGCCAAACTCAACGGCCGCGACAACTTCAAGTTTTTTACCGAACAAATGCATGGGCAGGTGAATGAATTGCTGCTCATGGAAAATCAACTCCGCCAAGCGCTGTCCAAGGGGGAATTGCTGCTTTATTACCAACCGCAAGTCGATGCGCTGACGTGTCGGATCATTGGCGCAGAAGCGCTGATTCGCTGGCAACATCCTGAATGGGGTCTGGTCTCACCCAGCCGCTTTATTCCCATTGCTGAAAACAGCGGTCAGATTCTGGAGATTGGTGACTGGGTCTTGCGCAGCGCAGTCCAGCAGGTGGCCAGCTGGCAACGCGAAGGCTTGGGCGTTGTCCCCGTGGCCGTTAATTTATCGGCGCTCCAGTTTCATCAGTCCACCTTGTGTGAAACAGTAGCTGCTGCCTTGCAGAACAGCCAGTTGTCTCCTGCGCTGCTGGAGCTGGAATTGACCGAGCGCATTGCCATGGAGGATTCCAGCCTGGCGGTTGATCAGATCAGCAAGCTGCATGCCATGGGCGTCACCTTGTCGATTGACGACTTCGGCACCGGGTATTCCTCTTTGAGTTACCTCAAGCTCTACCAAATCGACAAACTCAAAATTGACCAGTCATTTGTGCGCGAGTTGGGTCGTGATGACAACGACGGCGCCATTGTGCGGGCGATCATCAGTATGTCCCACGGGCTTGGTTTCAGGACCATCGCCGAGGGTGTGGAAACCCAGTTTCAACTTGATTATTTGCGCGCTCAAGGGTGCGACGAAATTCAGGGTTACCTCTTTGGACATCCGCTGCCCGCAGAAGAATTCGCCCGCCTGCTGCGCCAAGGTGGCCCGCTTGTGAGCGTGGAACCCGGCGTGCTGCCGCCGATGCCAACTTGACCAATCCGACTGATTTCAACTGATCAGAGACAATTGCCCAGCGCTTATTTCAGCGGTATTGGCAGCGTGGCCGGCACGGGCACTGCGGTCACGCTATTTTTCGGACTGCCATCAATGAGTTTGTCGGAATACACCAGATAGACCAGGGTGTTGCGCTTGCTGTCAACCATGCGCACCACGCGCACATGCTTGAACAGAAAAGACGTGCGTGCATTGAACACTTCGTCTTGCATGGCAATCTTGCCCTTGAAGGCAATCGGTCCGATCTGGCGGCAGGCCACCGAGGCGTCGGACGTGTCTTCTGCCAAGCCCAGCGCGCCTTTGTACCCCCCTGTTTTAGCGTGCGACAAATAGCAGGCGACCCCGCCCACGTCGGGATCATCGAACACTTCCACCACGACTTTGTCGTTGGGGCTCAAAAGTTTGAATGTGGTGCTGACGTCACCCACAGTTTCAGCAAAGCAGCCCAACGATGCGGACAGAAAAGCCACGGTAAATAAGATTTTTTTCATGCATGTCCTGCCGGGTCAACCCGCCTGATACGCCACGCGCCCACCCACCAGAGTGCAACGCACGCGCCCGGGCAATTCGTAGCCTGAAAACGGCGTATGTTTGCCCTGGCTGACCAGGGTGTCGGCCTGCACCGTCCAACTGGCCTGCGGGTCGAACACACAGACATCGGCCAGCCCCCCCACTTGCAAATGGCCGGTACGACCCAGGCGCGGGCCCAGGGCCGCGCCCAGCACCCTGGCCGGGCCCTCGGTCACCACCGCGATGGCGCGCGCCAAAGCGATGCCGCTGTCCAGATGCCATTTGTAGGCCAGGCTCAGCAGCAACTCCAGTCCGGTGGCGCCGGGCTCGCTTTCGGCAAACGGCAGGTTCTTGGCATCTTCATCGACCGGCGTGTGGTCCGACACCAGCGCATCAATCGTGGCATCAAGCAATCCGGCGCGCAGTGCGTCACGGTCACGCTGCTGGCGCAACGGTGGGGTCAGCCGGGCGCTGCTGTCGAAATAGCCGATGTCGGTATCGGTCAGATGCAGCGAGTTGATGCTGACATCGCACGTCACTTTCAAGCCGTCCAACTTGGCCTGGCGCACCAGGGCGACGCCGGCGGCGCTGCTGATGCGGCACAGGTGGACGCGCGCCCCGGTGGCGCGCATCAGCTCGAAAATGATGTGCAGGGCAATGGTCTCGGCCATCACCGGCACACCGCTCAGGCCCATGCGGGTGGCCAGCGGGCCGCTGGCCGCCACGCCCTGACCCAGAAAATAATCCTGCGGACGCAACCACACGGCGTAGCCAAAGGTGGTGGCGTACTGGAAAGCGCGCTGCAGCACCTGGGTATTGCCCAGCATGCCCTCGGCTTGGCTGAAGGCCACGCAACCGGCATCGGTCAGCATCACCATCTCGGTGAGCGTTTCACCCTTGAGGTTGCGCGTCAGAGCGCCCAGCGGATAGACCCGCGCCTGTTGCAGTTTTTCGGCGCGAAAGCGCAGCATTTCAACCAGGCCGGGCTCGTCGAGCACCGGGTCGGTGTCGGGCTGGCACACCAGGCTGGTGACGCCACCGGCCATGGCCGCGCTCATTTCGGATTCGAGCATGCGGGCATGTTCGTTGCCTGGTTCGCGCAGGCGCACCGCCAGGTCCACCAGACCCGGCAGGACCAGGCAGCCATCCGCTGGAATAGTGACCTCCGGCTGAAAATCCGCAGGAATATTTTTGATCGCGACGACGGCCCCATTGCCCAGGGCGACGTCGGCTTTGGCATCCAGACCACTGGCGGGATCGATGACCCGGCCGCCCTGAATCAGCACACGTGTTTGCTTGTTCATCTGTTGTTCTCAAAAAAGTTCAGGCTTCGTTGCCGGCCACGATGCTCATCACCGCCATGCGCACCGCAATGCCAAAGGTCACCTGCGGCAGGATCACACTCTGGCGACCATCGACCACCGCCGAGTCAATCTCGACGCCGCGGTTGATCGGGCCGGGGTGCATCACAATGGCGTCCGGCTTGGCCAGTTGCAACTTGGTCGAAGTCAGGCCAAAACTCTTGAAGAATTCCTGGCTGGAGGGCAGCAGCGCGCCGCTCATGCGCTCGTTTTGCAGACGCAGCATGATCACCACATCGGCGTCCTTGATGCCTTCTTCGAGCGTGTGGCAGACCCGCACACCCATCTGCGCCATGTCGGAGGGCACCAGGGTCTTGGGCCCGACCACGCGCACCTCGGCACAGCCCAGCGTGGTGAGGGCGTGGATGTCGGAGCGCGCCACGCGCGAGTGCAGCACGTCGCCCACAATGGCCACCGTCAGGTTGGCAAAGTCGCCCTTGTAGTGGCGAATGGTGTACATGTCGAGCAGACCCTGGGTGGGATGGGCATGGCGGCCGTCACCGGCATTGACCACATGCACATGCGGCGCCACGTGCTGGGCGATCAGGTAGGGCGCGCCAGATTCGCTGTGGCGCACCACAAAAATGTCGGCGGCCATGGCGCTCAGGTTGGCAATGGTGTCCAGCAAGGACTCGCCCTTGGCGGCGGACGACTTGGCAATGTCGAGGTTGATCACGTCGGCGCTCAGGCGCTTGGCGGCAATCTCGAAGGTGGTGCGGGTGCGCGTGGAGTTCTCGAAAAACAGGTTGAAGACGCTCTTGCCGCGCAGCAAGGGGACTTTTTTGACCTCGCGGTTGCCGACCGAAACGAAATTGGCGGCAGTGTCGAGCACCTGGTTCAGGATGCTTTTGGGCAGGCCCTCGGTCGAGAGCAAATGGATCAGCTCGCCGTTTTTATTGAGCTGCGGGTTGCGCTGGTACAGCATGGCTAAATGTCTTTCACGTTAAAACTGAAACGGCCGTCCTCATGGCGTTCCAGCGCCAGCGACTGGCTGGCGGGCAGGTTGATGCGTGCGCTGCACAGGTCGGCCTGGATCGGCAGTTCGCGGCCGCCGCGGTCCACCAGCACCGCCAGCTTGACGCTGGCCGGGCGGCCGAAGTCAAACAGCTCGTTGAGCACCGCGCGCACCGTGCGCCCGGTAAACAGCACATCGTCGAGCAACAGCACATGGGCGCCGTTCACGTCGAACGGAATTTGCGTCTGGGCGCTGCTGGTCATGCCGCGGCGGGCGAAGTCGTCGCGGTGCATGGCCGACGAGATGATGCCAAACGGCTGCGCCAGGCCCAAGTCCTGGCGCAGGCGCTCGGCCAGCCAGACGCCGCCCGAGGCGATGCCCAGCAGCTGCGTGTCCGGCTGCAGCAGCGGGCGCAGGTTGCGCGCCAGATCGGCATACAGCGCCTCGGCATCAAGTGCCAGTGTGCTCATGGAAGACTCCTTAAAAACTGTTCCAGAATGATGCAGGCCGCCGCCGCATCGGCGTCAACCGCGCCCTGCGAGCGGGCCTCGGTGGTGGTGTAGCGCTCGTCGACCTCAAAGACCGGCAGGTTGAAGCGGCCGTGCAACTGGCGCGCAAAACGGCGCGCCCGCACCGTGTTTTCGTGGGCGGCGCCGTCGGGGTGAAACGGCACGCCGACCACCAGCGCGTCGGGCTGCCAGGTTTTGAGTTGCAGCGCCACCTTGTCGAAGCGGGCCTTGCCCTCGGCGATGATCGTGCCCTGCGGCTGGGCCGTGCGCATGAGTCGGTTGCCCACCGCAAAGCCGGTGCGCTTGAGGCCGAAATCGAGCGCCATGAAAGTTTGCAAATGGGCGGGCACCACCGGTTGTGGGTTGACGCTTGAACTGTCTGGCAAAGTGCTCATGCGTGTCCGGCGTCGGGGGCCAGCATCCAGGGCTCCAGGCCCAGCAGCTTGAGTGCCTGGGCGTAGCGCTCAGGCACCGGGGTCTCAAAGATCAG
>NZ_JAMPXE010000124.1 GCF_023701345.1 Rhodoferax sp. | reverse complement strand
TACGTTCCCGAGGGCATGATCGCCACGTTCGAGAAAGAAACCGGTATCAAGGTGAATTACGACACCTTCGAGACCAACGAGGCCTTGCACGCCAAGCTGGTGGCAGGCAATTCGGGCTACGACATCGTGGTGCCGGGCTCGGTGTTTGCCAAGCCGCAAATTGAAGGCGGCCTGTTGCAGGCGCTGGACAAGGCCCAGATCAAGAACCTGGGCAACCTGGATCCTTCCATCATGGCCACGCTGGCTGCCAAGACCGACCCAGACAACAAGCACCTGGTGCCCTGGGCCTGGGGTTTCACCACGGTCGGCATCAACAAAACCAAAGTGGCCAAGGCGCTCGGCAAAACGCCGATGCCGGAAAACGCCTGGGATCTGGTGTTCAAACCCGAATACACCAGCAAACTCAAATCCTGCGGTATTGCCTACCTGGATTCGCCCACCGAGATCATTCCCGTGGCCTTGCACTACATTGGCAAGGACGCTTACTCCAATGATCCGGCTGATTACAAGCTGGCCACCGACATGCTGGCCAAGGTGCGCAAGGATGTGCGCATCTTCAGCTCGACCATGATTGACGACATCGCCGGCGGCAAGGCCTGCGTGGCCATTGGCTGGTCGGGCGACATCAATATTGCCGCTGCGCGCGCCAAGGAGAACAAATCCAAGGACGAGATCGAGTCCATGTTGCCCAGCACTGGTGCGTTGATCTTCTTTGACACCATGGCCATCACCAAGGATGCCAAGCACCCCAACAACGCCCATGCCTTTATTGACTTCTATTTGCGTCCCGAGAATGCGGCCTTGATGGCCAATGAAATGAACTACCCGACGGCCAACAAGGCGGGGGTGCCGCTGGTCAAGCCGGAAATCGCCGCCAACAAGACCATCTTTGTCGAGGCTGATTATTTTGCCAAGATGATCCCGCCCAGCAGCTTCAGCAATGAGGCCCGTGAAGCCATGGCCAATGCCTACAACAGCTTCAAAAAAGGCAAGTAAACCAACGTCATTGCGAACGCAGTGAAGCAATCCATGACCTCAGACTGCATGGATTGCCGCGTCGCTGCGCTCCTCGCAATGACGGTGTCTCACATGCCTTCAGGGTGATTGTGCTGCCCTGCAAGTTAAATGAGTGCTGAACCAAAGGGTTGACGATGGCTGACGTGGGTGCCAAAAAAGACTATCTTGTGACCGAGAAGCTGGTCAAGCGTTTCGACGAATCCCTGGCGGTCGATGAGGTCGACCTGTCCATCAGCCAGGGAGAAATTTTTGCCTTGCTGGGCAGTTCGGGCTGCGGCAAATCAACCTTGCTGCGCATGCTGGCGGGCTTCGAGACCCCGACTTCCGGGCGCATCCTGCTGGGTGGTCAGGATGTGGCCAAGCTGGCTCCCTACGAGCGCCCGTTCAACATGATGTTCCAGTCGTATGCCTTGTTTCCGCACCTGGACATCTGGGAGAACATTGCCTTTGGCCTCAAGCGTGAAGGGCTGCCCAGGAACGACATCAAGCAACGCGTCGGTGAGATGCTGGACCTGGTGCAATTGACGCCCTACGCCAGGCGCAAGCCGCACCAGTTGTCGGGTGGCCAGCAGCAGCGGGTGGCGCTGGCGCGCAGCCTGGCCAAGAAACCGAAAGTGCTGCTGCTCGACGAGCCGCTCGGTGCGCTTGACAAAAAACTGCGCGAGCAGACCCAGTTCGAGCTCGTCAACATCATTGAAAAAGTGGGTGTGACCTGTGTCATGGTGACCCACGACCAGGAAGAGGCCATGACCATGGCGGGCCGCATCGCGGTCATGAGCAAGGGCAGGGTGTTGCAGGTGGGTTCGCCCGAAGAGGTTTATGAGCACCCGGCCAACCGTTTTGTGGCCGACTTTATTGGCAACGTCAACCTGTTTGACGGCAAGCTCAGCATTGACGAGCCTGACCGTTGCGCCGTGACCACCGCCATTGGCGAGATCCATGTCGGTCACGGCGTCAGCGGCGCGCTGCACATGCCGGTGTCGATCGCGGTGCGCCCCGAGAAAATTGAAATCAGCAAAGAGCGGCCCAACCTTGCGCACAACCTGTTCGCAGGCAAGGTCAAGGAAATTGCCTATTTTGGCTCCTACAACTCCTTTATCGTCATAGCCTCTGACGGGACCCGGGTCAAGATCACCGAGGCCAACACCTCGCGCCATGACCTCAGCAATATCACCTGGGAAGACGATGTGTATTTCTGGTGGAGCGATGTTGCCGGCATCGTGCTGCGCGACTGAGGAGCTGCCATGGCCATCCAGAGTTTGACGATGCCCGGCAGACGCTTTGTCATCAGCGTGCCTTTTGTCTGGCTGATCCTGTTTTTTCTGTTGCCGTTTCTGATTCTGCTCTACATCAGTTTTGTCGACATGGGCAACGACATTTCGCCGTTCAAGCCGATCTGGGATTCCGGCACCGGCCTGCTCAAGCTCAAATACGAAAACTACTGGTCGATTTTTCGTGCCGGGGAGGGGGGGGCATTATTTCAGACTCTCTACATCGAAGCCTATCTGCGCTCACTCTGGTACGCTCTGTGCACGGCGCTGTTGTGCCTGCTGATCGGCTATCCGTTTTCGTATTTCATTGCCCGCGCCAAGCCGAGCGTGCGCCCGGCCCTGTTGATGATGGTGATGCTGCCGTTCTGGACGTCGTTTCTGTTGCGGGTCTATGCCTGGAAAGGCATTCTGGCCGACCAGGGCATGCTGAACCAGGTGTTTATGGCGCTGGGTCTCATCAACGAACCCATCCAGATGCTCTACACCGACATCTCGATGTTGGTGGGCATGACCTATGTGTATTTGCCCTTCATGGTGCTGCCGCTCTACGCCAACCTGGTCAAGATGGACTTCCGGCTTCTCGAGGCGGCCTACGACCTGGGTGCCTCGCCCATCAAGGCGTTCTGGCTGGTCACCGTGCCGTTGTCCAAGGCCGGCATCATCGCCGGTTTCATGCTGGTGTTCATTCCGTCGGTCGGCGAGTTCGTGATCCCGTCGCTGCTCGGCGGCCCGGAGAACATCATGATTGGCCGGGTGGTTTGGGACGAAATGTTCAGCAGCAACAACTGGCCGCGCGCCACGGCGCTGGCGGTGGTCATGATTGGCCTGATCGTGGTGCCGCTGGCTATTTATTACCATTACACGGGTGAACAAGGGTGACCCACTGCGCCGCTTCGCCGATGTTATTTGCTGTGCCAGGAGCCGGGGCGGCAAAGCGCTCCGCTGCGTGTCCCCCGCCCTGCGGGCTCCTCCTTTACCTTCGCAGAACGCTTTGCCACCCCGGCTCCTTGCGCTTGTAAAACGGCATGTTTGAAGGACTTTTAATGAATCGTTTTCTTGAAAAATATTTCGGCAAGCTGTGGATGGGTTTGACCTACCTGTTCCTGTACCTGCCGCTGTTCTTCATGATTGTGTTTTCCTTCAACAGCACGCGCCAGGACGCGGTGTTCACCGGCTTCTCATTGCGCTGGTACGAGGCGCTTACGCGCGACACCAAAATTGTCGATGGTTTCTGGCTCTCGCTTCAGGTGGCCACCGCTGCCGGCGTGGCCTCGGCCGTGCTGGCCACTTTTGCTGCTTTTGTGCTGGTGCGTTATCGCCGTTTTCCCGGGCGAACCCTGTTTTCGGGCATGGTCAACGCGCCGCTGGTGATGCCCGAGGTGGTGATCGGCCTGTCCCTGTTGCTGCTCATGGTGGGCGTGCAAAACGCCTTTGGCTGGCCGCAGCGCGGCATGTTGACGATCGTGTTGGGGCACACCCTGCTCGGCATGGCCTATGGCATGGTGGTGATCCAGTCGCGTTTGCTGGAGATGGACCGGGCTATCGAAGAGGCCGCCATGGACCTCGGTGCCCGGCCGTTTCAGGTGTTCTTCCTGATCACCATGCCCAATATATTGCAGGCTATTTTTGCCGCCTATCTGTTGGCCTTTACGCTGTCGTTCGACGATGTGGTGATTGCCGAATTCTTGTCGGGCCCGGGTGTCAATACCTTGCCGCAGGTGATCTTTGGTTATGCCCGGCGCGGCATCAACCCGACCATTTACGCGGCGGCCACGCTGCTGATCGTGTCGGTCACGCTGGTGGTGATCGGCTACAGTGTCTGGGTGGCGCGCCAGACGCGGCGCCGTGAGCGCGAGATCGCAGCGGCCACGCGTGCCGAACTGGCTGCCTTGCAGGCCCGGTAACACTTTTTGACGCCTTGCCTTTGGGTTGCAACGCTTTTACTTCCGAGGGTTTTGACATGACAACACCGCTATATGACGGCCGGGCCCTGATCAACGGGGTGCGCGTGCACGCCCACGACGGCCAGACCTTTGACTGCATTTCGCCCGTCGATGGCCGCCTGCTCACCACCGTGGCGCGTTGCGGCCAGGCCGATGTCGATGCGGCGGTGGCGGCGGGGCGGGCGGCCTTTGAAGACCGGCGCTGGTGCGGCATGGCGCCAGCGGCGCGCAAGCGCGTCATGATCAAATTTGCCGACCAGTTGCTGGCCCACGCCGATGAACTGGCTTTGATGGAAACGCTCGACATGGGCAAGCCCATCCAGTATGCCCGCGGCGTTGATGTCAACAGCGCGGCCAATTGCATCCGCTGGTACGGCGAGGCGGTGGACAAGATTTACGACGAAATTGCACCCACCGCCAGCACCGCGCTGGCGCTGATCCAGCGTGAGCCGATGGGTGTGGTCGGAGTCATCGTGCCCTGGAATTACCCCATGATCATGGCCGCCTGGAAGATCGCCCCGGCGCTGGCTGCCGGCAATTCCGTGGTGCTCAAGCCCAGCGAAAAGTCCCCCCTGACGGCACTCCGCCTGGCCGAGTTGGCGCTGGAGGCCGGCATACCGCCTGGCGTGTTCAACGTGGTGCCGGGTTATGGCCCTGAGGCTGGCTCGCCGCTGGCCTTGCACATGGACGTCGACTGCATTGCCTTTACCGGCTCGACCCGGGTGGGCAAGCAAATTCATGTGATGGCCGGGCAAAGCAACCTCAAGCGCGCCTGGACCGAGCTGGGTGGCAAGTCGCCCAATATTGTCTTTGCCGATTGCCCCGACCTGGACAGGGCAGTGCAGGCGGCGGTCGGCAGCATTTTTTTCAACCAGGGCGAAAGCTGCAATGCACCCTCCAGGCTGTTTGTCGAGGCCGGCATCCGCGATCAGTTTCTGGAGAAAGCCCTGGCACTGGTGCCCGGCTACGCGCCTGCCGATCCGCTGGCGCCCGACACCGTCATGGGCGCCATCGTCGACCAGGCGCAAATGAACTCGGTGCTGCGCTACATCGCACTGGGCAAACAGGAGGGCGCGGCCCTGCTGGCCGGGGGCGAACAGGCGCTGGTGGACAGCGGCGGCTGCTACGTCCAGCCCACCATCTTTGCCGGCGTGACGCCTGACATGACCATCGCCCGCGAGGAAATTTTTGGACCCGTGTTGTCGGTGCTGTCGTTCACCGATACGGCTGAGGTGGTGCGCCAGGCCAATCAAAGTGTCTACGGCCTGCAGGCGGCGGTTTGGACGCGCGATATCAACAAAGCCCACGGCGTGGCGCGTGCGCTGCGCGCCGGCACGGTCCATGTCAACCAGTATGACGAAGACGACATCACAGTGCCGTTTGGCGGTTACAAACAAAGCGGGGTAGGGCGCGACAAGTCGCTGCATGCGTTTGACAAGTACACCGAGACCAAAACCACCTGGATTCGCATCGACAGTCCGGTTTAAGCACCTTGGATGCCGGATCTGGTCCGGCATGACAAAAGGGGGATGTTGTTGTCATGGATTGCTTCACTTTGTTCAAGGACGACGCTCCTTGTACTAATTTTGCATTGCGAAATTTTGATTCCATATCGTGCAATGAAGAAGAACGAAGTTGACTGAAAATTCATGGAATTCAAAAAATTGTGTTTTATATTGCGAAATATAATAAATAAGTTGTTGATTTAATTTAATTAAATAAAAGTCTTCTATAAGACATAAGATGTGTTTGGTGTCTTCTATAAGACATAGAATAAACGCCAAGACATCGACAGCTTGCCGCGACAGATGCCCTTAATTCATCAACTTAGGAGTGACCCCATGCCACAAGCTCTCACCGAACAATTGAGCCGCGAACAACAAATTGCCGCACTTGAAAAAGACTGGGCGACCAACCCGCGCTGGAAAGGCATCAAGCGCGGCTACAGCGCCGCCGACGTGGTGCGTCTGCGAGGCTCATTCCCGATCGAGCACACCCTGGCGCGTCGTGGTGCTGAAAAACTGTGGAGCCTGCTCCACACAGAAGATTATGTCAACTGCCTGGGTGCACTCACCGGCGGTCAGGCCATGCAGCAAGTCAAGGCCGGCGTCAAAGCCATCTACCTTTCGGGTTGGCAAGTCGCTGCCGACGGCAATACGTCCATGTCTATGTACCCGGATCAATCTTTGTACGCGGTCGATTCGGTGCCCACCATGGTCGAGCGCATCAACAATGCCTTCCGCCGTGCCGATGAAATCCAGCATTCCCGTGGTATTGATGCAGGTGACAAGGGCTACATCGACAACTTTGCGCCCATCGTGGCCGACGCCGAAGCCGGCTTTGGCGGCGTGCTCAACGGCTTTGAGTTGATGAAGAACATGATCCGCGCTGGCGCTGCGGGCGTGCATTGGGAAGACCAGTTGGCATCGGCCAAGAAATGCGGCCACATGGGTGGCAAGGTGCTGGTTCCAACCAATGAAGCCATTCAGAAGTTGATTGCAGCCCGCATGGCTGCTGACGTGTGTGGCGTGCCGACCCTGGTGATTGCCCGCACCGACGCCGAGGCAGCCGACCTCCTGACCAGCGATTACGATGAAAATGACAAGCCCTTCCTGACCGGTGAACGCACCGCTGAAGGCTTCTTCAAATCACGCAAAGGCCTGGACCAGGCCATCAGCCGCGCGGTGGCCTATGCCGACTACGCCGACCTGGTGTGGTGCGAAACCGGCACCCCTGACCTGGAGTTTGCCCGCAAATTTGCTGAGGCTGTGCGCGCCAAGCACCCGGGCAAGCTGCTCGCCTACAACTGCTCGCCTTCGTTCAACTGGAAGAAAAACCTGGACGACGCCACCATTGCAAAGTTCCAGAAAGAACTTGGCGCCATGGGCTACAAGTACCAGTTCATTACCCTGGCCGGTATCCACTCCATGTGGTACAACATGTTCGATTTGGCGCAAGACTATGTGGCACGCGGCATGACCGCTTATGTTGAAAAAGTGCAAGAGCCGGAGTTTGCAGCGCGCGATCGTGGCTATACCTTTGTGTCGCACCAGCAGGAAGTTGGCACCGGTTATTTTGATGAAGTCACCACCGTGATCCAGGGCGGCAAGTCCAGCGTGACGGCACTAACCGGCTCCACCGAAGAAGAACAGTTCCACTAAAAAACAGGGCCTGAGGAGGTCAAAGGCTGGCGTTCCCTGACGGGGGCGGCCAGCCTTTTTTTATTTGGACAACTACGGTTTAAAATCAGCGATCACTAACGCGGAGCTCTCCGCGTTTTTTCATTACCCATACCCTTCATTGCCATGGTCCAAATCACGCTTCCCGATGGTTCTCAACGCGACTACGATGCCTCGGTCACCGTGGCCGAGGTGGCGGCATCCATCGGCACCGGCCTGGCCAAGGCGGCGCTGGCCGGCAAGGTGAATGGGCAGATGGTCGACACCAGCTTTGTGATCGACAAAGACAGCAGCCTGGCCATCATCACCGCCAAGGACGCAGAGGGTCTGGAGGTCATTCGGCATTCCACGGCGCACCTGCTGGCCTACGCGGTCAAGGAAATATTCCCCACGGCACAGGTCACGATTGGTCCGGTGATCGAAAACGGCTTTTTCTACGACTTTTCGTTCGAACGTCCGTTCACACTGGAAGACCTGGCGGTCATTGAAAGACGCATGACGGCCCTGGCGGCCAAGGACGAGCCCGTGTTGCGCCGGGTCCTGCCGCGTGACGAAGCGGTGACTTATTTCAAGGCACTGGGCGAGCACTACAAGGCAGAAATCATTGCCAGCATTCCCTCCGGTGAAGACGTCAGCCTGTACCGTGAAGGCGCTTTTGAAGACCTGTGCCGCGGCCCACACGTGCCCAGCACCGGCAAGCTCAAGCATTTCAAGCTCATGAAAGTCGCGGGTGCCTACTGGCGCGGTGACCATCGCAATGAAATGCTGCAGCGTATTTATGGCACAGCCTGGGCCACCAAAGAAGACCTGCAGCAGCACCTGACGATGCTTGAGGAAGCCGAAAAGCGCGACCACCGCAAGCTGGGGCGCGAGCTCGACCTGTTCCATGTCGACGACCATGCCCCGGGCATGGTGTTCTGGCACCCCAAGGGCTGGGCCATCTGGCAGGCGGTGGAGCAGTACATGCGCCAGGTGTACCGCGAGAATGGCTACCAGGAGGTCAAGGGGCCGCAACTGCTGGACAAGGGCCTGTGGGAAAAGACCGGCCACTGGGACAAGTACCGCGACAACATGTTCACCACCGAGTCTGAAAAGCGCGACTACGCGCTCAAACCCATGAACTGCCCGGGTCACATCCTGATCTTCAAGCAGGGCCTGAAAAGCTACCGTGACCTGCCGCTGCGCTACGGTGAATTCGGCCAGTGCCACCGCAATGAAGCCACCGGCGGCCTGCACGGCATCATGCGGGTGCGCGGCTTTACCCAGGACGATGGCCACATTTTTTGCACCGAAGACCAGATATTGGCTGAGTGCGTGGCCTACACCACGCTGTTGCAAAAGGTGTATGCCGACTTCGGCTTCAAGAACATCATCTATAAAATTGCCACCCGGCCCGAGCAGCGCATTGGTTCCGACGAAATCTGGGACAAAGCCGAGCACGCGCTGATCGAGAGCCTGCGCGCCTCGGGTTGTGAGTTTGAGCTGTCGCCCGGCGAAGGCGCTTTTTACGGTCCCAAGGTTGAGTACACCCTGAAAGACGCCATTGGCCGGCACTGGCAGTGCGGCACCATCCAGGTCGATTTCTCCATGCCCGAGCGCCTCGATGCCGATTACGTGGGCGAAGACAGCGCCCGCCATCGCCCGGTCATGCTGCACCGTGCCATCGTCGGCAGCCTGGAGCGTTTCATCGGCATTCTGATCGAGGAAACCGCTGGTGCGTTGCCAACCTGGCTCGCGCCGGTGCAGGTCAAAGTGCTCAACATCACCGACGCACAGGCCGAATATGCCCGCAATGTCGTCAAAACGCTGCAAAATCAAGGCTTTAGGGTAGAGGCAGATCTGCGCAATGAAAAAATCACGTATAAAATACGGGAGCATTCAATGCAGAAGGTGCCGTATCTGATCGTGATTGGCGACAAAGAGATGGCCTCCGGTGCTGTTGCAGTGCGAGCCCGAGGTGGACAAGACCTTGGCGTGATGTCGATTGCCGAGTTTGCTCAAAAAATTTCGGCTGACGTGACGCATAAATCAATAGTTTGATTTTTTAAATTGTTCACGGGGTTGCGCTGCCCAGTTTTAGCCACGATGGATGTGGCAGTTTTTGTGAAGGATTAAGTCATCGCTACCGAATTTCGTGATCGCCGTCACCGCGAAGAACGCAAACACCGATTGAATCGGGAAATCATGGTGCCAGAAGTTCGCCTCTCTGGTGTTGAAAACGAGCCCCTGGGTGTTGTCAATATC
>NZ_JAMPXE010000009.1 GCF_023701345.1 Rhodoferax sp. | reverse complement strand
GCGTGATTCTCTGTGGTTTGGCTACTCACAGAAGTCCAACTGGCAACTCTTCAGTGGCGACCTGTCACGGCCCTTCCGCACCACCGACCACGAACCCGAACTGATCTACATCTTGCCGACCGATGCCCCCCTACCCTGGGGCTGGCGTCTGCGCTACAGCGGCATCAGCTTCAACCACCAGTCCAATGGTCAGCCACTGCCCCTGTCGCGCAGCTGGAACCGCACCATCCTGATGACCGGCATGGAAAAAGGCCAGCAGTTCAACGTGGTTGGCAAGCTTTGGTACCGCATGCCCGAGGAAGCGTCAGATGATGACAACCCCGACATCAGCGACCTGATCGGCCGCGCCGAAATAGCTGGCTTCTGGAATGTCAACCCCGACAACACACTGGGCCTGACACTGCGCCATTCGTTGCGCGCCAACAGCAACGGCTCGTTCCGCCTGGAGTGGCTGCGCAAGCTGGGTGACAGCGGTCAGACCGGCAACCGCAGCGGTCTGCGTTTTCACACCCAGTTGTTCAGTGGCTACGGTGACTCGCTGATCGACTACAACCGCCGGCGCACGTTGCTGAGCGTGGGCTTGAGTCTGGTGGACTGGTAGCGGGTAGGCGCAAGGGTCAAGGCCGACGTACTTCACCCAGCCGTCCACGATCCGTGGGTACTGGCGGGTGCCCGGATATGGGGACCTGTGTACGCGGCTCGGAAACAGATAGTCTTCCGAGTGAAGGTTTCGCATCTTTATCCAGTCGGCGACTGCTGTGCGGGTCTGCTCAGTCATCTCGAACTGGAGTGGCCGACTGGTCTGGCTGGCAGTGTTATCCATGACGAATCTCCTTAAAAGTGAAGGGCTTGCCGCTATGCTCTTTTTGCCCTTTTTGTGTACACTATGATTCACAAGTTAGTTTTAAACCGAAGGGACAGGTAATGGAAGCTACCAAAGTAGGTATTCGGGAATTTCGTGCCGGCATGGCCGAGTTCATTGCGTCGAGCTCGCCGGTCGCCGTGACGCGCCATGGGCAAACCATTGGTTATTTCATACCGACCCACGGCCAGGTCGAGGCAGACATCGCGTCATTGAAGAAGGCCAGCAAGACTTTGGACCGCTTGCTTGCAGCGAAGAGCGTTGATGTGGACGCCGTGGTCGCCGAATTCAAAACCGCCCGCAAACGGGCAAGCAAGTCCAAAAAGCCTGTAGCAGTGATGGCATGAGCAACAAAGCGATCGTTCTGGATGCCAACATCCTGATTCGGGCAGTGTTGGGCAAGCGGGTGCGAGAACTCATTGTTGCCAATGCAGAGGCGGTTCAATTCTTCGCGCCCGATGTTGCGTACGCTGACGCCCGAAAGTATCTCCCTGCGCTGCTGGAAAAAAGAGGTATGAATAGCGACTCGGCGATGACGGTGTTGGACGCACTGGAATCAATCGTCCGGCCGCTGGAGCTGGGTGTTTATGCAGGACTGCAAACGCAGGCGCTGCAAAGGATTTCCATACGTGATGCCGATGACTGGCCTGTGCTTGCGTGCGCCATGACAATTGCTTGCCCCGTATGGACGGAAGATGCCGACTTCTTTGGCACCGGGATAGCAACTTGGACCACCGATCGCGTGGCATTGTATTTTGCAGGCTGATCATCGTCAGTGGCTCTGAAGTGCCAATTGCTGTCAGTCGTAAAAGTAAGGGCCTGCCATTCGCTGTCATGGTCCGAAGAGCCGGCAACCGCAGCGGTCTGCGTTTTCACACCCAGTTGTTCAGTGGCTACGGTGACTCGCTGATCGACTACAACCGCCGGCGCACGTTGCTGAGCGTGGGCTTGAGTCTGGTGGACTGGTAGTTAGCTTTTATGTCAAATAATGTTTGACATTCATCCGTTTTCATCTAAACTTTGCACGACTTGGTTTTAGTTTTACATGGGGCCTGATATGCAAGTTGAAATTGTGCTGAGAAAATTTGGCAACAGCACAGGGGCTGTGTTTCCCCCTGCTATCTTGAAAGATCTCGGTTTGAAGGCTGGTGTCTGTTTGACGATGGACACCACGGCTGAAGGGAAAATCATGCTGGCACCAAAGCGTAGATACAAACTGTCGGAATTGATTGCGCAATGCAATTTGAACGCGGCCCGTCCTGCTGACATGGTGCTGTGGGATGCTGCCAAACCTGCAGGCCAAGAGGCTTTTTGATGGCTGTCTTTGAGCGTGGCGATATTGTTCACTTGAGTCTTGAACCTGTCGTTGGCCGTGAAATGAAAGGGGAGCGCCGTTACGCGCTCGTTTTGACCACAAAAGAATTCAATGTGCTGGGTGATGTGCTGGTTGCACCCATCACGCAAGGTGGCGAGTTTTCACGTTATGAAGGTTTTGCGGTGTCGCTCATGAACACGGGTTGCAGCACACAAGGCGTGGCCCTGGTCAACAAATGCCGCATGATGGACCTGGTCGCCAGAAAAGCAAAAAAGGTCGAAAGAGCCCCGCCAGAAGTTGTTGACGACGCACTCGGGCGATTGATGGCTCTTTTTGAATGACTATGGTTCTGCTCCTGTAGTGAACGAGGCCAATTGCCTCAGTTCAAAACATAGCCAGCCAGGAATCCCATCTTTGAAAACTAACAACGCTGCGGCAAGGGGTACCGCGCGGTATAGTCCATAGACCCATAGCCACCGGTCACGACAGTCAGCTACGGGGCTGGCTCGGTGACTCCTGCAGACCCATTCCCGCCGGCCACGACAGGCAGCTTTCAGGTAGTCCAGTTCAACGCCAGTCAGAAGCCGTTCGTGGCGGACTTCAGCGTGCCCATAGCGGGTGCTCCCGATTGGGTGAAGCGGATATTCGATATTTGCTCGAAAGACCAAAAGGCCGACATGCGACTGCCTCAATCCATTTGCGTCGACTGTCTGGCCCTACTGCTGTGTGAGTCCATGGGTAAGGTTGCTTGTGTAGCTAAGCTTGAGTGATTCCAACGCGCCACGCATTGCTGTGGGATTGGGATTCACCTGCGAAGGCGTAGGTCCTGAGGGTTTGATTAGCAGTTCAAGATCAGCTGAATAGACAAGACGAGCGGACATTGCATGAAGGGATTGACGCAGGGCGGCCAATCCCGGTGAGGCGTTCCACAACGCAACGGGCTTGCTAACAAACACACCACTGGAAACCATCCAGTCGAGAGCGTTTTTCAAGACACCACTGATGCCGTGCGCGTATTCCGGGCTGGCGAACAGTAACGCATCGGAGCGACCAATGGCTGCTCTCAGGTGGTGGACTGCGGGCGGTTCGTTTCCTTCAAGGTCTGGATTGAAAAGCGGCAGTTGACCAAGCTCTTCGTATACGTGCAGGCCAACGCCATGAGGCACACAGGATTGCGCCATGCGAAGCATCGCAGTGTTTAGTGACGCCGCACGCAAACGTCCGGAAATGGCCAGCACGTTAAAGTTTGCCATCTGGTCTAGGCGAACACATCGACCAAATGACCGATCAAGCCGAGCCCTGTCACACGCGAAATATTTACGACCTGCGTCGGTCCTTGAAAGGAAGACGCGGCGGATGCTTGCGGCTGTACTCCCTTATCGGTACCTTCGATTCTGGACTCCAGGCTTCGAATTTGCGTTTGCAGGTTTTGAATGATCTGCTTTCCCTCTGGTGTTTTGCTTGATGGGCACGCTTGCCAGTCACCCAACTGTTGGATGCACCTGGAAAGCTTGTCCTGCAGTGCCACAGACGGCTTCCCGTCCGTCGCACCCTTGAGAGTGCCAGCAGATGAAATAGTCGAAACATATACCATCGAAGCGATTGAATTTTAGAAGATGAACCGGCGCCCGCGCTGTGATTGCTGTGGCCAACAAGTTGGCCGTGGCAAGCGCAGGCGGTACCACCAGAGGGTTTTACTTCTTCATTTCATCCTTGGCCATGCCGTCCTTACCCATCGCATCTTTCTTCATGGCGTCCTTCTTCATTTCATCCTTCTTCATGCAGTCTTTACCCATGGCGTCTTTACCCATGGCGTCTTTGCCCATGGAATCCTTCTTCATGCAGTCCTTGGACATGGCATCCTTGCCCATGGTGTCCTTCTTCATCATTTCGTCGGCAGCCATGGCGCCGGTGGTGGCCAGCAGCATGCAGGCGGACAGGAGGGTAGTAGTCAGTTTGTTCATGATTTTTCCTTTGAGTTACAGAGTGATGTGAGTGGCAATAGTGCCGATGTTTGGAGCCAGCTGATGGAACCTCAGCTGCCTCCGAACCAGTTGTACCCTTGGTCTTCCCAGTAACCGCCAGGGTAGGTATTGGTGACGAAAATCGCCTGAATGTGCTTGGGGTTTTTGTAGCCCAGCTTGGTTGGCATGCGCAGCTTCATGGGGAATCCATACTTGGGCGGCAGCGGCTGCCCGTCATAGGTCAGCGCCAGGGTGGTCTGTGGATGCAGAGCGGTGGGCATGTCAATGCTGGTGAAGTAGTCGTCAGCGCACTTGAAGCCAACATACTTTGCCGTGAGGTCCGCACCAACGCGGCGCAGAAAACTGGCGAAGGAGACGCCGCCCCATTTGCCAATGGCGCTCCAGCCCTCCACGCAAATGTGACGGGTCACCTGGTCGATCTGGGGCATGGCACGCAGCTCGGGCAAGCTCCATTGGCGCTTGTCCGCCACCAAACCGGTAACTTCCAAACGGAAGCTGCCGCCATCAATCTCACGCACTTCGTCTTCGCTGTAGAACGCGTTGAACGGAAACGGCCGCGTGATCATGGAGTCTGGGTAGGTGGGCGCCAAGCGGTTGGGGTCAAACAGCCACGCTTGTGCCTGATCATTGAGGCGCGAAATACGGGTAAGCGCAGCTTCGGCGCTGTCTTCATCGATCAGCGTGCAGCCGGTGAGCATGCTCAGGCCACCCAAGGTCAAGGATCGGCGCAGAAAGTTGCGCCTGGAGGTGTCCATGGCAGGGTTGGCATGCGCCAAGCGATCTACCGCCTCTTTCAGAACCGCATTGCCATCCAGAGACAGGCGTACAGGTGTTTTGATTTCCATGGCAATGGCTCCTAATGTCCGCGGACCATGGTGATCAATGTTCGGGGCACCAGCATGACCATCGCCAGATGCACCACGACAAAGAACACCAGGGCCGACATGGCGGCGAAGTGAACCAGGCGCGCACCTTCATGGCCATCCAGCAAGGTTCGCAGCAGGGGGAATTGCACGGACTTCCACAGCACCAGGCCCGAGAGAACCAACAGCACGCTGTCCAGCATCACGAACAGGTAAGCCAATCGCTGCACCGTGTTGTATTGGCGCGGGTCCGTATGCGCCAGGTGACCTTTCAAGGCTGCGGTGATGTCGTCAACAAGGGGCTTGAAAGACAAGGGAAAGAACTTGGTCGCTAGACGTTTGGTCACGCCATTGAGCAGCAGATAGGCCGTACCGTTGATGGCCAGCACCCACATGGCGGCAAAGTGCCACAGCAATGCGCCGCCCAACCAACCGCCCAAGGTCACCACTTTTGGGAAGGTAAAGCCCAGAAATGCAGTGGCGTTGTAAATCTTCCAGCCACTGGTGACCAATACGAGGACGGCCAGTGCATTGAGCCAGTGCGCCAAGCGCAACCAAGCTGGATGAATGACCTCTTTGCTGCTATCCATACTCTGCATCTCCAGGGTTCATGTACAAAATTTCCAGCGCTTTACCTTTGCTAAGGTCTTGCGCTGTATGGGTTAGTCCCACCGCGGGCGTATTTCTTACAGTGGTATGAAAATTTCTTTGCCGCTGCCGGGACTCGTCCCGGTCATGCGCCAGGCACGTCCTGACCAAGCTGCACGAGCAGTGCTTCAAGCGTCTGGATACGCCGGTCCCTCTGGTCCAAAGCAGACCTCACCTTCTCGGCATCCAGGCGCACCGGTATGTGCTGCGGGCAATTGGCGTCCCATGCCCTGACGGTGAAGACGATGACCTGCTCCGATTTTGTCCCGTACCCCACCGATGTGAGTTTGGCAATCAGGGCTTCGTCGCCTTCAATGATTTGGGCATCGCCCCATATCTTGACGCGCTGGCGGTGCTCGTAGTCCATTAAGAACAGCTGAGCCTTGGGGTTCTCAGACAGGTTGCCGGCCGAGATGTACTGCTTGTTTCCTGTGTAGTCCACAAAGGCCAGCCGGTGTTCATCCAGTACGCGCAGAAAGCCCGCTGGGCCGCCACGATGCTGGATGTAGGGCTGCCCTTGGGCATTGGCAGTTGCCATGTAGATGCTGGTTTGCGCAGCGATGAAGTCCCTCAGTTCCGGTGTGATCTGCGTTTCCCAGGAACCCCGTTGTTCCATGCGGGAGTAGCCAAGGCGAGACCCTTTTCGGGCTTGTATTGCCTTGACGGCAGGTGTGAAAGCGACGTCGCTGACATAGCGTGGGTTGTTGTCCATGTTGCTCACAGCCCCATTTGACTCAGAGACGCATGGTCATCGGGTCGGCGTCCCGGTGGCCACAGCAATTTGCGTTCAGCAAACGCGATGGGCATGTCGTTGATGCTGGCCAGGCGTAACTGCATCAGACCCTGTGCATTAAACTCCCAGTTTTCGTTGCCATAGCTTCTGAACCATTGGCCATTCCGGTCATGCCACTCATAGCAAAACCGGGCCGCAATGCGGTTGCCGTGGAATGCCCACAACTCTTTGACAAGTCGGTACTCCTGTTCACGCTCCCATTTTGCCGTGAGAAAGACCTCAATGGCTGGGCGGCCAACGACAAATTCCGAACGGTTGCGCCATTGGCTCAGCTCGGTGTAAGCCAAGGCCACCCGTGCCGGATCGCGCGAGTTCCACGCGTCTTCGGCCATTCGAACCTTGAGCACGGCGGACTCAAGGGTGAACGGTGGTAAAGGGGGGCGGGATGAGCTCGTGTTCGGGTGCATGGTGTGACACGCCAGTGAAGGTTTAGATGCCGGCTGCCTTGCGCAACTGGATAAAGGACACGCTGAGTGCGCTGGAAGCCTTGGCATAGGGACTGCCCGCATTCAGCATGGCGTCTGCCACAGTGAATTGGTGGGTGTTCACCGCTCTTGCAACCTTGGTCACCTCAGCATGGAATTCCAGATGCTTGCGAACACAGTCACCGTGGGAGGCATGCTGACCAAAGTGGTTTTTGCCTTCCCCGTGCAGCCAGATACCCAATTCGCAGCAATCGTCGCGCGCCAAGGTGATCAAGTCCATTTGCTCGCGTTTGGAAATTGCTGCACGGAGTTTGGTCTTCCACAAGGCGTGGGTTTGAACGGCGATATCGAGATTCATGCTGTCTCCTGGTTGCGTGGGTTGTAGGTTACGTTGGGGCTGCCGATTGGGGCGGCAGCACGGCTTCTTCAGGCGGCCAGCTTGGCGTTGACGACGGGAAAGTCGATGTCGGTCTGTGCCACGTTGTTGATGTAGTTGGTCAACACGTTGACGGCGACGTTGGCCACGATTTCGATCACTGCGGCCTCATCAAAGCCGGCCAGGCGCAGGGTGGCGATGTCAGCATCGCTGACACGGCCGCGCGACTGCGCCACGCGCAGAGCGAACTGCAGGGCCACTTGTGTGCTGGCGTCTTCGGAGTGGCCGTCGCGGGCGGCGTCCAGCTCGCTACGGCTGAGCTTGGCCACGTTTTGTCCCAGGTAGTCATGGGCCGAGAGGCAGTAGTCGCAGCCGTTGTATTCAGCAATAGTCAAGGCGATGCGCTCGCGCAGTTGCACGCTGAGCTTGCCCTTGCCCAGGGCACCGTTCAGGGACAGATAGCCTTCCAGGGCTGCCGGGCTGTGGCCCACCAGTTTCATCAAATTGGGCACCACGCCCAGTTGCTTGTGCACGGCGGCCAGCAAGGGCTTGGCGGCTGCTACGGAGTTGTCGACGGTGGGGATGCTGATTCGGGACATGGTGATTTCCTTGAAGGGTTTAAGAGTGGGGGAACCGGTCTTCGCCATCTTGTGCAGCGAATGGGTGAACTGTATTTAGTTCTTCTGCCAAAGAGAATCACCGCTAAACTCAATTCACTCTTCCACCAAGCGGAATGCCATGGACCGATTTCACCTCATCAACGTCTTCATCGCCGTCGTGGATTGCCAGGGTCTGGCCGGTGCGGCGCGCAAGTTGAACCTGTCGCCACCGGCGGTCACACGGGCCATCAATGAACTGGAGTTGCATCTGGGTCTGCGCCTGCTAACGCGCACCACCCGCAGTGTGCGGGTCACGGACGCGGGGGAGCGCTATGCGCAGGATTGCCGCCGCATCCTGGCGGAGATGCTGGAGGCGGATGAGTCGGTCAGTGGCATGCACACGTCACCCCGTGGAAGGCTGACCATCACTGCCCCAGTGTTGTTTGGAGGGATGTATGTGACACCCGTCGTCACGGAGTACCTGACCCGCTATCCCGAGGTGAGCGCATCCTGTCTGTTTCTGGATCGGGTCGTCAACTTGCTGGACGAAGGTGTGGATGTCGCAGTCCGCATCGGTGAACTGCCGGATTCCACCATGCAGGCCATTCGTGTCGGGCAGGTTCGGCGCGTGATCTGCGGCGCACCAGACTATCTTGTCAGGCACGGAATACCGACCATTCCCGATGATTTGCACCACCACAACATTATTTCCGCCAGCAGTGTGACGCCGAACCCGGAATGGAAACTGGTTGACAAAGGCGAGCCTCGAAGCATTCGACTTAATGCACGGATGATTACGACGACCAATGATTCTGCGGTGGCTGCAGCCGTCGGCGGTTTTGGGCTGACTCGGCTGCTTTCGTACCAAGTGGCAGATCACTTGCGCACTGGAAGGCTGAAGACTGTGTTGCCGGACTTTGAACCAGTTGCTTTGCCTGTGCATGTGGTTCACCGAGAGGGTCGGCAAGCGCCACAACGTGTTCGCGCATTCCTGGACTTGGCGATCGAACGGCTTCGCCAAGATGCTTTAAATTGAACGGTCCGATGGGGGGGTGCGACCAGATTGTAAGAACAGTCTCCAAGAAATTGGTATTGGCTTACCCAGAAGCTGATCGTGGCGACTGCCCGGTTCTGCACGCACGATTCAGACTTTCCCGCCGCCATTGTTGGTAATGCGGACGGGGCATCGACAACCTTGCGGCAGCTTTATGGAACCTCGGCAGTGTTTATTTTTCTGTTGCCCGGAAGCTGACACCCGTGGGCATCCGCATTTGGTCGAGTCCGGGTGGCCACTTTGGTGAAAGGTTCGCCACATAGCTGCCTGTCGATCCCTAGATGGCAATGGCCGATTTAGAGCAGGCAGATCGCAAATCTCTACGCCCGGATACGCTGCAGAACAGTCCGTAAAACCAACACCGACATCGGTGATTCTTGTCTTCTTGCTCAACGACCAACCACGCTCACCAGCGGGATAAGGGCTGGGGTGGCGGCCGATTTCTGGGCCTTTGACAGTATGAGGCCGCCGCCCCAGCGCGCCCTACCGCACCAACTGGTTGAGTTGGATGATCGGCATCAGCACCGCCAGCACGATCAGCATCACCACCATGCCCATGGCCACAATCAGCAGCGGCTCGAGCAGGGTGGCGAGCTGCAGGGCGCGGCGCTGCACCTCGGTGCCGAGCTGTTTGGCGGCGCGCTGCAGCATCAGCGGCAGCGTGCCGGTTTGCTCACCCAGGCGCGCAAACATGGCCAGCAGCCCCGGAAAACGCTTCTTTTGCGCCAGCGCCGCGGCCAGCGGTGCGCCTTCACGCACCAGCACCAGGGCATCGAGCGCGTCGGTGCGCATGGCACGGTTGGACAGGGTCTGGGCGGCGGCCTGCAAGGCTTTCAAGATGGGCACGCCCGCCGCTGCCAGCATGGCCAGGGTGCTGGCAAAACGCGCCGAGTTGTAGCTGCGTGACATCTTGCCCAGAATCGGCAGATTGAGCCAGGCTGCGTCAAATTTTTCACGGAACGGGGCGTTGGCCAGAGCCAGGCGCAGGCCGACAACGCCGCCGGCCAACGCCAGCAACAGCAGCCAGCCGTAGCTGCGCAGGAAGGCGCTGGTATTGATCATGATCACGGTCAGCAGGGGCAGCGCGCGCTTGCTGCCGGCAAACACGTTGGCCACCTGCGGCACCACGTAGGTCACCAGAAACAGCACGATGACGATCGCCACCAGCGACACGATGGCCGGGTACAGCGCCGCGCCGATCAGCTTGGCTTTCAGCGCGTGCTGCTCTTCCAGATCGTCGGCCAGACGCTCCAGCACCAGCCCCAGATTGCCGCTTTGCTCGCCGGCGCCGATCACGGCAACAAAGATATCCGTGAACTCGCGCGGATGCTGCGCCAGCGCCTTGGCAAACGGCGCGCCGCCATTGACCTCGGCGCGCAAGGTGGCCACCAGTTCGCGCTCGGGCGCTTTTTCGGCTTCGTCCGACAGCGATGCGAGGGCGCGCTCCAGCGTCAGCCCGGAAGACACCAGACCGGCGAGTTGACGCGTCCAGATGGCCAGTGCGGTGGCACTGAAGACGCGTCGATAAGACCGGCCCACGCCACCCGTGCCGGCCTTGTCGGCGGCACCCGCCTGGGCACTGACGGGCTCCACCTTGAGCGGCACCAGCGCCTGGGCGCGCAGCAGGCCGCGCGCTGCCTTGGCCGAGTCGGCCTCGATCACCCCCTTGCGGGTGTCGCCAGCGGTGCTGATGGCTTCAAAAGAATAAACGGGCATGGGGTTGTCTCTGGCTTGCCGGGCCTAGTCGCGCGTGACGCGCAGCAACTCTTCGCGCGACGTGATGCCCTGGCGCACCAGGCGTTCGCCATCTTCACGCATCAGCACCATGCCGGAGGCAATGGCCGCGGCGCGGATATCGGCCTCGGCGGCCTGACTGTGGATCTGGGCGCGAATGGCATCGTCGGTGACCAGCAGTTCAAACACACCGCTGCGTCCGCTGTAGCCGGTTTGGCCGCATTGGGGGCAACCAACGGGGTGATAAACCTCCGGGGACATGGATTGCCGCGCTTCGCTCGCAATGACGGATGGCGCCTTGCAATGCGGGCACAGTTTGCGCACCAGGCGCTGGGCCAGCACACCGAGCAGCGAGGAACTCAATAAAAACGGCTCCACACCCATGTCGGTCAGGCGCGTCACGGCGCTGGCGGCGTCGTTGGTGTGCAGCGTGGCCAGCACCAGGTGGCCGGTGAGCGAGGCCTGGATGGCAATTTGCGCGGTCTCGAAGTCGCGGATTTCACCGATCATGATCACATCGGGGTCCTGCCGCAGGATGGCACGCAAGGCCTTGGCAAAGGTCAGGTCGATCTTGGCGTTGACCTGGGTCTGGCCGACGCCCGCCAGTTCGTACTCGATCGGATCTTCCACCGTCATGATGTTGCTGCTGGCCGAGTCCAGCCGCTGCAGCGCGGCGTACAGCGTGGTGGTTTTGCCCGAGCCGGTGGGGCCGGTCACCAGCACAATGCCGTGCGGCTGCGTCACCAGTTGCTCAAAGCGGCGCAACACCTCGCCCTGCATGCCCAGCGCTTCCAGGCTGAGCCGGCCCTCGGACTTGTCGAGCAAACGCAGCACGGCGCGCTCGCCGTGGGCGCTGGGCAGGGTGCTGACGCGCACGTCGACGGCGCGGGTGCCGATGCGCAGGCTGATGCGACCGTCCTGCGGCAGGCGGCGCTCGGCAATGTCGAGTTCGGCCATGATTTTCAGGCGAGAGATCAGCGCCGCATGCAGCGCCCGGTTGGGCTGCACCACCTCGCGCAGCGTGCCATCGACGCGAAAACGCACGCTCGAGTGGCGCTCGTAGGGCTCGATGTGGATGTCGCTGGCGCCATCGCGCGCGGCCTGCGTCAAGAGCGCGTTGAGCATGCGGATGATGGGCGCGTCGTCCGAGGTTTCCAGCAGGTCCTCGATGGCCGGCAGCTCCTGCATCATGCGCGACAGGTCGGCGTCGCTCTCGACCTCGCTGACGACCGCCGCCGCGCTCGATTCGCCCTGGGCGTAGGCGGCGCTGATGCGCTGGATCAGCGTCGCAGCGGTGTGCGTCTGCAACTGGCAGTGCGGGTATTTGCGCAGCACCTCGCCGACGGCGCTGGGCGCAGACGCCGGATGCACCAGCAGGGTGAAGGCGCCCGCGTCTTCTTCCAGCAGCAGCTGGTGGGTTCGGGCAAAGGCATATGGCAGTGGGTAACGCATGGACCGGCTCGTTGGCTATGGCTTATCGGGCAGGCGTGCCCAGCGGGACTGGTGTGCTGCCCGCAGTCGCCTTGACCGGCGCTGGTGGCAACAGCGGGGCCTCGTTGATGGGCACCAGGCTGCTGGGCTTGGGCTGGGCCGTTTGCAAGCCGGCACGCATCAGGTCATAACGGTCCAGCGACAGTTGGTCGGTGGCTTGTGCATCACGCACCACCACCGGGCGCAAAAACACCATCAGGTTGGTTTTTTTGCGGTTGCGGGCCTCGCTCTTGAACAAATTGCCAAACAGGGGCACATCGCCCAGGCCGGGCACTTTTTCCTCGTTGCCCGAATATTCGTCCTGCAGCAGGCCGCCCAGCACGACAATGGCACCGTCTTCCACCAGCACATTGGATTCGATGGTGCGCTTGTTGGTGGTCGGGCCGTTGGGGGCGTTGACGCTGGAGGCCAGCACGTTGGAGACTTCCTGGTAAATCGCCAGCTTGACAGTGCCGTTTTCGCTGATTTGCGGCTTCACCTTGAGCGTCAGGCCGACGTCCTTGCGCTCGATGGTCTGGAACGGGTTGACGGAACCATTGTTGCTGCCGGTATTGGTGAACTGGCCGGTGACAAAGGGCACATTCTGGCCAATCACGATCTTGGCTTCCTCGTTGTCGAGCGTCAGCAAGTTGGGGGTTGAGAGCACATTGCCGCTGCCTGAATCTTCCAGGAATCGCGCCAGGAAACCGAGCACATAAACCCCATTGGTTTGCTGCACTGCGCCAAAATTGAGCCCGCGTGGCGCCGCTACGCCCCCGGTGGCGCCGGCGGTGGCCAGGTTGATGATGTTCTTGCCGCCGGTGCCAAAGTTGCTGCCCAGCAGGCCAATCACACCATCACCGGCCTTGCCCAATGGCCCCTGCCACTGGATGCCGAATTCAGCCGCCCGGTCGGCGCTGACTTCGGCAATCAGGCTCTCGACAAACACCTGGGCGCGGCGGCCATCGAGCTTGTCGATGACCGCGCGCAATTGCCGGTATTGCGGCTCGGGAGCCGTGATGATGAGCGAATTGGTGGCCACATCGGCCTGAATCTGGCCGCCAGTGGTGGCTTGCGCAACCGCAGCACTGCCCGCCGCGCCGGTTGCCGCTGCCGGCGCGGCAACAGACGCAGCCCCACCGCTGATGGCCGCACGCAGGGTGGCCGCCATTTTGGTGGCATCGGCATTTTTCAGGTAGACCACATGGATGTTGCCAGCCGCGCCATTGCTGCCGCCCGTTTCGGGCTGGTCCAGCCGCGCCACCAGCGAACGCGCCAGCGCCAGTTGCGCGCCGTTGGCGGCACGCAAGATCAGGGCGTTGGCGCGGGGCTCGGCGATCAGCGTGGTTTTGAACGAGGTGTCGGCCTGGCCCGCCGGGGCACCTGAAGCACTCGAACCCAGCAGTCTGAGCACCAGCGGCGCCAGATCCGAGGCAATGGCGTGCTGTAACGGAATCACCTCGACATCGGTGGCGTTGGCCGTGTCCATGGCGGCAATGATGCGCCCCATGCGGCGCAGGTTGTCGGCGTAGTCGGTGATCACCAGCGAGTTGCTGCCCGGATTGGCGTTGATGGTGTTGTTGGGGCTGATCAGGGGCCGCAGCACCGGCACCAGGTTGTTGGCCGATTCAAAATTGAGCTTGAAGATTTGCGTGGCGATCTGGTTGCCCGAGGGCAGGCGGCCTTCCTCGCCGTCGAGCATGCTCACGCCGGCACTTTGCAACTTGGCATCGGCCTCTGGCACCACCTTGTACAGGCCGTCAGTTTCCACCAGGGTGAAGCCCTGCAGGCGCAGCGCCGCCACAAACTGGCCCATGGCCGCCGCGCGGCTCACCGGCCTGTCAGTGACCAGGGTGATGGTTCCCTTGACGCGCGGGTCCACCACCACATTGCGTCCGGTAATGCTGGCAAAGGTGCGCGCCACCGCATCGATCTCGGCGTTATTGAAGTTCAGCGTCACCGGCTCAGCCGTTCTGGCGCCGGTCTGCGCCATGGCGCCGGGGGCGAACATCGCCACGGTCATGGCCAGCAGGGTGCCCGCCGCAAGGGCGCAAACAGGATGAGGGGATTTGACGGATTTCGATTTGGTCATGCTGGTTCAACCCACTTTGATGATGGAACGTGCACCATTGCGCCGTCCGATAAGATTCAGAAGATTCGACAGGGCCGCCTGGTGTTCCGGTGCGGCACTGGCCTCGCCATTAAAGCGCAGTTGCCCACCCACCCATTGGCCACTGCCCGAAATTTGCAGGCTGCCCTGCTGCGTCGTCAACACCAGGGTGATCGGCGTGCCACCGGTCAAACTGAAGCGGTAGCTGCCCATGGGGCGCAATGTGGACAGGTGCGATGACAGATTCATGGCGTCGAGTTGCGCCGCACCCGTCACCACCAGCCGCCCCGCTGCCCAGACCAGCATCAGGCCCTGCGTGCTCAATTGCAGCTCGCCCTGCGGCTGGATGGTGTTCCAGGGTGTACCCAAGCCGGCCAGCAGCCAGGCCGGCCACTGCGACTGGGCATCTGACAGCTTCACTTGCAGGCCATTCCAGCGTGGCTGAACGCGCATGGACCACGCTTGCTGCATGCAGCACTCGGCGTTGAGTTGCACGTTGGCGCCCCCCAGGGCAGGCGCCAAAATCCAGTCCAGCCGGCCGGGCAACATGGTCACAGCCGGACTGCCCTGGCCACCCGTGAGCGTGACGCGGGCCGAGCCCGTCCAGACCGTGCCGCGGGCTTCCATCAGCAGCACCTGGCCGCCGCTGGCCTGCCGGACCAGCGACGACAGCCAGCGCGCCGGGGCAAAGAGCACCATGCTCAGCGTCAACCCCAGCAGCGCACCTGCCAGCGCCCAGCGCCAGGGGGTGTTGCCTTGCCCGTGCTTCACGGCCGCGCACCCAGGCTCAACATTAGCGTGCCATCCCAACTGCCGGCCGGATTGCGCACCAGGTGCGCTTCCAGCGGCGCGGTGTGGGCGTTTTGCCGGGCCGTGGCGAGCCACTGCGCCAGGGCGCTGGCAGGGACTGCCTTGAGCGTGACCGTGACGCGATCGGCTTGTACCGTCATTTGTGCGCCTGTTCCAAGCGGCTTCAGGGCGGCTTCCAGCGCCTGGCGGGCCGCCTCGACCGAGAGCACGGGTTGCGCCTGCAAGGCTTTGGCCTGGGCTTGCAGACGCTGCATGTATTGCAGTTGGGCATCCAGTGCCTGATGCTGCGCCGGTGCTGCCTTGAGCACCGTCAACGCCGGCGCCAGCGCCAGCCACCACAACAGGGCCAGACCGATCAATACGCCGGCCAGTAGCACCAGTCGCTGTTCACGCGGTGACACGCTGCGCCAGCGGTTTTTTAATTGCGTCAACAGGTTCATGGTGTCGGCCCCGGTTTAATCACCCACTGCGAGCCATCCCAGCTGGCAGCCAGGCTCTGCTGCTTAAGCGCCAGGACCAGCCGTACCTGCTCTGCTTCTGAAACGGCCGGCGCTTTGACGCGCAATTCCTGTGATTGGTAGTCAATTGCCGTCAAGGTTTGCGTGACGGGTAACTGGGCGCCCAACGAGGCCAGCATGGCTTCCATGTCGGTGCTTGATGCGGCACCGCTGGCACGCTGCAAAGCAGCCACTTCGCGTGCCATTTGCAGCGGCGCATCGACCACCACCGGTATTTTGGGAAAGGTGCTGCCCAGCACCGCGCGCACGGCCTGGCGTTTGCCCTGCAGCGCCATTTGCTCGCGCAAGGCCCAGGCATTCAAACCCACCAGATTGACCAGCAGCAGCGCCACCAGGGCCAGCCGCGCCGCGCGCCATGGCGGGGCATGGAGCAAACTTTTGACACCCTGTGCCAGCTGCGCCCAAGCCCGGTCACGGTTGGCATTGACCAGGTCGAACTGGGCCAGATCCCATGCGCTTTGCGCTGCCTGCAGCAGCCGCTGGGACCGCTGTTGCAAAGTGACCGGGCGCTTGAACAGGCTTTCAGCCTGCGCGGCCACAGCCGGTTCGGCGACCACCGCAGGCGGCGACCCTTCAGCCGCGGGCTCACCCAGCAAGTTCAATGTGGCGGCTGACAGCGGACATGACAACAAACGCCCCCCCACCAGCACCGGATGCTGTTCATCCCCCATCACGTAGATCGTCTGCGCCAGCGCCTCGGGGGTGAACTCGGGCACGATGCGTGCAACCGAAAAACCTGCCTGAACCAGGGCCTGCAAATGGGCATGGAGCCAGGCCCGGTCACAGGCCACCACCCACACCGGGGCCTCTGCCACCGGCTGGGGTTGCAGCGCCAGGTGCAGCTGCGCCGGTTCGTCAAGCAGCCGGTCTTCCAGCAAGCCATCCAGGATGGCGCGCAGGCGGCTTGCGCCCCGCTCAGCCATCAGGCCACGCGCCAGACTGCCCTTGGGCAGAGTCACCTGATGCCAGGACAAGGCGGACATGGGCAGCAGCACGACCACCTCGGTCTGACGATCCGGGGGCAACGGCAACAAGGACAGCGGCACACTGGCGGCGCGGGTTTCTGCGCTGCCGTCGGAGCCCAGCACGTAGTCATACAACACAGTGGCATCGGCGCTGGCCGCAGGCAGGGAAATGATGAAAGAAATCATGGTGCGCAGTTTCAGATCATTGTAAGAGTGGCGAGCGCCATTGGACGACTTCACGCGTGCGGCTCAGAATTTTTACTTCCATACCATCGCGTTGCAGTACCGAGGTCTCCTGCAGCGTGGCCTGGCCGACCCGGAGCTGCCCGGTCACGCTGAAAAAACGGCTGGCTATGGCGTGCGATTCGGCATTCAGTTTGATCCCGGCATCGCCGACACGTTTCTCCGCATCGGACAGTGTGCTCAGGTGTCGCATGTCGCGTGCGGCCTCCAGGGCACGCGCCCGTGCCATGTCCAGCTTGGGAATGCACGCCATCAGCACCTCTGGCGTTGCCGTATTGAGGTTGACCGGGGTGCGCGCCGGCAGCAGGGTCACAAACGGTTGCAAGACCTGCAGGGTGGCTGGCGACAAACCCAGCCAGCGCAAATCAGCAACAGCCTGCGGACGCAAGGGCGCGCGCGCCGCGGTTTCTTTATCGGTGCCCGGGGCGTAGGCCAGCAACAGTTGCTGCGACAAGGTCAACAACTCGGACTCAGGCAGGTTCAATTGTTTGAACAGCTTGGTCCAGGCCGCCATGCTGGCCTCATGCAGCTTGCCGTTGTCAATCAGGTTGCTCACATTCATGCGCGCCTGCAGGTCCTGCAGGTTGCCGGCCAGAAAAGCATCCTGCACGCCATCGGCATCATCACCCACCAGCGCCTCGCCACGCTCGGCAGCCAAAAAAGTGGTCAGGCGCGCCGGCGCCAGCGCCACCGCCCAGGGCTCGGACAGATAGTCGGGGCCGCCCTGGCGCGCGTCTTCACGCAAAATCAAACGCGCCCAATCGAGGGCACCGGTCAGAACCCAGGCCGCCTGCACGCGGGTGCGCTGGGCTGATTCCACCTCCACGGCGCGCCATTGCTGCCACAGCATGGCGGACGCCAGCGTCGCCACCAGCACCACGGTGAGCATGGCGGTCAAAATGGCCGCGCCGCGTTGCGCCCTCATTTGCCGCCCCCCATCGAGCCGCGCACCCAATCGCGCGTCAGGGTGCCATGGATGGCCTGACCGGGTGATAGCGTCAACACCAGCCGCACCCCATCGGGCACCGTAGCCAGGGCGGTCGTGGCAGTGGGCTGCGGCACGGGCGGTTTATCCGTGGCAGGCTCGGCATCGGCATCTGCATCTGTATCCGTGCCTGCCGCCTCTGTGCTGCCGACGCTTGACAGCGGATTGCTCCAGGCATTGCCGCGGTAATAAAAAATCTGCCACTGGTCGAGCGCCACCGTGCGCACCTCGCGCACCAGGTCGTCGTCGCTCGGCGTTTGCGCCCAGACCTGCGCTTTTTGCCAGGCCAGCGCCAGTTCGCTGCGTGTCAGCAGGGGCGGCGACTGCCAGCGCAGCCACAGGCCCTGGCCTGCCTCGCTGCGTCGGGCCCAGGCCACTACGTGCAGGCCTTCCCCCTGCCCCGCACTGCTGCGCCGGACGATGCGCAACGCCCGGCCGTCCCAGTCCAGGCTGGGCGTGTCGGGCTGCTCGGCCATGGCCTCCAGGTCGGCACCCCACTGCGCCAGCGTGGCCTGCAGCGCCAGCACGTCATCGGACTGCTGTTGCAAGCGGATTTGCGCGCGGCTGACGCCGTCCAGGCCGCGCCAGCTCAACACCGTCATCAAAGCCATCAGGCTGATCGCTACCAGCAATTCAATCAGGGTAAAGCCCCGGCAACCCGTGGCGCGCCGCATCAGTAGCGCCCCACCACGGTGGTCAGGCGCCAGATCGGCGCCTCGCCGTCCAGCACCCGGGCATCAACGCGCCTGAAGTTGGGGTTGGGCGTGGGGCGCACCACCAGCGCCACCGTCAGGCTGCGCCCGGCCTGCTGGCAAGCCACAATGGTATCGCCGACGTCGGGCATTTGTTTAAGCAGACGGATTTTGACCAGTTCGTTTTCAGCGCACAACTGCGCCAGCACCATGTCTGACTGGCGCTGCGCGTGCTTGGTGAGCGCTGCCGTGGCCTGCAAACCTGCCATCAGGGCGATGGCGACGATGGCCAGTGCCACCAGCACTTCGACCAGGGTAAAACCGCGGACAAACCGTTTCACGGTGTAGCCGCCTGCACCGTGAATGGCCGCACGCCGTCGGTGGCCAAACGCACGTGCTGCGCGGGCTGGCTGCGCGACAGCAAGGTCACGCCTTGCGGCTCAATGATGGGTTCGGGGCCCAATAAAAGGGTGTCGGGCTGGCCTGGCATGTCGACGCTGGCCGTGGTGTCCGCATCCAGCCAGGCTTGCGGCAAATCATCCTCTGATCGCTCGGACGGCGGCAAACCCTCAAACTGAAATCCCTGCGTGGTCACCCGCCAGCGCACCGGTATGCCACTGATCTGCGCGCGCGCACGGGCTGACTCGAACAAGGCCGACAGGCGCAGGGCTTCACGCTCCAGCTGGGTTTGGGTGCCGTCGCGCATGGCAAAACCCACACCGACAGAGGCCATGGCCACGATCGCCAGCACCACCAGCAACTCCAGCAAGGTAAAGCCAGGCGCAGGTCGGGGTCGGGGGCGACGGCGTGACAACTCAGGGCTGCCAGCTGCCGATGTCTGCATTGCGGCCTTCACCACCGGACTGGCCATCGGCGCCATACGACATCACATCGACTTCGCCCTTGATGCCAGGGTTCAGATAGACATAAGACTGGCCCCAGGGGTCTTGCGGCAGCTTGTCAAGGTAGTTTTTCCAGTTGGCTGGTACCGGGTCCGTGGTGGGCTTGACCAGCAGCGCCTGCAAGCCCTGCTCGGCGCTGGGGTAGCGCTGGTTGTCGAGGCGGTAGAGTTTCAGGGCCTGCATCAGGTTGGCGACATCGGTTTTGGCCGCCGTGACGCGCGCATCGTCTGCGCGGTCCAGCACATTGGGCACGATCAAGGCTGCCAGCACGCCAATGATGAGCAACACCACCATCAACTCGATCAGGGTAAAGCCGCGCTGGAGGCTGCGCAAAAGCAAGGATGATTTTTTGTTCATGGGCCCGATGTTGCCATTTAAAAATGACGTGCTAGCTGAGTTAAGACAAATTTAGCCAGAAAAATCCAGTGCTGTGGGTCTGATCGCACACCGGACTCACACCACCCGCTGCAGAATCAGCACGGCAAAAAAGCCGAACGCCAACAGCAGGGCCCACTTCAGGGTCACCCAGCCATAGTGTTTGAAGCGCGGGTTGCCGGTAGCCGCATAACACGCAAAGGACACCAGGGCCCCCAACAACATCAAAAAGACCAGCCAGCGAAACAACAGCATGGTCAGTCGCACCTACCAGGCGCGTGCCAGTTGGGCAAAACCGGTCGGTGCCAGCTTTTCGTTCTCGAACGTCACCACGTCCCAGGCTTCGCGGTGGTTCAGCAGCTCGCGCAGCAGCAGGTTGTTGAGCGCATGGCCCGACCGGAAAGCGCTGTAGCTGGCCAGCAGGGGTTTGCCCAGCAGGTACAGATCGCCCATGGCATCGAGGATTTTGTGTTTGACAAACTCGTCGTCGTAACGCAGGCCACCGGCATTGAGCACCTTGTAGTCGTCCATCACGATGGCGTTGTCCAGACCGCCACCCAGGGCCAGACCGTTGGCGCGCATCATCTCGACGTCTTTGGTAAAACCAAAGGTGCGGGCGCGGGCAATGTCTTTGGAATACGAGCCCAGGCTCATGTCAAACAGCACACGCTGGCCGGTGGCGTCCACCGCCGGGTGGCTGAATTCGATCTCGAAACTGAGCCGGTAGCCATGGTAGGGTTCGAGTCGCGCCCACTTGACGTTGTCGCCCTCACCCTGGCGCACTTCCACCGGTGACAACAGGCGAACGAAGCGTTTGGGCGCATTTTGCAATTCAATGCCGGCGCTTTGCAGCAAGAACACAAACGAAGCCGCCGAGCCGTCCAGGATCGGCACTTCTTCAGCGGTAATGTCCACATAGAGGTTGTCCACGCCCAGGCCGGCACAGGCCGACATCAGGTGCTCGACCGTGTGCACCTTGGCGCTGCCGGTGGAAATGGTCGAGGCCATGCGCGTGTCGGTGACGGCCAGCGCCGACACCGGAATGTCCACCGGCTCGGGCAGGTCGACACGCCGGAACACGATGCCGGTGTCAGGCGGCGCCGGGCGCAAGGTGATTTCCACCCGCTGGCCGCTGTGCAGCCCCATGCCCACGGCACGCGTCAATGTTTTGAGGGTTCGTTGTTTAAGCACCGGCCGATTTTACTTTTATCAGCTCTGCCATGACCAGCGACTGCACGTCGGCACGCGCACGCAAACCCGCAATGACGCCGGCCTGGTTTTGCGCCGGCTGATTTTGGCTGACCTTCCATTTGCCCAGCAGCCGGGTGATCACAATCTCGATCCCGACCACCGCAGCCATCATCTTCTCGATGTAGTCCTGCGGCGCATCGGAGACGTGCCAGGGCTCAGGCATCGTTGCCTCATGGTTGCGGGTGAGTGCTTCCAGGTGGGCGCGCAACCACACCGCATCATCCATCACGCGCAGACGGCCGTAGGCGTGCGCGACCGCATAGTTCCAGGTGGGCACGGCCTTGCCGTTTTCCGCTTTGCCCGGATACCACGACGGCGTGATGTAGGCATCGGAGCCGTGGAACACCGCCAGCACGTCAAGGTCTTGCGCGGCATCGCGCCAGAGGGTGTTGGCGCGGGCCACATGGCCACGCAAAGTGCCCAGCGGCGCGGGTTCGTCCGACAGCAGCAAGGGGATGTGATTGGCGTTGAGGCCGTCGGCTGACAGGGTCACCAATGTAGCCAGGGGGCGCGCACGCATCAGCGCGTGCAAAACCTCAACCCGGGGCTCATCAAAGTGTTTGGGGATGTACATGGTCAAGTCTAAGTAGGGTTACTCATAGTGTGTCCACATACGCAGGATACGAACCGCCTTCTCTTGGGTAAAGACCTCGTACACCATGCGGTGCTGAATATTGATGCGTCGAGAGTATGCGCCAGCAAGATCACCGACCAACTTTTCGAAGGGTGGTGGATTTTGAAATGGGTCGTTGACAAGAGCCGCGAGAAGTTCTTGCGCCTTTGGCTTAAGACCACTTGCAGCAAGCTTCTTGGCGTCCTTCATGGCTTGCCTGGAATAAACAATTTCCCAGCTCACCACTCAAGCACTTTCGAACTTTTTGCAAGGGGCTCGGCCATGCCCTCCTTGATGGACTCACGCATGCCAGGCACGGCCAACAGGTACAGGGTTTCTTGAATTGCGCTCCAATCTTCTGCGGAAAGCAGCACGGCACTGGCGCGTTTTCCGGAAATGATGATCGGCTCATGAGACTCAACGGTTTGATCGATGAGCCGGTACAGGTTTGCGCGCGCTTCGCTGGCGGTAAGTGTGTTCATTTCGTGCTCCTTCAAAGAAGCCATATAGTACGCTAATGCGTACGGTTGTCAAGCAACCATGCAAGCGTATGATGTCCTTGGGCAGCAGGCAACACCATCGCAACACGACTGGAGCTTGACGGAATGAAACGGGATCGCAGGGGGGCACAACTGTTTGACAAGCTATTTCGCCGGGCAAATCCCGGCAACTTGCCTGTGCGCGGGCTCGGGTCGGGCCTGACGATACAGCGCTACCTGACCCGGCTGATCTGGATCAGCGTGGTGCCGCTGATCCTGCTGGCGGCTTATCTGGGCTACAACAGTGTGCGCAATGACCAGTCTCAGCGCGACCAGCTCGCCGCCAATGTGGCGCAAAATTTGGCCACCGCGATCGACAACGAGCTGACGGCGCGCATCCAGGGCCTGCAGCTGCTGGCAGCGTCGCCGCTGGCCAATGACGCGGCGCGGCGCGAAGCTTTTTACCAGGAGGCACAGGGCTATCACGCCAGCTTTGGCAGCCACGTCATCCTGGCCGACATGACACAGCAGATGCTGCTCAACACGCGGGTTCCGTGGAGCACCGCATTGCCCATCTTGCCGCGCCCCAAAGGGCGCGCCGCGGTACCGGTCGCCATCGAAACGGGCCAGCCGGCCGTCGGCGACCTTGTGCCGGGGCCGGTCGTCAACGAGCCGCTGGTGGCCATTGTGGTGCCGGGCCAGCGCCACGGCAAAACCGCTTTCCTGCTTCTCACCACGCTGACAGCGTCCGAATTTCAACAGCGTTTGCAACGCGTGGCGCTGCCCGACGGCTGGGCGCTGACGCTGCGCGACAGCACCGGCGCCGTGATCGCGCAGCATGCACCGGCGGGTGTGAGCGCTGCCGATGCCCTCAGCCGGGGCGCGCGCTTCACTGCCGCATCAACGCGGTCGCCCTGGTCGGTGCAGGTCGAGATACCGCCCGACCTGTACCGCGCGCCGATCGTGGCGGCGACCACCGCGCTGGCGTTGCTGGTGCTCGGCGCGAGCTTGAGCGGGTTGCTCGGTGGCGGCCTGGCCGCGCGACGATTGGGTCGCGCTGTGGCACAGCTGGCACAGCCGGGTGTGGCGGATGCGCCGCCCGCTGACATTGCCGAAATCGACGCGGTGCGCGCTTTGCTCGATGATGCTGCGCGACAGCGTGCCGGCGCCGAGGCCGAATCCACACGGTTGCTGGCGCAGGTCACTGAATCGCGCGGCGCCCTGTTGCTCGCGCTCGAGGAGCAAAAGCAGGCGCATGCGGCCCTCACCAAAAGCCAGCGTTTGCTGGCGGAAACGGAGCAGATGGGAAAGGTCGGCGGCTGGGAATTTGATGTTGCAACCGGCAAACAGACTTGGACACCCGAGGTTTACAAAATTCATGAAGTGGACCCGGGGTTTGATCCGACCGTAGACGAAGGTGTCAATTTTTATGCCCCAGCTTGCAGGGCAACGATCGAGCAGGCGGTGCGACGCGCCATCGAGCAGGGCGAGCCGTTTGACCTGGAACTGGAAATCATCACCGCCAAAGGCCATGTGCGCATTGTCCACACCATTGGACAGGCAGATGCACAGCAACACCGGGTCCATGGATTCTTTCAGGACATCACCGAGCGCAAGCGCGCCGAGCTCGAAGTGCGCAAGCTCAACGCCGAACTGGAGCAGCGCGTGGCCGAGCGCACGGCGCAGTTGACGCAGGCCAACCAGGAGCTCGACACGTTTGCCTATTCGGTCTCGCACGACCTCAAGTCGCCGCTGCGCGGCATCGACGGTTACAGCGCGCTGCTGCAAGAAGAATGCGCGGCGCAATTGAGCGCCGACGGCCGCCTGTTTGTTGACAACATCCGGCAAGGGGCGCGCCAGATGACCACGCTGATCGACGACCTGCTGGCCTATTCACGCATGGAGCGGCGCACCCTGCGAAGCGTGCCGCTGCCGCTGCGCGAACTGGTGCAGGCGGTGCTGGCCGAGCAATCCCGACAAATCGACCAGCAGGGTGCCGAGGTTCGCATCGAGATGCCGGCGCTGGTGGTGTTGGCCGACCGCGACGGTGTCGCGCTGGTGCTACGCAATCTGCTGGAAAATGCGCTCAAATTCAGCGGCAATGCCAAACCACCGCTGGTCGAAATTGGCGCCCGGGATGAGGGGGATGCGTGTACGCTGTGGGTGCGCGACAACGGCATCGGCTTTGACATGCAATTCCATGACCGGATTTTTGATATTTTTCAGCGCCTGCAGCGCGCCGAAGACTACCCCGGCACCGGCATTGGCCTGGCGCTGGTGAGCAAGGCTGTGACGCGCATGGGCGGGCGGGTCTGGGCGCAAAGTGCACCCGGCGCGGGGGCCACGTTGTATGTGTCACTGCCGAAATACGTCGCGCCTCCGGCACCGGGCGCGGCCAGTAACGGCGAACAAGCCAAGGAGGATTGAGCATGCCAACTTCGGACCCCAAAACCTTAGGCGCGCCGGCGTCAAGCCTGCTGCCGCCGATCCTGCTGGTGGAGGACAACCCGGCAGACGTTGACCTGACGCTGCGCGCTTTTGCCCGGCGCAAGTTTGCCAACCCGGTGCAGGTGGCGCGCGACGGCGAAGAGGCGCTGGCCTGGCTGCCGCGCTGGGAGGCTGGCGAGGTCTTGCCGTTGATGATCCTGCTCGACCTCAAATTACCGCGGGTCAGCGGGCTGGAGGTGCTGCGCGCGTTCAAGGCGCACCCGTTGTGCCGCAGCGTTCCGGTGGTGATCCTGACCTCTTCCAATGACAACAGCGACATCCGCACGGCTTACGACCTGGGGGCCAACTCGTACATTGTCAAACCGGTCGATTTTGTCAAGTTCATGGAGGTGGCCGCCCAAATCGAACTGTATTGGGGCGTGTTGAATAAACAGCCGTGATGATTGGGAATATGACGATGAAAGTGCTTTACGTTGAAGACACGGCGCAGGATGCCGATCTGGTGCGCCGGGCACTGACGCGGCTGTCACCGCAAACGGAGCTTGAAGTGGTGACCAGCCTGGCGGCGGCGATTGAACGCCTGGCGCAACAGCCCAGCCCGGCCTTCGATCTGGTGTTGGCCGACCTGGCGCTGCCCGACGGCAGCGGCCTGCAGTTGCTGGCCCACATTCGACGGCAGGAGTTGCCGCTGGCGGTGGTCATTTTGACCGGCTCCGGAGACCAGGACGCGGCGATTGCGGCGCTGCGCTCGGGCGCTGACGATTACCTCATCAAAAGCGACGATTACCTGGCGCAATTGCCCGCAACGCTGGCGCGCGCGCGCGCGCGTTTTCAGGCTGGGGCAGTGCGCAAGGCGGTGCCGATCCGGGTGCTGTACGCCGAACACAACGCGTTCGACATCGACCTCACGCGCCGCCATCTGGCCCAACACACGCCGCACATTGCGCTGGACGTGGTCGGCAACACCAGTGAAGTGCTGGCGCGATTGCCGACCACCGCGGCGCAGGCCTGCGGGTATGACGTGCTGCTGCTCGACTTTCGCCTGCCCGGCGCCAATGCACTGGAGCTGGTCAAGGTGCTGCGCGAAGAACGTGGCCTGGGCTTGCCAATTGTGCTGGTCACCAGCCAGGGCAACGAGCGCATTGCGGCCCTGGCGCTGCACCTGGGCGTGAATGATTACCTGACAAAGCACGAGGGCTACCTGTTTGCCTTGCCCGCCACGCTGGAAAAAGTGCAGCACCACGCGCAACTCGAGCGCGAACGGCTGGCCCTGCGCGAGAGCAAGCTGCGCTATGACGAACTGGTGGCGCGCATTCCGGTGGGGGTTTACCGCTACCGTATGTTGCACGACGGCAGCCACCGCTTTGATTTTGTCAGCCCGCGTTTTTGCGCCATGCTCGGGCTCGACCGTGCCGCGGTGCTGGCCGATGACAATGCCGTTTTTGCGCGCGTGCACGGCGACGACCTCGGTGATTTAATGCAGGCCAACGACGCGGCGCGCAACACGCACCAGCCGTTCAGCTGGGATGGTCGTTTTGTGATTGACACGGCAACCCGCTGGATGCGGCTTGAATCGACACCAGCCGCGCAGCAAAACGGCGATGTGGTGTGGGACGGTGTGCAGATCGACATCACCGAGCACAAACAGGCGCAGCAGCTCCAACAGATGCGTAACGCGGTGCTGGACCAGATCATTGCCGCCCGCCCATTGCCGCAGATCCTGGAAAGCATTGCGCTGGGACTGGAGGCGATCCAGCCGCACAGCCGGGTCTCGATCCTGCTGCTCGACCGCGGCACGGGCCGGCTGACAGTCGGCGCCGCACCCAGCCTGCCTGATTTTTTCAACGCCGCCACCGAGGGCTTGCCAGCTGAGGCGAGCGCCGGTTCGTGTGGTGCCGCAGCCTACCTGGGCCAAACCGTCATCGTCGAGGACATTGCCACGCACCCGAACTGGGCCCCCTACCGCGCCATCGCGGCGCGCGCGGGTTTGGGGGCCTGCTGGTCGCAGCCGTTCAAGGACGACGACGGCACCGTGCTGGGCACGTTTGGCGTTTACTACGATACGCCGTGCGCGCCGCAGGCGGCCGACCTGGCGCTGATTGCCGAGTTCGCCCGCATCACCAGCCTGGCGGTGCAAAAAACCCGCAGTGAAGCCGCGCGTCTGCGCTCCGAGCAGCGCTTTCGTGCCACCTTCGAGCAAAGTAGCCTGCTCAAGTGCATCACCGCGGCCGATGGCACGCTGCTGTCGGTCAACCAGGCCGAGCTCGATGTCCTTGGCGTGCCAGCGGCCGACTTGATTGGGCAACCGATCTGGCAGCTCCCGTGGTGGCGCGACCAGCCGCCGCAACAGGCCCGCCTGCAGCAGGCGATTGCCCGCGCCATAGCGGGCCAGACCGACAATTTCGAGGTCGAACAACCCAAGGCCGACGCCAGCCTGATAGTGGTCGAATATCGAACCACGCCGATCCAGATTGACTTAGAGGTCCAAGTGCTGGTGGCGGGCATCAACGTCACCGAGCGCAAACGCGCCGAAGACGCATTGCGTCAGTCGGCCATGGTGTTTGGCAGCACGCGCGATGGCGTCATCATCGCCGATCTGGAAGGCCGCATTCTCAGCACCAACGCGGCCTTTACCGAGATCACCGGTTACACCGAAGCGGAAGTGCTGGGGCGCAACCCGCGCCTGCTGCAATCGGGCCGCCAGGACCGCGCCTTCTATCAGACCCTGTGGGCCAGCGTGTTGACCAACGGCCACTGGCAGGGCGAAATCTGGAATCGGCGCAAGAATGGCGAGATTTACCCGCAATGGCTCACCATCAGCATGGTGCACGATGAGGACGGCCAGCCGAGTCGTTATGTTTCGGTGTTTTCCGACATCAGTCAGGTCAAGCAGGGGGAGGAAAAGCTTGAGCACTTGGCGCACTACGATGCGCTGACCCAATTGCCCAATCGACTCCTGCTGTTTTCGCGGCTGACGCACAGCATCGAGCAGGCACAACGCGATGGGAAAATGTTGGCATTGCTGATGCTGGACCTGGATCACTTCAAGGATGTGAACGACAGCTTTGGCCATCTGGCCGGCGACGAACTGTTGCAACAGGTGGCCCAGCGCCTGAACGACCGCTTGCGCGGGGTCGATACCATCTGCCGACTCGGCGGTGATGAGTTCACGGTGTTACTGGAAAAAATCTCGCAACCTGACGATGCAGCGCGGGTTGCCAATGACATCATTGCCGCCTTGAGCGAACCCTGGCGTTTGTCCAATGGCGCGGAGGTGCGCATTGGTGTCAGTGTCGGCATCAGCCTGTACCCGGCGCACGGCCAGAGCGCAGAGGAATTGTTGCAGCAGGCTGACACCTCGCTTTACCAAGCCAAGGCCGGGGGACGCGGGCATTTCAAGTATTTCTCTGAAGAAATGACACACGCGGTGCGCAGCCGCATTGATCTCGAAGTGCGCCTGCGCCGTGCCCTGGAACAAAATGAACTGCGCGTGTACTACCAGCCGCAGGTGGACATTGCCAGTGGCCGTATTGTGGGTGCCGAGGCGCTGGTGCGCTGGCTGGACCCGGTGGAGGGCCTGATTCCACCGATTCGTTTCATTCACATTGCGGAGGAAACCGGCCTGATCAATCCTCTGGGCGCCTGGGTGCTGCAGGAAACCTGCCGCCAGGGCCAGCGCTGGATTGAGGCGGGCCTGGCACCGCTACGTCTGGCCGTGAATTTGTCACCGCATCAGCTTTTGCACGGCAACATCAAGACCATCGTGGCCGATGCACTGGCACAAAGCGGATTTCCGTCGGCCTGGCTGGAGCTTGAGCTGACCGAAAGCGCCTTGATGGAACGCGAGGCCGAAGCGATTGAAATTCTGGGTCAATTGCGGGTCCTGGGCGTGCAACTGGCGATCGACGATTTTGGCACCGGCTATTCGTCGCTGGCCTACCTGAAGCGCTTCCCGCTGGACATCCTGAAGATCGACAAGAGCTTTGTTGATGAGTTGTCGCACGACCGTGATGACCAGACGATTGCCGCCACCATCATCGCCATGGCGCATACGCTGCGCCTGAAGGCACTGGCCGAGGGGGTGGAGACGCAGGACCAGCTTGATTTTTTGCGGGCGCAGGGTTGCGATATGTACCAGGGCTACCTGACCAGCCCGCCGCTGCCGGCAGAAAAATTCGAACAATTACTGCTGGCGCATGCTTCGCGCGGCCAGGCATGAGCTGGCCATCCGTGCTGTCAGACCCGAATTCAAAGCGCCAGTCGCTCCCAAATCAATCGCTGTCAGAGCCTGTTGTATCAGGGCTGCAGGCTATAAAAAAGCCGATCGTGCAAGCGGCTTTTGCGCCCTTGTCAAAGCTGCTATTGGTCGGGTTTGAGGCGGCTTAATCCGCCTGCTTGCGCAAAAACGCCGGGATCTCGAAGTCGTCCATGCCGCCGCTGCTCAGCGCATCGACCTTGGCCGCCGCCGAAGTGCGGTTGCGCCAGACGCTGGGGGTGGCCATGGAGCCGTAGTCGGTCTGGCTGCGCCCCGCGTTGCTGGTCGCCATCGAGTTGCCCGCATGGCCCACACCCACCGGGTTGTTGAGGGTCGGGATGTTGAACGGCACGTCGTGGGTGCCGGTGCGCAGGCCCATCTCGGGCTGGGTTTGCGTCACCACCAGTTTCGGGCGCTGCGCCTGGCGGCTCAGGCCGGTGGCCACCACCGTGACGCGAATCTGGTCGCCCAGGTTGTCGTCATACGCTGTGCCGTAAATCACATGCGCGTCCTGCGAGGCGTAGTCGCGGATGGTGTTCATGGCCACCTTGGACTCGGACAGTTTCAGGCTACCTTTGGCGGCCGAGATCAGCACCAGCACGCCTTTGGCGCCGGACAGGTCAATGCCTTCGAGCAGCGGGCAGGCCACGGCCTGCTCGGCGGCGATGCGGGCGCGGTCCGGGCCGGCCGCCACGGCGGTGCCCATCATGGCTTTGCCGGGCTCGCCCATGACGGTGCGCACGTCTTCAAAGTCGACGTTGACATGGCCGGGCACATTGATGATTTCGGCGATCCCGCCGACGGCGTTCTTGAGCACGTCGTTGGCATGGGCAAAAGCCTCGTCCTGGGTGGCGTCGTCGCCCAGCACGTCGAGCAGTTTTTCGTTCAGCACCACAATCAGCGAATCGACATTGGCTTCGAGCTCGGTCAGGCCGCTCTCGGCGTTGTCCATGCGGCGCTTGCCTTCAAACTCGAACGGCTTGGTCACCACACCCACGGTCAAAATCCCCATTTCACGCGCAATGCGGGCAATCACGGGGGCGGCGCCGGTGCCGGTGCCACCGCCCATGCCGGCGGTGATGAACAGCATGTGCGCGCCGTCAATGGCTTCGCGGATGTGCTCAATGGCCAATTCGGCCGCTTCGCGCGCCTTGTCGGGCTTGCTGCCAGCGCCCAGGCCGGTGCTGCCGAGCTGGATGATGAGGTGGGCGTCGCTGGTGCTGAGCGCCTGCGAGTCGGTATTGGCGCAGATGAATTCCACACCCTGCACGGCGCTGGCAATCATGTGCGCCACCGCGTTGCCGCCGCCGCCGCCGACGCCGATCACCTTGATCTGGGTGCCTTGGTTAAAGCCTTCTTCGTCGATGAGTTCAATGGGCATGGTGTTCTCCTTGGGTTTCAATAAATAAAAAATAACTGGACAAAAATGTTGGTAATGGGCTCACGGATTCGACAGGCGGGTCCATGCAGCGCCATCGTCGTTTGGGGCTGGCGCGACAGCGCCACAGGGTGGTTTTCATGGTCAGAAGTTCCCCACAAACCAGTCCTTGACGGACCCGAACGCGGTTTTCATGGAGCCGTTTTTTTGCGACACCTTGAAGCCGCGCAAACGCGCCAGACGGGCTTCTTCGAGCAAGCCCATGACGGTGGCGGCGCGCGGCTGGGCCACCATGTCGGACAGCACACCGGTGTATTTGGGCAGGCCGCGCCGCACCGGCTTCAAAAAGATGTCTTCGCCGAGCTCGACCATGCCGGGCATGACGCAGCTGCCACCGGTGAGCACAATGCCGCTGGACAGCATTTCCTCAAAGCCAGACTCGCGCATGACCTGGTGCACCAGGCTGAAAATTTCTTCCACGCGCGGCTCGATCACGCCCGCCAGCGCCTGACGGCTGAGCATGCGCGGGCCGCGATCACCCAGGCCGGGCACCTCCACCTGGGCCTCGGGGTCGGCCAGCAACTGCTTGGCGTAGCCGTTTTCCACCTTGATTTCCTCGGCGTCCTTGGTCGGCGTGCGCAACGCCATGGCGATGTCGCTGGTGATCAGGTCACCGGCGATCGGGATCACGGCGGTGTGGCGAATGGCGCCGTTGGTGAAGATCGCCAGATCGGTGGTGCCGGCGCCAATATCGACCAGCGCCACGCCCAGTTCGCGCTCATCCTCGGTCAGCACCGACAGGCTGCTGGCCAGCGGGTTGAGCATGAGTTGCTCCACCTCCAGGCCGCATCGGCGCACGCACTTGATGATGTTCTCGGCCGCGCTCTGGGCGCCGGTGACGATGTGCACCTTGGCCTCCAGCCGGATGCCGCTCATGCCGATCGGCTCTTTCACGTCCTGACCGTCGATGATGAACTCCTGCGGTTCCACCAGCAGCAGGCGCTGGTCGGTCGAGATGTTGATGGCCTTGGCGGTTTCGACCACCCGCGCCACGTCGGCGGCGGAGACCTCGCGGTCCTTGATGGCCACCATGCCGTGCGAATTCATGCCGCGGATGTGGCTGCCGGTGATGCCGGTATAGACCCGCTGGATTTTGCAGTCGGCCATCAGTTCGGCCTCCTTGAGCGCCTGCTGGATGCTCTGCACCGTGGCGTCGATGTTGACCACCACACCGCGTTTCAGGCCGTTGCTGGGGGCCACCCCCAGGCCGGCGAGCTTGAGCTCGCCACCGGGCATGACCTCGGCCACAACCACCATCACCTTGGCGGTGCCAATGTCCAGACCCACAACCAAATCCTTGTACTCTTTTGCCATTGCGTCACCTGTTCACTTGCATTAGTTTTTTCACGTTATCTGCCTCAACCGTGCTCACCCCGTTCAACCGGATGGCATAACCATCCGTATGGCGCAAGTCCACGGAAGCGAGTTGTTCGACACTGCGGTTGTAGTGCGCCGTGGCCTGTGTCACGGTCTTCAAAAATCGTTCGGTGCGTGCCACCAGTTCAGCGGTGCTGCCGCTGCCCAGCTCCAGTGTGGTGCCGGCCTCAAGCTGCGCCCGCCAGCCGCCGCGCGGCGTCAGTTCAAGTTGCGTCAGCGCCAGATCCATCGGCGCCAGCAGCGGCTGCAGCGTGTGGTAGGTGGCCAGCACCTGTGCGCTTTGACCCTCCGGGCCATTCAGCCGGGGCAAATCGTCTTGCTCCAGCTCGCCCAGATTGACATCAAATACTTCGCCGAAACTGTTGACCAGGCGCGAGTCCCCCTCCACGCCCCAATAGGCCACCGGCTGATGCTCTTCCAGATGCACCTTGAGCCGGTTCGGAAAATCGCGCCGCACCACCGCCTGGCGCACCCAGGGCATGGTCTCAAAGACCTGGCGCGTGGCGTGCAGGTCGAGTGTGAAGAACGTGCCTTTCAGGCGCGGCATGACATTGGCGCGCAGCGAGATCGCGTTGTAATGCGACACATCGCCCACCACCGTGACCCCGCGAATGGCAAACAGCGGCAACTGCTGCACATAAGCCAGCCCGGCGCCCAGCAGCATGAGCACCAGCAGCGCAAACAGGGCGGTGGCCACCCGGTTCATGAGCTTGATGTCAAACGGCAGGGGCGCGTTGCTGGTCATAGGGCGTAGTCGCGACTGGCTGATTGCAGCACTTGCAGGCACAGCTCGGGGTAAGCGATGCCTGCCGCTCTGGCCGCCATGGGCACCAGCGAATGGCTGGTCATGCCCGGCGAGGTGTTGATCTCCAACAGATAGGGCTGGCGCGTGACGGCGTCGATCATCACGTCGGCGCGGGCCCAGCCGCGGCAGCCCAGGCTGTGGAAGGCTTGCAGCACCAGTTGCTGGATGGCGGCCTCCTCGCCCTCGGGCAGGCCGCAGGGCACCAGGTACTGGGTGCTGTCGGTGAAGTATTTGTTTTGGTAGTCGTAGTTGCCGTCCGGCGCAACAATCCGGATCACCGGCAGCGCGCGGGCTTGCGCGCCACTGCCCAGCACCGCGATGGTGACCTCGTCACCGGCAATGAACTGCTCGCACAGCACCTCGTCGTGCATGCCGGCAGCCAGCGCAAATGCCGCCTCGCACTGGTCGATGGCGGTAACCTTGGTCAGGCCGATGGTGGAGCCCTCACGCGCCGGCTTGACGATCATCGGGCTGCCCAACTCGGCCAGCGCGGCGCGCACGGCTGCCGCACTGTCGACCTTTTTCCAGGCCGGCGTGGGCAGGCCGTCAGCGCGCCAGATGTGTTTGGTCATGAGCTTGTCGATGGCAATGCTGGAGGCCATGACGCCCGGCCCGGTATAGGGAATGCCGAGCAGCTCCAGCGCACCCTGCACCGTGCCGTCTTCACCGAAGCGGCCATGCAGGGCAATGAAGCAGCGCGTGAAGCCTTCCTTTTTCAGGTCAAGCAACTCGCGCTCGGCCGGATCAAACGCAAAGGCCTGCACCCCCAGGCCTTGCAATGCCTGCAGCACACCGCTGCCCGACATCAGCGACACCTCGCGCTCGGCGGAGGACCCCCCCATGAGCACCGCTACTTTTTCTGTTTTCAAATCAAATGAACTCATACCACTTGTCTTTCACTTGCAACGAAGGGTTTGCCTTGCAGTTGGGCGGCCACTTTGGCCGGCACGGCACCGATCGAGCCGGCGCCCATGCACAGCACCACATCACCATCACGGACCGCATCCACAATGGCTTGCGGCAAGTCGGCAATGTCATCAACAAACACCGGCTCGATGTGGCCGGCCACCCGCAGCGCGCGCGCCAGGCTGCGCCCATCGGCCGCCACGATAGGCGCCTCACCGGCGGCATAAACCTCGGCCAGCAGCACCGCATCTGCTTGCCCAATGACCTTGACGAAGTCATCAAAACAGTCACGCGTGCGGGTATAGCGGTGCGGCTGGAACGCCAGCAGCAGGCGCCGTCCCGGAAAGGCACCGCGCGCTGCCGCCAGCGTGGCCGCCATTTCCACCGGGTGATGACCGTAATCGTCCACCAGCGTGAAGCTGCCGCCGCCATGGACCGCGCTCACGGGCTGTTCACCGTAGCGCTGGAAGCGCCGCCCCACGCCCTTGAACTGGGCCAGTGCACGGACCACGGCGGCGTCGTCGATGCCCAGTTCCACGGCCACCGCAATCGCGGACAAGGCATTGAGCACGTTGTGGCGGCCCGGCAAATTCAACACCACGTCGAGGTCAGGCAGCACCAGGCCGTTGCGGCGCTGCACGCTGAACTGCATCTGGCCAGCCACCGCGCGCACGTTCACGGCGCGCACTTCGGCGCCTTCGTCAAAGCCGTAGCTGGTGACGGGGCAGGTGACCTGCTGCACGATGGCACGCACCGCCGCATCGTCGGTGCACAAAATGGCCGTGCCATAAAACGGCATGCGGTGCAAAAAGTCGACGAAGGCTTTTTTCAGGTTCTCAAAGTCATGACCGTAGGTTTCCATATGGTCGGCGTCGATATTGGTCACCACCGCCATCACCGGCAACAAATTCAGGAACGATGCATCTGACTCGTCGGCTTCCACCACGATGTAATCGCCCTGCCCGAGCCGCGCATTGGCACCGGCACTGTTCAAGCGGCCACCAATGACAAAGGTCGGGTCTAGCCCGGCCTCGGCCAGCACGCTGGCGACCAGGCTGGTGGTGGTGGTTTTGCCATGCGTGCCGGCAATCGCAATGCCCTTCTTCAGGCGCATCAATTCGGCCAGCATGAGGGCGCGCGGCACCACCGGAATGTGCGCCGCACGGGCGGCCATCACCTCGGGGTTGTCGGCCTGCACGGCGGTAGAGGTGACCACGGCATCGGCACCCTGGATGTTGCTGGTGGCGTGGCCAATTTGGGTCTGAATGCCCAGGGCTTTCAAACGCTGCAAGGTGGCACTGTCAGACTGGTCCGAGCCGGAGATGACGTAGCCCAGGTTGAACAACACCTCGGCAATGCCGGACATGCCGACACCGCCAATGCCGACAAAATGGATGTGTTGAATGGCGTGTTTCATTGACAAAGCTCCTCACATGCCGCCACGATGGTTTGGGTGGCTTCGAGTTTTTGCATTTTTTTAGCTGCCCGGGCTTTTTCAAGCAACAGCGGGCGGTCCATCTTTTGCAGCAGTTCTGCCAGCGATGCCGGCGTTAATTGACCTTGGGGCACCAGCCAGCCCGCGCCCTGGTCCACGAGAAAACGGGCGTTGGCCGTCTGGTGGTCATCCACCGCCGAGGGAAAGGGGACAAACAGCGCGGCGGCACCGACGGCCGCAATTTCGGTCACGGTGCTGGCCCCGGCGCGGCAAATCACCAGGTCGGCTCTAGCAAAGGCCTGCGCGGTGTCGTCGATGAAGGGCGTCAGCTGCGCCTGCACGCCGGCGGCAGCATAGTTGGCGTGCAGCGCCTCGATTTGTTTGGCTCCGCTCTGGTGAATCACCTCGGGACGGCAGGTTTGCGGCAGCATGGCCAGCGCCTGTGGCACGATCTCGTTCAGGGCTTTGGCGCCCAGGCTGCCCCCGACCACCAGCAACTTCAAAGGCCCGCTGCGACCGGCAAAGCGTTGCGCCGGGTCGGGCTGGCTCAAAAACGCCGCACGCAGGGGGTTGCCGACCCACTGGGCACCCTTGAGCACCTTGGGAAAGGCAGTAAACACGCGGTCGGCCACTGCCGCGAGCACCTTGTTGGCGAGACCCGCCACCGAGTTTTGCTCGTGCAGCAGCAGCGGCTTGCCCAGCAGCACGCTCATCATGCCGCCCGGAAACGTGATGTAGCCGCCCAGACCCAACACCACGTCCGGCTTGACGCGGCGCAGCACCTGGATGCTCTGCCAGAAGGCCTTGAGCAGGCGCAGTGGCAACAGCGCCACCGTCATCAGCCCCTTGCCGCGCACGCCACCAAAATCGATGGACTCAAAGGTAAAGCCCTGCGGCGGCACCAGCTGGCTTTCCATGCTGGGCTGTCCGTGACTGCCCGTGCCACCGAACCAGTGCACGCGCCAGCCTTTGTCGCGCAATGCCTGCGCAACCGCCAGGCCCGGAAAGATATGCCCCCCGGTACCGCCCGCCATGATCAAGGCACATTTGGTTTTGACGTTCATACCCGTCCTCCCTGCATCAGGGCACGGTTTTCCTGGTCAATGCGCAGCACCACCGCAATGGCGATCAGGTTGACCAGAATGGCCGACCCGCCGTAACTCATGAGCGGCAGCGTCAGGCCCTTGGTGGGCAGGGCACCCAGGTTGACGCCCATGTTGATGAAGGCCTGAAAACCCACCCAAATCGCCACACCCTGGGCCACCAGGCCGGCAAACACCCGGTCCAGCGCAATAGCTTGCCGGCCGATGTACATCATGCGCCGCACCAGCCAGAAAAACAGGCAGATCACGGTGACCACGCCGACCAGGCCAAACTCTTCGCCAATCACCGCCAGCAAAAAGTCGGTGTGCGCCTCGGGCAGCCAGTTGAGCTTTTCCACGCTGCCGCCCAGCCCCACGCCGAAGATTTCACCCCGGCCAATGGCGATCAGCGCGTGGGTGAGCTGGTAGCCTTTGGCCAGCGCGTTCTGCTCGCTCCAGGGATCGAGGTAGGCAAAAATGCGTTCGCGGCGCCATTCACTGGCCGCGATCATCAAGCCGAAGGCGACCACCAGCACGGTGGCGATCAGGAAGAACATGCGGGCGTTGACGCCGCCCAGAAACAGGATGCCCATGGCAATCACGGCAATCACCATGAAGGCGCCCATGTCGGGCTCGGCCAGCAGCAGCACACCGACCACGGCCACGGCGGCGCCCATCGGCAGCACGGCGCGGAAAAAGCGCTCCTTGACATCCATCTTGCGCACCATGTAGTCGGCCGCATACAGCAGCACAGTGAACTTGGCCAGCTCCGAGGGCTGAAAGCTCAACGGTCCCAGGCTGATCCAGCGCCGCGCACCATAGACCACCTTGCCGACATGCGGAATCAGCACCAGTGCCAGCAACACCAGCGACAGCAAAAACAGCGGCCGGGCCGACTTTTCCCACCTTGCCAGCGGCACCTGGTAAGCCAGTAGCGCCACCGCAAAGGCAATCACCAGCCACATCGCGTGACGCACCAGAAAATAGGTGTGGGTGTACCGGGCAAAGCGCGGGTTTTCCGGCATGGCAATGGAGGCCGAATACACCATCACCAGCCCCCACAGCAACAGCGCCACCGTGACCCAGACCAGCGGCTGGTCAAAGCCCTGGGCACGCGACGGGCTGGTGGCAGTGGACGACAGGCGCGAGCCGCCCAGGCGCACCGGCAGCACATCATCCGACGATGCCCGGGCGCGGCCAAGCCAGCCCAGCAGGCCATGAAAACGGGCAGCGACCGCGCTCACAGGCTGCCCTCCAGCATGACACCGGCTTCCAGCGCCAGGCATTTCACCGCCTGCACAAACATGCGGGCACGGTGCTCGTAGTTGTCAAACATGTCAAAACTGGCACAAGCCGGCGACATCAGCACCGCATCGCCTGCCTGCGCCTGGGCGCTGGCCAGGGCCACCGCATCGGCCATCGACCCCGCATCAATAAGCGGCACCTGCACATCCTGCAGCGCCGCTCGGAGCAGCACTGCATCGCGCCCGATCAATACCACGGCACGGCAAAACCGGCGCACCGGCTCGGCCAGCGGGCTGAAGTCCTGTCCCTTGCCTTCGCCGCCCAGAATCACCACCACTTTGCGCTCGCTGCCCAGGCCCTGCAACGCCGCCACGGTGGCGCCGACGTTGGTCCCCTTGCTGTCGTCAAAAAACTCAATGCCGTTAATGATGCCCACGGGCTGCACCCGGTGCGGCTCGCCGCCGTACTCGCGCAGGCCATAGAGCATGGGGCCCAGCGCGCAGCCCGCAGCACAGGCCAGCGCCAGCGCCGACAGGGCATTGATGGCGTTGTGGCGACCGCGAATGCGCAGCGCGTCGGCGGGCATCAGGCGCTGGAAGAACAGCTCGGGCGCTTCGCCCTTGCGCGGCTTGATGGTTTCGTCGGCCTCCAGCGCGCGCACCAGCCAGGCCATGCCGTTGACCGTTTCGATGCCGAAGTCGCCGGGGCGTTGCGGCATGTCACCACCAAAGGTGACGCAATCGCGCTGCTGGGGTTTCTGCAATTTCACTTTCACTGGCGCGGGCAACATCGCCATCACCAACGCATCTTCGCGATTGAGCACCATCAGACCCTGCTGACCAAAGACGGCTGTCTTGGCCAGCACATAGGCGGCCATGGAACCGTGCCAGTCCAGGTGGTCCTGCGTGATGTTGAGCACGGTACCCGCGGTGGGCTCAAAGCTTTTCTCACCTTCGAGCTGGAAGCTCGACAACTCCAGCACCCAGACCTCGGGCAAGGCATCGCCATCCAGCCGCGCCATCAGCGTGTCGAGCAGGGTCGGGCCGATATTGCCGGCCACCGCCACGCTTTTGCCGGCCCGCTCGACCAGTTGGCCGGTGAGCGAAGTCACCGTGGTCTTGCCGTTGGTGCCGGTGATGGCCAGCACTTTGGGAGCGTAGCCCCGGCTGGACCTGAGCTCGGCCAGCGCCTGCGAAAAAAGGCCAAGTTCACCTGCGACAGGGATGGCCTTGGCTTGGGCCGTCTGCGCCAGCGTCGCGATGTCAGCCGGACTCAGGCCCGGGCTTTTGAACACGGCCGTGATGCCGTCCTGCAGCAGCGCGGCGTCCAGCGCCCCCGCCACGAAGCAGGCAGCCGGCACGTCGCGCTGCAGAGAAGCCAATTGCGGCGGTGCCGTGCGCGTATCAGCCACCGTCACCTGCGCCCCAACCCGGGCGCACCAGCGTGCCATGGCCAGCCCGGACGCACCGAGGCCCAGGATCAGTACATGACGGTGTGGCAGCGTATTCATCATCAGCGCAGCTTCAGGGTGGACAGGCCCACCAGGCACAAGAGCATGGTGATGATCCAGAAACGCACCACCACCTGGGTTTCTTTCCAGCCGCTTTTCTCAAAATGGTGGTGCAGCGGCGCCATCTTCAGAATGCGCCGGCCCTGGCCAAAGCGCTTCTTGGTGTACTTGAAATACGTGACCTGCATCATCACCGACAGGGCTTCGGCGACAAACACGCCGCCCATGATGGCCAGCACGATTTCCTGACGCACGATCACCGCAATGGTGCCCAGGGCGGCGCCGAGCGCGAGCGCGCCCACGTCACCCATGAAAACCTGTGCCGGATGCGTGTTGAACCACAAAAACGCCAGGCCGGCGCCGGCCATGGCAGCACAGAAAACCATCAGCTCACCGGCGCCAGGAATGTGCGGCAGGAACAGGTAGCGGGCAAAGACCGAATTGCCCGTCACGTAAGCGAAGATACCCAGGCAGGAGCCCACCATCACCACCGGCATGATGGCCAGCCCGTCCAGGCCATCGGTCAGGTTGACCGCGTTGCTGGAGCCAACGATCACCAGATAGGTCAGCAGCACAAAACCCAGCACACCGAGCGGGTAGCTGATTTCCTTGAAGAACGGCACCATGAGACCAGCCTTGGGCGGCAGGCTCAGGTCAAAGCCGGACTGCACCCAGGTAAAAAACAGTTCGAGCACGCGGTAGTTGGTGTTCTCGGAAATACTGAACACCAGGTACAGCGCCGCCAGCAGGCCGATCAGCGACTGCCACAGGTATTTCTCGCGCGAGGGCATGCCTTCGGGGTCCTTGTTGACCACCTTGCGCCAGTCGTCCGACCAGCCGATGGCGCCAAACCCGAGGGTGACCAGCAGCACGATCCAGACAAAGCGGTTGCTCCAGTCAAACCAGAGCAGCGTCGAGAGCGATATGCACAGCAAAATCAGCACCCCGCCCATGGTCGGGGTGCCGCTTTTGATGTGGTGCGTGTCCATGCCGTAGCCGCGGATCGGCTGGCCAATCTTGAGCTCGGTGAGGCGCCGGATCACCCAGGGGCCGGCGGCCAGGCCCATCAGCAACGCGGTCAGCGCGGCCATCACGGCGCGAAAGGTCTGGTACTGGAAGACGCGCAAAAAGCCCAGCTCGGGCGACAGTGTTTGCAGCCATTGGCTCAACCAGATCAACATGGGGCCGCCTCCTTGTCCTGTTGTGCGGCCTGTACGATGGCCTCGACCACGCGCTCCATCTTCATGAAGCGTGAACCCTTGACCAGCACGCTGGCCACCGTCGGCAGCGCAGCCAGCACAGCCGTCTGCACGTCGGTCATCTGCGCATGCACTTCAATCGCTGCCAGCGGGGCAGCGGCTTGCGTGCAGGCCGTCCCGGTCACGATGATTTTGTCGATCTGCTGCGCCAGCGCCGACTGCAAGGCTTCGGCATGAAACTGCGGTCCCTGGTCACCCACCTCGCCCATGTCGCCGAGCACCAGCAGGCGCGGCCCGGGCAGCGCCGCCAGCACCTCGATGGCGGCACGCACCGAGTCGGGGTTGGCGTTGTAGGTATCGTCAACCAGCGTAATGTCATGACCGCCGTGGCGCACCAGCAGTGCACGCGAGCGGCCCTTGACCGGCTCGAAGGTTTCCAGTCCGGCCGCAATCGCGGCCAGCGGCACACCGGCAGCCAGTGCGCAGGCCACGGCTGCCAGCGAATTCTTGACGTTGTGCGCGCCCGCAATGTGCAGCGCGTAATGCAGTTCACCTTGCGGCGTCATGGCACCGACCTGCCAGGCCGCGCCTGACCAAACCGCTTGCGTGGTGTGCACTGCGGCTGACAATGCACCGTCATCGCGAGGCCGTAGGCCGTGGCGATCCATGACTTCCGCATCCATGGACTGCCGCGCTTCGCTCGCAGTGACGACCGGCTGACCAAAGCACAAGCTGGCACGCGCGCCGGCCTTGTCAGCCCATAACGTGCTGTAGGCATCATCGGCCGGGAACACCGCCACCCCTGAAGCGGGCAGCGCATCGATCACCGCGCCGTTTTCCTGCGCCACGGCTTCAACCGTTGCCATGAACTCCAGATGTTCACGCTGGGCGTTGTTAACCAGCGCCACCGTGGGCTGGGCGATGGCCGCAAGCACCGCGATTTCGCCGGGGTGGTTCATGCCGAGCTCGACCACGGCCATGCGGTGGTGGGCGCGCAAACCCAGCACGGTCAGGGGCACACCAATGTCGTTGTTCAGATTGCCCTGCGTGGCCAGACAAGCGTCGGGCTCATAAGCGCGCAGGATGCTGGCGATCATCTGCGTCACCGTGGTTTTGCCGTTGGAGCCGGTCACGGCGATCAGCGGCAGGTTGAATTGCGCGCGCCAGTGCGTGGCCAAGCTGGCCAGCGCCCGTTTGGCATCAGGCACCACCAGGCCCGGCAAACCGGCCTGACACAGTCTCTCCAGTGCACCGTCGCCCTGGCAAATCGCCGCCACCGCGCCCTTGACACGGGCTTCAACCAAAAAGTCGTTGCCATCAAAGCGCTCGCCGTGCAGCGCCACGAACAGGTCGCCGGGTGCCAGCGTGCGGGTGTCGGTATGCACCCGTTGAATCGCCACGATGGGCGGGTCCGGCCCGTCAGCCAACGGCTGCTCCAGCCAGGCGGCAACTTGCTGCAGTGTCATCTTGTCATTGCGAGGTGCGCCAGCGACGTGGCCATCCATGGCTTCAGGGGGCATGGATGGTTTCACTTCGTTCGCAATGACGATCGGTTCATGCAAAGGCAAGCCAGACAACTGGTTCAGCACTTGTTTGACTTGCGCGATGTCCGAGAATGGCAGCCGCTCGCCGGCAATTTCCTGATAGTCCTCATGGCCCTTGCCGGCCAGCAAGACCACGTCGGCCGGCCCTGCCTGCGCCAGGGTCTGGGCAATGGCGCGGGCCCGGTCAGGCTCCACCTGCACGCCGGCCACGCCGGTCAGGCCCAGCAGAATCTGGCTGATGATGGCGTCCATCGCCTCAGCGCGCGGGTTGTCACTGGTGACCACCACGCGGTCGGCATGCGCTCCCGCCACTGCGCCCATCAAAGGGCGCTTGGCGCTGTCGCGGTTGCCGCCACAACCAAACACGCACCACAAGCTGCCACCGCGGGCCTGCGCCTGGGGCCGCAAGGCATCGAGCGCCTTGGCCAGCGCATCGGGCGTGTGGGCGTAATCGACCGCCACCAGCGACTGGCCCGGCGCGCTGACACATTCCATGCGGCCTGGCACCGGCGTCAAATGCGCACAGGCTTGCACCGCATCGGCCAATGCGACACCCAGGGTGCGCATGGCCGCGATCACGCCGAGCAGGTTGCTCACGTTGTAGGCACCAATGAGCCGGGTCTGCAAACGTCGTTGTTCAGATCCTTCGACCACATCAAACGCCATGCCCTGGGCTTCATAACGGATGTCCTGCGCCTGCAAACGGGCCCGATTTGCCCCACCGGGAGCAATCGACAGCGTCCACAGGTCCAATGCGCTGGCCGACAACCGCCCGGCCAATTCTGCCCCGTAAGGGTCATCCACATTGACCACGGCCGCGCGCAAGTGCGGCCAGGCAAACAGGCGGGCCTTGGCCTGCCAGTAACTGGCCATGTCGCCGTGGTAATCCAGATGGTCCTGCGTCACGTTGGTCAATACCGCGGTGTGAATCCGGGTGCCCGCGAGCCGTTGCTCCTCGATGCCGATCGACGAGGCCTCGATGGCACAGGCTTGCAGGCCTTGTTTGACAAATTCGGCAAATGCCGCCTGCAGCGCGACCGGGTCGGGGGTAGTCAGGCCGGTGCTCACCAAATCGGGCGGTACACCCACGCCCAGGGTACCCACCACAGCGCAGGGAATGGGTGCGGTCGATACCAGGTTGGACAGCGCTTGCGCCAGCCACCAGGTGCTTGAAGTCTTGCCATTGGTACCGGTCACCGCCAACACCGCCAGGCACTGGCTGGGTTGCTCAAACCAGGCATCGGCCACCAGGCCGCTGGCGGCTTTCAAACCCTGGTAGGTGGCGACACGTGCATCGCTCAAGGCAAATGCCTGCACACCGTCGTGTTCCACCAGACAGGCCGCAGCGCCCGCCGCCAGGGCGGCCGCCACATGGGCACGGGCATCGACCACCGCACCGGGCCAGGCCAGAAAGCCATCGCCGGGCCGGACCTGGCGACTGTCGGTGCGCAGCGCGCCGGTCACGCGCGTGCGCAACCAGGCGGCAGCGTCTTGCGGGGTGAGCAGTTGCGCCAGCATCAGAAGCTTTCCTCCACCGCATCGGTGATCACCTGCGGCTTGACCGACAGGTCGGGTGCAATGCCCAACACGCGCAGGGTCTGTTGCACCGTCTGGCTGAACACCGGGGCTGCGGTATCGCCGCCGAAATATTTGCCATTGCTGGGCTCGTCAATCATCACCGCAACCGCAATGCGGGGGGCGTCGATCGGCGCCAGGCCGGCAAAGACACCGCGGTATTTCTTGTCGGCGTAGCCCTTGCCTTCCACCTTGTGCGCAGTACCGGTCTTGCCACCCACCGAGTAACCCATGGCCTGCGCCTTCTGTGCCGTGCCGCCCGGAAGGGTCACCAGATGCAGCATCTGGCGCACATCACGGGCATGGCGTGCCGCAATGACGGGGACACCCACGGCAGGCTCGCTCATCTTGAACATGGTCACGGGCACCAGGTCGCCCTCGCGGCCAAAGATGGTGTAGGCGTGGGCCAGCTGAAACAGACTCACCGAGACACCGTAACCGTAGCTCATGGTGGCCTGCTCGATCGGGCGCCAGCTCTTGTAGGGCCGCAGCCGGCCACTCACGGCACCTGGAAAAGGCAACTCGGGTTTCTGACCAAAACCGACCTGGGTGTACATCTCCCACATTTTTCGTGGCGGCATTTGCATGGCAATCTTGACGGTGCCGACGTTGCTCGACTTCTGGATCACGCCGGTCACGCTCAGCATGCCTTGGGGGTGCGAATCGCTGATGGTGGCGTTGCCGATATTCATGCGCCCCGGAGCGGTCTGGATTTTTGTGTCAGGCGTCACCATGCCCTGGTTCAACGCCGTGGCGATGACAAAGGGTTTCATGGTCGAGCCTGGCTCGAAAGTGTCGGTCAAGGCCCGGTTGCGCAACTGGGCGCCACTCAGGTTGCGGCGTTTGTCGGGCACAAAACTCGGGTAGTTGGCGAGCGCCAACACCTCGCCGGTTTGCACATCCAGCACGACCACACTGCCGGCTTTGGCCTTGTGCTGCAGCACCGCTTCCTTGAGCGTCTGATAGGCAAAGAACTGCACCTTGCTGTCGATGCTGAGCTGCAGGTCACGGCCATCCACCGGCGCAATCTGCTCACGCACGTCTTCCACCACCCGGCCCATGCGGTCCTTAATGACGCGCCTTGAGCCATTGCGGCCACCCAACTCCTTGTTGAACGCCAGCTCCATGCCTTCCTGACCCTGGTCTTCAACATTGGTGAAGCCCACCACATGGGCGGCGGCTTCACCTTCGGGGTACTGGCGTTTGTATTCCTTGCGCTGGTAAATACCCTTGAGGCCCAGCGCCGCGATCTCGTTGCCCACCGACTCGTCCAGCTGACGCTTGAGCCAGACGAAAGTCTTGTCCTCATCTTCCAGCTTTTTGTTGAGCTCTGCCAGCGGCATATCGAGCAGGCTGGCCAACTTTTTCAGGCCTTCGGCCTCCCGCGGCACGTCCTCCGGAATGGCCCAGATGCTGGGCACCGGGATGCTCGACGCCAGCACGATGCCATTGCGGTCCAGGATGCGGCCACGGCTGGC
>NZ_JAMPXE010000123.1 GCF_023701345.1 Rhodoferax sp. | reverse complement strand
GGCGCAATGCCAAAAAAAAGCAAGAAAAAAATCCCAGTTATCTTTTTAATTGAAATTGTATTTACAGAATTATCATATATAAATAAGCAGGAAATAACGATTATTATCGCATTTGTGAACCACAACCAAGTGGATTTGGATTCGCCCGGAAGAAAAATCAAGTAAAAGTAAGTAATGAACACGCAAAACAAACCAGTCCAACGAGATCTAGCTACTTTGTTAAAAATATTTAATCGCACAGATTAAATCTTTCTATGGAACAATATTTGATAGAAACATTTTCCAACTGTTTTTATTAAAGGAATTTTTCGTAATCATTTTTTCTTTAGTCGATTTTTCAAATGCAACAGGTTGCAATGCGCTTATTATTTGATTTAGTTTTTTAATATTAACAGTGCGTCCCAAATTTTTAATAGTTGTGTACCACCCAATCAAACCATCCTGTGTAGCAATAACTGGCTTACCCGCGATAGCTGAAAGCACCAAAACCCCACTCATCGCATAGTGATTGCGATATCCAAGCCACACAATGTCAGTCGCAGAAAACACCATCTGCTCCACAGCATCATCCACAAAACTGTTAATAACGTGGCATCGTCCTTCTTGCGTCAGCGAGCTAATTTGCGCTGATTGCATCAGCGGCTGAATGGCAGCAGACTGCCGTCCCGCCACAAGCAGGTGCAGCGTCTTGGGTACTTCGGGGCTGCACATTGCCTCAACCAGCACGTCCAACCCCTTGCGCTCATCAATGGCGCCATAGACCAGGACAACAACGGCACCATCTGGAATACCCAACGCTTGACGGGCTGACTCGTAGGTATGGCTGCCCTTCAGCTCGGCTGGGTCGGGCACATACTGCAAACGGTGCGCCCACTGCGTATGCCACTCGGCCACATAACGGTGCAATAACTCGTCAATCGTGTAGACCGACTTCAGCGTTTTGCTTCGCAGTAATTTAAGGAAGAGCGCACGCTTAACGTTAGCCAACTTGGGTTTGGGCGCGATCACGCCGTAGCGGCCATAGTGGAACGAGGGGCGCATACAGATGCCACCCCATTGCGTGGGCCCAAATGGCGCGCCCAGCAGACCCAGCGCATACAGACAGTAATCCAGATAGGGTAGGAACACGTAGTCCACCGGCTTGGCTTTGTGAACAAAGCGATAGGCCTGGCCAAACAGTCGTCTTAGCGCCAATTCCCGCCCAGCCTCTCCCAGATGCGAATGGAGTGCGGCTTCATACTTTGCATCATCAAGCGGTACCACGTTGAATGCCTCTCCAAACTGCATCTTCAACCGGTCGATCGCAGGGTGTGCGGCGTCCCGATGCAAAACTGTAACGGTAATCGTGTGTCCCGCCTCCATGTAGGCGGTAGCGATTCGCCCGAGGTAGCCGGAATGATGGCCAGTCAGGGCGGCTTCAACAATTAGGACGTGCATTGGGTAGCAAAATCAATGTAGGCCAAGGCGGTATCTTTGATATCAAAACCATGAAGATTGCGCTGATATCTTTTCGGTTGATTCAATACCGCTTTGATCGTTGAACTGAACTCTTCCAGGTTTTCAGGAGGCGACAAGTAAACTCCATCAAAGGCGCTGGCGTATTGAAAACTCGGTATCGGCGAGGCGATGATTGGCAACCCAGCTGCTAGAGCCTCGATCATGGCAACACTGTGAGCCTCTCTGAGTGATGGCATCAAATACAGATCGGCAGCGCACAGCAGGTCAGCGACGTCTTTTCTGGCTCCGAGGAAGTGGACGTTGCGTTCAACTCCTTCACTGTGAGCCATACGCTTGAGGTCATCAAGATATGATTCCCCTTCAAACAGACCAGCCAGCACCAAGTGAACTGTGGTGTTGCCTTTTATTACAGGAATAATCGCTTGCAAGCTCAGGTGTTGTTGTTTGATTTCTGTAATTCGTCCGATTTGTACAACCACTTTATCCGTATCCGAAAAACCCAAGCTTCTTCTGGCTAACTCTCTGTGAATTGCATTTCTTTCTATACTTGCTATTGAAATTCCATTGGGAACAAGTATTGTCGGTGGGCAGGAAAAGTTATCCGTGTATTGCTGGCGCGCCAGTTCAGATACAGAAATAACGCCTGACAACCTATATTGAAGCAGTTTTTCAAAATAGCGAATATATCCTGACTTATAGTTAGTTTCGCTATGAAGCACTGAAATTACATTTTTTATTCCAGCCAATCGGGCGTAGGCTGCAGGTATCACAGAGTGGGCAAACGCAACATCAGGTGAAAATTCAATCGCAGTTTTCTTGATAAATGGAGCTCTAGCCAATCGCCCTAAGCGCGTGGACGGTGTAATCCATGCAATTCCGTCTTGTTTTTGCTGCTCAATTAATGATTTGAAATCCTCTTCAGGTGGATTAATAGATACAACACATGAAGCATGCCCCATTGCGGTGTGATTTTTTGTTAACGACGCGACAAGCATTTCAGCACCGGAGTATCTGGGGGTATGGATAACGTGAATAATGCGCATCAATGAATACCATTTTTGATTTTTATAGCGAAATATGCAGTCGCTCCCGCTATTGCAATGGCACCAGCTGAAGCCATACCGACACTTCCGAACTGCCAAATTAGAACTGGTGCAGCAAGAACCAGCACGAACAACTGAACAGTAACGGCTTGGGTAACGATTTGCGGTGCTCCTACGGCACGACAATACGCGACCAAAATCGCAATGATTCCTCCCATAAACATGGACAGCGCCATCACCCGCAGTACGGGAGCCGCTGCAAGCCACTCGGGTCCAAGCACCATACTGATAATGAAGCTCGCCATGACTGCAAGCAATAGCGCGATGAAGCCGGCCACAGGGATCAACCGCCGCATTACCCACACGAAGTAATCCTTGCCAGCCTGTCGAGCGACTCGGTGGCGTTGCGCAAAAGTGGGGAATAAGTATTGCCCCAAAGCGACTGCACCATCGGCCACGACCAGTTGGGCGATTCGGGATGCCACCTGATACAAGCCGAACTCGGTAGTACCCAGGAATCTGGCTACCAGCACTTTATCCAGTTGGTTTAACACCAGCGTCACAACACTGGAACCCCATATCCATTTGCCAAAGTGAGTGAGTTCCCGAATTAAACGCCACTGAAATGTGGGTAGCAGAGGAACCCTGAACCAAGTCCATGACAAAACCAGTTTCACGCTGTCACTGGCGATATTGCCCAGCAGAATGGATGCGGCTCCAAATCCGAGTTGGATTAATATCAGCGTGGTAGAAAAGTCAAATAATGCAGCTGAGGCTTCATACAGGGACAGATGCCGGAAATTTCGGTCACGCTGAACCAGAAACACACCGGGATTGAATGCATTGCGCAGCAAGGGAATGACGGCGGCAAGCGCCACCAGGCCTGCCGATGCAGAAACCTTGAACAAGGCGGCTATTGGCATCGCAAGCAGCAATAACGCAATGGCCAGCACCATGCCACGAGTCATTTGCAATGTCCATACCGCGCCCGCTTCTTGTGGACTGATCTTGCTGTGACGCTGCACCACGGCTTGAGACAATCCTGTGTCAGACAAAGATTCCACAATGGCCAGCGACAGCGTAGCAATGCCTACCAATCCGATTTGCTCGGGTCCGAGCAACCGTGCGGCAAGCAAAAACTTGAATGCAATCAATCCACGCACCGCTACCTGCTGAATCAACACCCAAAGCGCATGGTCTGGTCGTGGGAGCATTTTGTTAATTGCTGCAGTCACCATTTAGCTAACCTGAGTTGACGGGTGTAGCGGCTTGGCATGAAATCCTGATCATGAGAGTGCTTCAATCACATGACGCTTAGTAAAACTTGCCTCTTCCATAAGTGGCAATGCAGTGTTGCGCCCTATACCAAAGTATTCAATGCCCGTTTCATGCAGACTCTGCGGCTCATACAAGTTACGCCCATCAAAAATCACCGGCGTTTTCATCGCAGCCTTCAACGCAGTCCAATTCGGACTGCGGTAAGCCTTCCACTCGGTCACGATGATCAGGGCGTCCGCGCCTTGCACGGTTTGCATGGGCTTGTCGGCAAATTGCAGGTTGTGCAGCAAGGCGGGTGCGTCGGCCAGGTCCAGCGCCAGCACGCGGCGGGCTTCTTCTTCGGCCACGGGGTCGTGCGCATGGATGCGGGCACCGGCGCGCAACAGGGCTTGGACGATGACGCGGCTGGGCGCGTCGCGCATGTCGTCGGTGTTGGGTTTGAAGGCCAGGCCCCACAGGGCAAAGGTTTTGCCGCTCAGCTTGGTGCCGTATTTGGCGAATATTTTTTTGACCAGCACTTGTTTCTGGTCATGGTTCACGGCCTCCACCGCTTCGAGCACGCGCAGGGTCTGGCCATGTTCGCGTGCGGTGCGGGCCAGCGCCTGCACGTCTTTGGGGAAGCAGCTGCCGCCGTAGCCGGTGCCGGCGTACAAAAAGCTGTAGCCAATGCGCGGGTCTGAGCCTATGCCCTGGCGCACCAGTTCGATGTCGGCACCCACTTTGTCGGCCAGGTTGGCCAGCTCGTTCATGAAGCTGATGCGGGTGGCCAGCATGGCGTTGGCGGCGTATTTGGTGAACTCGGCGCTTTTGACGTCCATGACGCGGGTGCGTTCGTGGTTGCGGTTGAAGGGGGCGTAGAGCTGGCGCAGGGTGTTTAGAGCCCTCTCGCCTGCGGCGTCGCTTTGGACACCCAGGACGATGCGGTCTGGGCGGGTGAAGTCTTCTACGGCGGCGCCTTCTTTTAGGAATTCGGGGTTGGAGACTACTGAAAACGGGGGGATGGATTGCCGCGTCGCTTCGCTCCTCGCAATGACGGGGCGTTTGGAGAGTTCTTCGTTGATGGTGGCGGTTACTTTGTTGGCGGTGCCGACCGGGACTGTGGATTTGTCTACTACTACTTTGAAGTCGGTCATGTGGCGGCCGATGTTGCGGGCGGCGGCCAGCACGTATTGCAGGTCGGCGCTGCCGTCTTCGTCGGGCGGGGTGCCTACGGCGATGAATTGCACTGCAGCAAAGGCCACGCTGGCCGGGATGTCGGTGGAGAAGGTGAGGCGGCCGGCGTCTATGTTGCGTTCGATGATTTCTTTCAGGCCGGGCTCGTAGATGGGGATGCCGCCGTGGTTGAGCAGGTCTATTTTTGCCTGGTCCACGTCGAGGCAAAACACGTTGTTGCCCAGGTCTGCCAGGCAGGCGCCTGTGACTAGGCCGACGTAGCCGGTGCCTATTATTGTGATGTTCATGGTTGGTAGATGGATTGCCGCGCTGCGCTCGCAATGACGGGTTCAGGGGTGATGGTCATTTTTGGGCTGGTTGGCCGTACTGGTATTGGGTGTAGCGGTAGCGGCTGTATTTGTAGCCATAGCCGGTGCCGTAGCCATAACGGCGCTTGGTGGTGTTCACGTCGTTAAAGATCACGCCGCGCACGGCCACGCCAGCTTGTTTGAGGCGCTTGGCGGACTCCTGCAACTCGCCCAGCGTGCTGACCTCTGAGCGCGCCACCAAAAACACGGTGCCGGCTTGCGGCGCAATCACCTGGGTGTCTGACACGGCCAGCACCGGCGGGGTGTCGATGAGCACGATGTCGTACTGGCTGGCCAGGGTGTGCAGCAGTTGCACCGTGGTGGGTGACATCAGCAGCTCGGCCGGGTTGGGCGGCAGCGTGCCGGTGGTGATCAGGTCCACCTGGGGCGACACGTTTTTGTGCAGCACTTGTGCCAGCGGCTGGCTGCCGGCAATCAGCTCGCTCAGGCCGTGGCCGCGCTGCAGGCCGAAGAATTTGTGGATGTGGCCCTTGCGCATGTCGGCGTCCACCAGCAGCACACGCTTGCCGCCTGCGCCCAGCACCGCCGCAAAGTTGGCGCTGGTAAAGCTTTTGCCAATGCCGGGGGTGGCGCCGCTGACCAGCACCACGTTGTTGGGGGCGTCCAGCATGGCAAATTGCAGCGCGGTGCGCAGGCTGCGCAGGCTCTCGATGCCGGGGTCTTCGGGGTGCGTGTTGGCCAGCAGGTGCATGCCGGTTTTTTGCGTTGCCATGTTGCTGGTCAAGGCCGCCTGTTCTTTGGAATGCGGCACGGTGGCAAACACATGCAGGCCCAGGTGTTGCTCGATGTCGTCGGCGTTTTTAATGCCGGGGCGCAGGCTGTTGCGCAAAAAGGCCAGGCCCAGCCCGGCCAGCAGGCCCAGCACGCCGGCAATGGCCAGCAGCTGTTTGCGCTGGGGTTTGACGGGTTTTTCGGGCACGGCGGCCACGTCAACAATGCGCACGTTGCCCACCTTGCCTTCTTTCACCAGGCGCAGCTGCTGAAAGCTGTTGAGCAGGCCGGTGTACAGCTCGTTGTTCACCTTCACGTCGCGCGTCAGGCGCAGCAGGTCTTGCTCGACATTGGGGAAGGTTTTCACCTTGCCCTCCATGCTGGCTATCTGGCCGTTAAGGTCTTTGATCTGGCCGTCAAGCACCTGGATGCTGGGGTGCTGGGCGGTAAAGCGCGACTCAAGCTCTTTGCGCTTTTGTTGCAGCTCCAGCAGCTTGACCTTGAGGCTGACCGACTGGTCGAGCATGGCCTTGGCTTCGGTGGTCAGGTCAAACGTGCCGTTCTGGTTGCGGAACTGGTTGAACTTGCCCTCGGACGTTTCCAGCTCTTGGCGCAGTTGCGGCAACTGGGTGTTGAGGAAGCTGATGGATTTTTCGGCCTCGGCGGCTTTGCGTTCCACGTTCTGGCGCACGTAAAGGGCGCCAATTTCGTTGAGGGTGCGGGCAGTGAGCGCGGGGTTATCGCCCTCCAGCATGACGTTGATGACGCCAGACTGTTTGCCTTGCTCGGTAATGTTCAGGGCATTTTGCAGTTGCTCGGTTTCGCCCAGTTGCGATGAGCGGGTAAGGTAAAACTCGGCACCTGGCAGGCCCGTGGCGCTGGCCAGCAGCAGCTCGCCGGAGGCACCGTTGCTTTTGAAGGCCAGCGGCTGGCCAAATTGGCCTTGGCCCAGGTTGTTGCCATCGGGCGAATGTAGCGTGTAGCCTTGGGCGCCCAGCGCCACGGTAAAGCGCTCGCCTTCCAGCGCCTGCGGTACCTTGAGGTAGCCCACTTGCAGTGCTTCGGTGCCGCTCACATAACCGCTCATACCCAAGAAGCCGGGGGTGGACGGCTCGGTGGCGCGCCGGGCCAGCCACTTGCCAACGACAGGCAGGTATTTGGGGGACACGGTCAGGTCAAGCTGCAGGTTGCTCACGGCCTGGCCCACCACCAGGCGGCTGCGCAAGATTTCGATCTCGGCCGTGGCGGGTGATTTGATGTCAAACATGCTGCCCATATCACCCAGCAGGCTGCTCATGCCGCCGCCCTTGCTGTCTTCGACCTGGATGAGCGAGTTGGCCTCATAAATGGGCGTGGCCATAAAGGCATAGGCGCCACCCAGCGCCAGCACCAGCGCGGTTACACCGGCAATAAGCCAGCGCTGGTCAAGCACCACGTCCAGCAGCTCCAGCAGGTTGATGCTGTCTTCGTCGTCTTGCGGCGCGAGCAGCATGGGCTGGGGAGTTTGGGGGAAAGAGTTCATGCGGATTTATATTTATGTGGGGTCAAATTTGTCATTGCGATTCCGGCCGTCATTGCGAGGAGCGCAGCGACGTGGCAATCCATGTATTTGCATCATCACGTCAACTTCCTGATACGTGGCACCCAGTCGGCTACGCCTTGGGCTATGGCCGCATAGGCGGTATCAAAGGCTTCGCGGGGCTGGCGGTAGGGGTCGGCAATGTCAAACTGGCCGTACTGGCCCAGGGTAAAGACCTTGCCGCGCACCACCGGGAACCGTTGCTCCAGCTGGCTTTTGTGCGACTGCTCCATCACCAGAATGAGGTCTGACTTTTGGCACAAAAAGCTGGTGACCTGCAGCGCCCGGTGGGCGCTGATGTCAAAGCCATGTTCGGTGGCGATTTGCACCGACATCGGGTCTGCCGGCTGGCCGGTCAGGGCGTCAAGCCCGGCAGACCACACGGTAAGGCCGGGCAAGTGCTTCGCCAGCAGGCCCTGCGCCAGCGGGCTGCGGCAGATGTTGCCGATGCACAGGGTGAGGATGAGGTTCATAAATGGGTCATTGCGAGGAGCGCAGCGACGTGGCAATCCACGAAGTCCGGCTGCATGGATTGCCGCGCTTCGCTCGCAATGACGGGTATCAGCCGCGCTTCGCTCGCAATGACATTCAAATTCGCCATGACGGGGTTAATTGGTAACAGCATCGCGCGTAGTGTTGACGGCCACCGCGCTGGGCAAGATCAGGCTGATGACGCGGTTCCAGCGGACCAGCGGGGCGGGGTCCACATAGACCACGTCGCGCGCTTGCAGCTCGAAGCCTTCGGCCAGGGCGTAGGCGGCGGGGGAATGGGCGTCGAGGTGATAGATTTCGGGTTGCGCCCGGTTGGCCGCGCGGATCACAAAGATCTGGCGCGGGTCGCCAGACACCGGGTTGACGCCGCCCGAGTCGCCCAGCGCTTCGTTCAGCGTGAGGCGGCCGTTGCGCAGGGTTTGGGTGTTGGGGCGCAGCACCTCGCCCAGCACGAATACCTTGGCTTCTTCGCGCGCCAGCACGCGCACCAGGTCACCATTGCCGAGCAGGATGCCAGTGGGGTTGACGCCGCGCTCGGTGAGCTGGGCCAGGTTGACCGTGGTGGTGCTGCCGTTGCGCGTGATGGCAATGGCCGAGCGGTCGGCCGTGGCGGTAAAGCCCCCTGCCCGGCCCAGCGCCTCGGGCAAGGTCATGGGGATGTCGTTCAGGGCCAGCAGGCCGGGCGTGCGCACCTCGCCGTCCATGTAGATGCGGCCGCTGCGGTACGACTGGATGCGCACCGTGACCTGCGGGTCTTTGAGGTACTTGGCCAGGCGCTGGGTGAGCAGGTCGCGGGCGTCGTATTCGGTCAGGCCGGACAGCTTGAGGGTGCCCACATACGGAAACTGCACCAGGCCCTGGGGGCTGACGTTGTAGCCGTTGCCCACCGGCGATTGGCTGGTGTCGTTGCCTGATGTGGTGGTGCCGGCAGGTGTGATGGTGAGCTCGGGGTGGTCCCACACCACGATGTTGAGCACGTCGCCCGGGCCGATCAGGTAGGCCTTGGGCTGGGCGAACAGGTTTTTGACATCGGGCGCGATGTCGGTGGCGCGGCCGGCGCGCTGCTGGCGCAGCAGCTCGGGGTTGATGGTGATCAGGCTGCCGGGCGGGGGTGCGTCAGTGGCGGCGTCAGCGCTGCCGCGCGCCTGCGTGATGGACCACGGGTTGCCGGGGCCGTCATTGGCAAAGCCCGCTTTGCCGACATACATGCCGGGTGCGTAGGCGCAGGCGCTGAGCACCAGGCTGGCCAGCAGGGGAAAAAGCAAACGCGGGTTCAGGATGGGCATGCGGTGATGTTTGTGGGGTAAGTTAACGTGAAAGAACGTCGTCATTGCGAGGAGCGCCAAACTCGTCATTGCGAGGAGCGCCAAACTCGTCATTGCGAGGAGCGTAGCGACGTGGCAATCCATGACTTCCAACTGCATGGATCGCCACGCTTCGCTCGCGATGACGGATACCGGCCGCGCTTCGCTCGCGATGACGAGTCAGGTAGCTGTCATTGCGAGGAGCGACAGCGACGTGGCAATCCACGAAGTCCGGAGCCATGGATTGCCGC
>NZ_JAMPXE010000122.1 GCF_023701345.1 Rhodoferax sp. | reverse complement strand
TTCATTCTGGCGGTGCCGGGGCGGCGCCACGGTGAATTTGTTGATGTGCTGCAGGCCTTCGAAGGCCGGGCAACGAGGGCCGAGCAAGAGCTGATTGAGGAAGCGTCCTGGCACGATCTGCGGTTGGTGGTGGCGCACCACCCGCAACGCACAGAGACGTCGGCAGCGCAAACCCGCCCGGCCAAGTCAGTAGACAAAGACAACTACAGCGACGTTCGCTGATATTGTCCAGTCGCTCAGCGCCCATGCAACAGTGAGCCACGAAACGACTCGATATGTTCTGCCAAGGCGCGGGCTGCCAGCTCGCCATCACCTTTGGTCAAGGCCGCAATGATTTCCTGGTGCTCTTCACTGACTTCGGCTACGTGGCCGTCTGCCGACAGTGAAATTGCCCAAAAACGTTGTGAGCGCGCATGCAAGACCCTCAGCACTTCGACCAGGACCGGGTTACCGGAGGCGTCAGCAATCTGCTCGTGAAACATTCGGTCGCAGCTCATCATCTGCGCGACGTTGCGGCGGGCTACGGCTGCGTCAAAACGGCGCGCAGCAGCCTGCAGTTTTTGCAAGGCGGTCGCGGTGATACGCGTTGCTGCCAGCCGGGCGCATAAAGTTTCATTGGCCAAACGCACATCGATCAGATGAAGGGCATCGTCGATGGACAACGGCGCCACCATCACGCCCTTGCGAGGGATGATTTGTACCAGTCCTTCCGTGGCCAGCCGATGCAGGGCGTGATTCAAGGGCGTGCGGCCAAGTTCCAAGCCGCTCATCAGCGCCGCAGTGTTCAGGTAATCACCGGGCTTGTACGCAAGGGTAGTCAGCCCATCTTTCAGGCGCTCATAGGCCTTGGCGTTCTGGGATTGTTCCTCGCTGCGCCGGCGTTTGTGTGCAGGTGCGTTTGGAATTGTGTCTTCTGAATCTGGCAACTTTTCCTCCTTGCAACGACGTGCTAAATGATTAGGGATACTACCACCTTGAGATTGGCATGAAAATCGCATAAGATCACTCTGAAGGTTCAGTGAAATTTCACAGATTCTTTACAATTCCCGAAAAGAGTGCGTCTTGTGAGGATTTTTGAAGCTGCTTGGTAGTTTTGATCCAAATAAGTGAGCCGGTGCCCAATGTGGTGCATCGCACATATTTCGGGGCCTTTATTCTATTTTTACGATTTCTTAGGAGTTATTCATGCAACGTCGACTGCTGTCCATCGTCCTCGCCACGACTGCGGCCCTTGCGGGCAATGCTTTTGCTCAAGACCTGCCCGCTGTGAAACTAAAGGTGGTTGGCGGCTTGAGTAACCTGAGCCTCTATAACGACTACGAAAAGCCTTTCTGGACACAGAAGATTCCACAAGTCTCCGGTGGCAAGATCACGGCCGACATCAAGGGGTTCAACGAAATGGGTATCAAGGGCCCGGAGTTGCTGCGCTTGATGTCTCAAGGCGTGATCGAATTCGGCACATCCACATTGGCGTACTTTGCTTCCGACAACCCGATCAACGAAGCCATTGACCTGGCCGGCTTGGCGCCTGACGTGAAAACGGCACGCGCAATAACCGAAGCCTTTCAGCCGGTGTATGACAAGTTCTACAGCCAAAGTTCGGGCATCAAGGTGCTGGGCCTATCGACCTATCCCGCGCAAGTGCTGTTTTGCAATGCCGAAATGAAAAGCCTGGGCGACCTCAAGGGTAAAAAAGTGCGTACCAGCAGCCGCACGCAAGCCGAATTCGTGGAGGCGCTGGGCGGCTCCAGCGTGACGATGGCTTTTGGTGAAGTGGTTCCGGCCATGCAAAACAAGGTGGTCGATTGCGCCATCACGGGTTCGCTCTCCGGTTATTCTGCCAAGTGGTACGAAGTCTCCACCCACCTGGTGGCTTTGCCCATCAACTGGAACCAGCAAATCCACGCCGTCAACCAGAAGACCTGGAACAAGCTCGACCCCAAGGTGCGCGACCTGATCACCGTGCAGTACAAAACCCTGGTGGACGACATCTGGGCTGCGGCCGCCGCGCAAACCCAGGAAGGGTATGACTGCAACACCGGAGCCGCCGCCTGCAAACAGCCGGTCAAGGGCAAGATGGTGCTGGTCCAGCCTAGCGAGGCTGACCGCGTAATGCTCAAGAAGGTGTTGCAGGAATCGGTGCTGCCAAAGTGGGCTGCGCGTTGCAGCGCCAACTGTGTGACCGACTTCAATGCCACGGTCGGCAAGTTGGTCGGTATGACCGCCAAGAAGTAAAACGTCCGGTCATCCAGGCAACCCCGGGCCCGTCAAAGGGTCCGGGGCTCTTTTCAACGATCCTCAATGAATCACCATGACGCACCCGCATCACTTATCAATTCTCAGCCGACTAATCCAGCTTGCCAGAAGCTTTTCGCTGGGCGCTGTCTGGGCCGGTGGCGCGCTGACCCTGGCCAGCGTGCTGCTGATTTCCTTTGACGTGCTGGCACGCAAATTCCTTGGCTTCAATACCGGCGGCGCCGATGAACTGTCGAGCTATGCCTTCGCCATCAGCACCTCCTGGGCACTGGCATTTGCCACCCTGCAACGCGCCAATGTAAGGGTTGACGTCTTGTACCAATACCTGCCGGTGCGTGTTTCTGCTGTGCTGGACTGGCTGTCGCTGGTTGGATTGGGTGTTTTCATGGTCGTGTTGACTTGGTACGCGATGGACGTGGTGGGCGCATCCTGGCTGCAAAACTCCACTGCCAATACCACCATGGCCACGCCACTCTGGATTCCCCAGGGATTGTGGCTGTTGGGTCTGGGCTGGATGTGTGTGGTGGTGACCCTGATGCTGGTGCGCGCCTCGCTGGCCTTTGTTACCGGAGATATTGAACTGGTCAAGGAAATCTGCGGCGTGCGTTCGGCGCAGGAAGAAGCCGAAGAAGAAGCGGCCGCTGGCGCCCGCATCGTCCATGGAGCCACAGCATGATTGCCACCGCACTGATTTTGTTGCTCGTCCTGATTGGGTTGAGTATTCCCGTCGGCGCCGCTTTGGGCCTGCTGGGCCTGACGCTGGACCCGCTGTTTTCCTCCTTGCCCCTGACCCGCGCCATTGGTGAATTGTCCTGGAGCACGAACAACGAGTTCCTGCTCGTCGCAATTCCGCTGTTCATCATGTTGGGTGAGGTTTTGTTGCGTGCGGGCTTTGCAGAGCGTATGTACACGGCCATGAGTCTGTGGCTGTCGTGGCTACCGGGCGGGCTGATGCACGCCAACATTGGCGCCTCGACGCTTTTCTCGGCCACCTCCGGCTCCAGCGTGGCCACGGCTGCGACAGTTGGTACCGTGGCCTTGCCCCAGATCAAACGCTTTGGCTACAACGAACCCTTATTCCTCGGCAGCCTTGCTGCCGGCGGCACCTTGGGCATTTTGATCCCTCCGTCGATCAACCTCGTGATGTATGGCGTACTGACCAATTCCTCGGTGCCCAAACTCTACCTGGCCGGCATCATCCCGGGATTTGCAATGGCTTCGTTGTTTATTTTGACCGTGATCGTCGCCTGCCTGATCAAACCGTCCTGGGGTGGCCAAAAGATTCATGCGACCTGGAGCCAGCGCATGCGCAGCCTGGTGCACCTGGCTCCACCGATGGGCATTTTCCTGCTCGTGGTCGGCTCCATCTACGCCGGTTTGGCCACACCGACCGAGGCCGCGGCCTTAGGCGTGCTGGGTGCGCTGATTCTGGCTGCCTGCTTCGGCAAGCTGAACTGGGGGATGTTGCGCGAGTCGGTGGAGGGCACCATGCGATCCACCGCGATGATCATGCTGATCGTGATCGCCGCCAGCTTCCTGAACTTTGTCATGTCGGGCACCGGTCTGACCTCGGCCCTGACTGACTCAATCGTCGGTCTGGGCTTGTCGCCGGGCTGGATGCTGCTGATCGTGGTGGTCTTCTATCTGGTGCTGGGCTGCTTCATGGAGACCCTGTCTATGATGATCACAACTATTCCGATCGTTGCCCCGATCATGATCGGGATGGGCTATGACCCGATCTGGCTGGGAATCATGATCATTGTGCTGGTCGAGTTGGCGCTGATCACACCACCCGTGGGCCTTAACCTGTTTGTGGTGCAAAGCCTGCGCAAAACCGGCTCCATGAATGCTGTCATCGTTGGCTCTCTGCCTTTTGTCGCGGCCATGTTCGTAATGATCCTGCTGTTGGCCGTGTTCCCAGATTTGGCGCTGTGGCTTCCACGCGTCTTTGGGTAAACAGCGTCTTTTTGTCTTTTTTATTTTTGTCTGAATCATGCAATCCGAATTCCAAATCATCTCCGATACCACAACCCGCAACCTGAGCGTCGATATCTCCACCCTGGTGGTCGCGGGCTGGGCCGGCCGCGACCGTAAAGCCATCGAGCACCACATCGAAGAATTGGCTGCCATTGGCGTGCCGCGCCCAAGCAGCGTGCCGCTGTACTATCGTATTGCCAGTAACCAATTGACCCAGGCTGAGACTGTACAGGTGGTGGGCCCCGATTCCTCTGGCGAAATCGAAACCTTTGTGTTCTCCGCGGACGGCGAGTTGTACGTCAGCATCGCCTCCGACCACACCGACCGCAAGCTGGAGTCCCACAGCGTGGCCTTGTCCAAACAGGTCTGCGCCAAACCGGCGGGCCGCAGCGCCTGGCTGTATGCCGACGTGGAAGCCCATTGGGACGAGTTGCTGATCCGCGCTTGGATTGAAGAAAACGGTGAGCGCGTGCTTTACCAAGACGGCCCATTGTCGACCCTGCGCACGCCGCGCGATCTGATCAATGGCTACCTGGACGGCTCCGCGCACAGCCGCTTGCCCGACGGCACCGGCATGACTTGCGGTACCGTCGGGGCCATAGGCGGCATCCGGCCGTCGACCGTATTTGAGATGGAGTTGCACGACCCCAAGCGCAACCGGTCGCTGACACACCGTTATACCGTCGAGGTTCTGCCCGAAGTGGCTTGACCCTTTTTTCGTCGATTCACTGGAAACCGCACCATGACTTCATCTACCACCCGACTTGAACAGGCGCTAGCCGCTATTGAGGCTGTCGGCGACGAAGGCCGCCGCATCTTTACCCATGTGTATGCCGATCAAGCGCGTGAAGCAGCGCAAGCCGCCGATGCGCGCGCCAGCCGCGGTATTGCGTTGAGCCCGATCGACGGCCGCATCGTGTCCATCAAGGACTTGTTTGATGTGGCAGGCGAGACAACGACCGCCGGCTCGGCCTTGTTGCGGGACTCGGCGCCGGCTGCTGCGGACGCGGTGGTGGTGCAGCGCCTGCGCAGCGCGGGTGCGGTGATCGTCGGAAAAACCAATATGACCGAGTTTGCCTTCTCGGGCATAGGCATCAATCCGCACTACGGAACGCCGGGCAACGCGCATGACGTGACACGCATTCCGGGTGGCTCATCCTCCGGCGCCGGGGTGTCGGTGGCACGCGGCATGGCGGAAATCGCCATCGGCTCGGACACCGGTGGTTCGGTGCGTATTCCTTCGGCGCTCAACGGGCTGACCGGCTTCAAGCCATCGCAGTCGCGCGTGCCGCGCACGGGCGCCTTTCCGTTGTCGTTCTCCCTCGACACGGTAGGTCCGCTGACACGTGGCGTGGCGGACTGCGCCCGCGCGGATGCGGTGTTGTCCAACCAGACCTGGCAGCCGCTTCCGCAGCGCACAGTGCGTGGTCTGCGGATCGGCGTGCCGCGCGGCTTGTTGTTCAGCCAGACCGAGGACACCGTGCTGGAGGCTTTTGAGGCCGCGCTGCTGTCCTTCTCCGCAGCCGGAGCCCGCATTGACGATGAGTCGCTGGACGAGTGGCTTGGTGCACCGTTTCGCCTGCAAGAGCGCGGCACCCTGGTCGCGGCCGAAGCGGCCTACATTCACCGCGCCACCATCGACACACGTTCGACCGAGTACGACCCCGTGGTGCTGGGGCGCATCCGGCGCGGTATGACGCTGGACGCCGCCGGGTATGTCGGCATTCAGCAGGCGAGGGCACAGCTGCAGCCTGAGCTGGACGCACGCCTGGAAGATCTGGATGTCTTGGTCCTTCCAACCGTGCCCTTCGTTGCGCCGCGCATCGACGCACTGGCCGACGAAACCGCCTTCAATCAGGCCAATGGCCTTGTGTTGCGCAACCCCTCGGTGTTCAATTTCTATGACTTGCCGGCGATGTCACTTCCTTTGCCACGCGCCCCAGGCGAACTGCCTGTTGGCCTGATGGTGGTCGGTCGCAGAGGTGAAGATCGTGCCTTGCTCGGCGTGGCGGCGGCACTGGAAGCGCTGCTCACAGCAGGCTGAACCCTAAGTCGGTATGACCACCTTTGCGGCGGCGTGACACTGTTCAGTGATGCTTTTATGGATGGCTATTCCGGAGGTAGAGACGTAGGCTCCGCTGCTTCCAACGCCTGTTTACTCGAAGTGGTTGCACCCTAAAGTAGTACCTGACCAAGACCTCATAAATCTTCTGCTTTTGATGACATTGGAAAACAGGGGATTACAGGTTCATCTCGTTAGAGAACCTAACGACAAGTTTCTGAAGGTGGGTGGATGTCTGCTTTCATGCGCTAACTTTGACTGCCGCTATGACCGGACTGGGTCTCTCGACGATGGCAGCAGCGCCGAACAGTTTTTCAGGTCTTTACCGGCTTCAGACCCATTGCCGCCGGTCACGACAGGCTGCTTACGGGCTTCCCATTCCATTGCCAATCATAAGCTGCTCGTGGCGAATTTTTAAAGGTGTCATTGCAGAGTGATGAACCAAACGGTTAATCAAAGACACCTTGAAAGCAGCATTGGGAAACACATCGCCCCAATCGGCAAACGACTTGTTGGCGATCACGATCGTGCTCTCGGACTCTTAACGCCGGTTCACCAGATCGAACAGCAAATCGGCATGCCGGTTCAAATACGACAAATAGCCGATCTCATCAATCACCAACAAGCCCGGATTCCCATTAGCCGCTGACGCCAATTTACTGACGCGTCGTTTTCTGCTCCCGGTCAACTGATCTTGAGGGAACGTTTCAAGGCTCCCAGGCCGTTATGCTCCGAGCTGCTGCAACACATCCGGCCCGGCGGGAACGATGCCGGTGGTGTTGATGTTGCGGTGCGAGTAGTAATAATGGAAGCGGATCTGATCCATATCGACGGTCTCGGCCACACCAGGCAAGTGGTAGATGGCCGCCAGATACCGGTGCATCGCCGGGTACTGTGAAATCAGTTTTCGATTGCACTTGAAATGTGTGTGGTAGACCGCATCAAAACGGATCAGCGTGGTGAAAAGGCGCACGTCGGCCTCGGTCAACATCGCGCCACACAAATAAGTTTGCCGCAACAAAATGCCCTCCACCCGGTCCAGGGCCACGAACAAGGCATTCAGCGCATGGTCATAAGCCGTTTGGCTTTGGGCAAAACCGCAACGGTACACCCCGTTGTTGATGTCGGCGTAAACCCAAGCATTGGTGTCATCGATTGCGGCGCGCAAAGCCTCGGGGTAAAGGTCGACTTCAGGGTGTGCACACACGTTCTGGAATGCATTGTTCAACAGTCGGATGATTTCTGAGGACTCGTTATTGACAATGGTGCCGAGCTTTTTGTCCCACAACACCGGCACCGTGATGATGCCCGCGTAGCCAGGACTGGCCTGCTGGTAGACCTGTTGCAAATGGTCATGGCCGTTGACGCGGTCGCCTGTTGACCCTGAAAAAGCCGTGTCGAATGACCAACCTTTGTCGGTCAGGTACGGGTGCACCACGTCCACACTGATGGCTGACGTCAGACCTTTGAGTGCCCGGACCAGCAGCGTCCGGTGCGCCCAGGGGCAGGCGTGCGAGACGTACAGGTGATAACGACCGGCCTCGGCCGCATGCAAGGCATCGGGGTCTGGTGAGATCTGGCTGTGAAAACTGGTGGGGAGGCGCACAAACGCGCCGTCGCAGTCCACTTGTCGGGTCCAGGTGTTGCCGGTTTTTTGGGTCAGAGGATGTGTCACGGTCAGGCATTCAGCGGCGGCAGGTAGCGACTCGCCCACGCGGCGATCATGGACGCCGCGAATCGGGCGTCTGCCATGCGGGTCAACAAGTGATCCGCGCCATCCAGACTGATCAATGACTTGGGATGTTGCGCCGTCGCAAAAAGCTGATGCGCATTGTCAATGGACACGGTGGCGTCCAGCGGTGCATGCAAGACCAGCAAGGGCCGACCCAAGTTTCTGATTCGGTCAGCCTGCGCCTGTCCGGTCAAATCCTCCAAAAATTCTCGTTTGATCGTGAAGGGCCGTCCCGCCAACTGCACGGTTGCCTGTCCTTGTGTCTGGATCAATTCAAGGCCCTCGCCAAATTGATGCGTGACGTGCACAGGATCAAATGGCGCCCCCAGCGTGGCCACTGCGACACAGTCCGGCACGCGGTGCGCCGCAGCGAGTACGGCCGCGCCTCCCAACGAATGACCAATCAACAGCGAGGGTGCCCCGTGTTCAGACCGCAGCCAATCGGCCGCGTGAACAAGATCATCCACATTCGAGCTGAAATGGGTATTGGCAAAGTCGCCCCCACTGTCGCCCAAGCCAGTAAAGTCAAACCGAAGAGCACCAAAACCGGCCTCGGCCAAGGCGCGGGCAATGAAGGCCGCCGCCTTGCTGTCCTTCGAGCAGGTAAAGCAGTGCGCGAAGATGGCCCAGGCTCTGGGCGTTGAGTCGGGTGTATCCAGGCGACCAGCCAGCATCGCGCCTTGGCTACCTGGAAACTCAATGCGTTGGCTTGGCATGATGGGATGACTTTCTATGTGATGCCCTGCGAAACAAAAGAAGTGACCCAGCGCAAGTCGGAGCCTCGCGAGCTTAGCCCTTCTTGGCATTGGACTTGTTGCGATCGGCCAGGGTAGCGATCAAGCCATCCACCCCTTTGGCATTGATTTCCTGCACAAATTGGCTGCGGTAAGTTTCCACCAACCAGACTCCCATGATGTTTAGGTTGTAAATTTTCCAGCTGCCACCTTCATCGGCGGTTTTTTCCAGTCGGTAGTCCAGCTGAATCGGCTCGCCCCGGCCTTTGACTTCGCTGCGCACCAACAGCTCCCTGTCGTCCGCGGCGGCACGCACGGGCTTGACGGCAATGCTGACATCACCGATCTGGGACAGCGCGCCGGCATAAGTGCGCACCAATAAAATCTTGAACTCTTCCTGCAGACGGTTTTGCTGCTCGGGCGTCATTTGCCGTCACGTCGGCCCCACGGCAGAGGCGGTCATGCGTTTGAAATTCACGCTCGGCATGAGCTTGGTATCGACCAGCGCAATGATCGCCGGCAACTTGCCTGCCTGACTTGCCGGGTCCGTCTTGATGCTGTGCAGCATGTCAGTGGACAGTTGCTGGATGAAGGCCTCGGCCGCCTGCGCTTGGGCGTGCGCCGGCATCGCCAGCAAACTGCTGGTGGCCAGGGCAACTACGGCAAAGAGGCGAACGAATAAATGACGACGCATGACGTGAGCTCCTGACCCGTGTTAGGCCGTGGCCATTTCCATGTCGGCACGCGCAGCGGTGATGGCAGCAGCCTTCGGGGCATCCCCCATGGCCAGACCCTCGGCACGCACAATGCGCACATCGGTCACGCCGAAGAAACCAAACACCACCTTGAGATAGCTCTCCTGGTGCTCCAGGGCCTGACCGCCCTCGCTGGTCGAATA
>NZ_JAMPXE010000121.1 GCF_023701345.1 Rhodoferax sp. | reverse complement strand
GCCACCGCCACATGCATGCGGGCGAAATGGTGGTGGGCTTCTTCGGAGTAACAGGGGTGGTCCTTGACCTTGTCCCAGATGGCCTGGGGCATGTCCTCCGGGCCATCGGACGAACCACAACTGGCCTTGCCCTCGCTGCCTACCGTGCCGCAGCCACCGCCCGTTTCAGGCAGGTCGAGCTTGGCGCCCAGTGATTTGATCTGCCCGATGCCGATATAGGTCGTCGCTGGCATTGAACCGGTGTTTGCACTTGCTTGCATGGAAACCCTTTTCGCGACCGACCATGGCCGCATGCAGGGTTAATAGCTAAATTCGTGCCACCTGAAAACCAGTGTTTTTTGCCTTGTTTTGTCGGATGTGGCACACGGAACCCGTTGGCTTGTTGTTGTGTTTCACGGGATGCTGTCTGTGATGCAACAAAGATGACATAAGCGTGCCGCCAATCGCGGCAGTCGGAATGGCGATGGGTTGGTCGTTTCCAGGGGCGTTTAAGACCCGTTGGAGTCATTCGCTTCGCTCCATAGCCGTCACTCAAAGAAGAGACCAACCGGGGCTGTGAACAGGGGCTGAACTCACCGCCGGATCAATGCCCGGTAACGTCCCGGTTCAGGCGTGCGCCGCTTGCGGCGCGTCGTCCTGCAACCAGCTGTTAGCGCGGTCTCCTTTACACCCGCTGTTTCCATTCGCCGGTACGGTGAAGTTCTACGTTGAGCGACCGAGATGCTAAAAGTCGCCGGACAATTTCAAGACGCGCCCGACATCAGTTTCGGCGATAAAAAGATTCCCGGCTGCGTCAAAGGCCGGATCTCTGGGGGTCGTTAGACCTTCCGCTACAGTGGTACGGGTGCCGTCCGGCTTGATCCTCAGCAATTTTCCCGCGCCACGTGCGGGTACATAGAGATCGCCTGACCGACCGATTGCTATGCCGATGGGTCCATCAATGTCAAGCGCAATTGGTTCCACCTTGCCGCCCGGCGAGACTCTAACGAGCCGGCGGCCCGAGGTATCGTTAACGTAGACTGTGCCGTCCTTACCGAAAGCCAATCCATGGGGTCGAAACCCCTCAACCACAGTCCGCCCCTTTTTGGATGAGGAGAAGGCAGTGACCCTATTGCCCACCAGTTCACAGACCAGCAATTCGCCTTTCGCATTGAAGGCCAGATCCACGGGGCTTCTGAGCCCTTCTATATACGCTCTGGGCTTCCGTCCGGGAGAAATAATGAGTACTCGTCCCGTCGGAGTCTCCGCGACGTAGATGTTCCCTCCGGAGTCGGTCTCTAGGTCGTGCGGAGAGTACATCCCCGTTGCCACCGTCTCGCGTCGCCCGTCTTTGCCAATCTTCGTAACGGCTCCACCGTCCTCTTCAGCGATCCACATGCTCCCGTTCGGGTCAACGAGTAAGCCACGTGGACCTCGAAGTTCCTTCGCCCATATGGCCACAGTAATTCCCGGCGCTGCTTTGACTTTAGCCAGCTCACTATTCGCGTTGGCGCCCGAGGCTTGTGCAATAGCTCCCGTGCTCTGGAGTGCGAGAATTAAAGCGTACAGGCTCGTGACGAACCGTATTTTCCATTGCATGGCGTCCTCCGTTTATAGAGCGCTAACGATGAAGTCACCGGCGCTGCGCGGCTTTATCGCGCAACGTCCGGTGGAATGATGGGTTGGGCATCTTGCTCAATTGGCACCCGTCTTGGATTCAAGAACGGCGACAATGGCGAATGCTTCACAGATAGCAATAATCGCCCAGAACAACAGTTCAAGAGCAATAAGCGGCAACGGTTCCCCGAATAAGTTGAAAGGAGTGAAGAACTCCCAAAACGCAAAACCCATTAAAAACACGATACAGGCGAATCGCAACGCTCTTGGCAAGATGCCGGGAGACCATACGGCTGATATGGCGCGATAAATGAAAGCGTGCACAATCCCGAAGAGCACCATGCCAATAATGATAGGAGCAGGGTTAGCGACGACGAGTGGGAGGGGTTCCAGTTGAGTCCAGACCGCGATGAGTTTTTGGCTCTGTATTGAAGATGTCAGAAGAATCCCATCGCCATTCCATCCGAAACCGATACCCCGAAAAGTCAAGAGCATAGCGAGATTCATTGCCATTCCACCAGCAAGACCAGCGACTACGGTTTTCCACATGATTGAATTCCTATTTGTTCTTGAGAGGATCAACGAACCGGACAGCACAAACAAAAATATCTTCATCAAGCCTGTAATCAGCCGATGACGCACGGGTAATCTGAATCCACTCGCGCATCTTTGGTTTGCCCATCGGTTGAAACGGAACTATATGGGGTGCTTTAAGAAGAATATTTGCAGTTTCTTCAGGCACTTTGACACCAACCCCATCGTGATAAACGCACGCAAAAAGTTTGCCGTGCACATAGTAAGCTGGGTATCCGAACATCTTTCCCGACGTTACGCCTTGCAAATGCAGCAAGAAGGCATCAAGTGCTGCCTTGTGATCAGGGTTAAAAGTGATCTTGGTCATATTGCCTTCGAGTGGTGAGCTTTCATGAGGCCCAACGAATGAAAGGGACTTCCCCGTCCCAAGTGAGCCGCGACCCGTGGGGGTTGCGGTTTACGGCAACTGAGTGCCAAGATGGAGAGGCAAAACTTTTCATCAACTCACCTGAGAGGGAAAATCATGGTTATCGTAACCGTTGGAATTGATCTCGCCAAGAACGTCTTTGCCGTGCATGGCGTCGATGAGGCAGGCAAACCCGCACTGGTGCGCCCAGAAGTACCACGCGCCAAACTGAAGTGGACCCCTGAGTCAGGACAGACTTGATGGCAGTTTAAGTTGCACTCGACTCCTCGCAACTGGACGGCGCTGCCCCGGTATTTGTCCACGATCATCGCACCGCCGCCGCTTGAGTTTCAGAACGTCCGTGAATACATCGCTGGTGAATTGGCTGCCTTGGTCGCTGTTGAACACCTCGGGCTTGCGCTTGGCGTAGACCGTCGTGCGCGACATGCCGGCCAGCACGCATTGACGCTTCTGAGTCAGATTGGCATGAATGCCAATCCAGCTGCGGCGGATCATGGCAGGCTGATCCCTGACTTTTTTTGAGCCAATCGAGCTCCATCTTGAGTCGCCCGATTTCACCGTAAAGCCTCTCGGGCGCACTCTCGGCCGACACCGGCTGTGGCCCGCGTTTGCCTTCAAACAGACTTTTGGCCTGGGCCTGGATCTCCCGCTTCCATTGCCCAACCTGCATCGGATGGACCGCGTATTCCTGTGCAATCTGACTGATGGTCTTCATCCTTCTCAGGGCCTCTGAACCCACCTTGGCCTTGAACTCCGGCAGGTGGACGTGGCGCTTTTTCGATTCACTCATTTGGATTACCCGTTTCTTTCGACAGTGTCCCACTTAAACAACTGTCCCAAATTCCGGGTCCACTTCATACACACCTGCACGCGTCAAAACTTCCTGACCTCAATCCCGTTCTTTTGCAGGGCATAGCCCATTTGCCGCGGCGAAATCTTGAGCAGGCGGGCGGCCTTGGCCTGCACCCAGCCGCAGCGCTCCATGGCCCAGATGAGGCGGTCACGTTCCCCTTCGGGCTTGCCGTCGGCGGGCGGCGCAGAGGCGTCACCGTCTGCGGGCACGGCGGTTTCAACGGGCTCGCCGCCAGGCGCAGCAGCCTCCGGTGCTGACGCAATCGACGCTGGCGGCATGGCCACTTCTGCGATGGGGATGTCCGCCAGACGGATGGGGCGAACGGCGTCTTCGCGGTCGATGTGGTGCAGCACCTGGGTCAGGCAGCGGTTTTCCCGGCATGGAAAGGCCAGGTCGGTGATGGCGTCCTCGTGCGCCATGGTGGCCGTGCGCTCGACGCAGTTTTCCAGCTCGCGCACGTTGCCGGGCCAGTAACAACTGGTCAGCACGCGCATGGCGGCAGGGCTGAAGCGGGTGGCGCGCCCGTTCTCTTGGTTGAAGCGGTCCAAAAAATGCTGCGCCATGGCCGGTATGTCGTCGCGCCGTTCGCGCAGCGGCGGTAGCTGGATGCTGACCACGTTGATACGGTAGTAGAGGTCGGCGCGGAACTCGCCCGCCTGCACCATGCGCTCCAGATTGCGATTGGTCGCCAGGATCAGCCGCACATCGACCTTGACCACGGCGGAGCCGCCCACACGCTCAAACTCGCGCTCTTGCAACACGCGCAGCAGCTTGGCCTGGAACGAGGCCGAGATGTCGCCAATTTCGTCCAGAAACAGCGTGCCGCCGTGCGACAGCTCGAACCGCCCCTTGCGCTGGCCCTGGGCGCCGGTGAAAGAACCTTTTTCGTGACCGAACAATTCGCTCTCAAGCAGCGACTCGGTCAGCGCGGCGCAATTGACACGCACAAACGCTTCGCGCTTGCGTGGCGACAGGTTGTGGATGGCGCGTGCGATCACCTCTTTGCCGGTGCCGCTTTCGCCACGCAGCAGCACCGTGGTGCGCGCCGGTGCCACCTGGTGCACCTGGTCAAAAACTTCCTGCATGGGTCTGGAAATGCCCACGACCTGGTCGATCTGCTGGTTGGGCTTGAGCACCTTGCCCATGCGCCGCACCTCGTCCTGCATGGTGTCGTGCGCAGCACTCACACTGCGGTGCAGCAAGAGTGCCTGCCCCATCAGGGTGGCTACCATTTTGAGAAGCTGCAAGTCGTACGAGAAGCTCCGGCGTTCGTCAGGATTGAGGCAGTCGATGGCCAGTACACCGACGACACGGCGATCGGCATGAATCGGCGTGACCAGCATGGCCACCGCAACGCCCGGGCTCTGGTCCGCCCCGCCGGTGCGGTTGAGAAACAGCGGCTCAGCGCGCACATCGGGGACGATGACCTGTATGCCGTTGGCAAAGACACGGCCCACAATGCCCTCACCGGTCCGAAACTGCAAGCGCTGCTGCTCGTCGCGGGTCAATCCCACGGCGCACAAGCCGCGCAGGTAAGCATCCGGCTCGGACAGCACCACAAAGGCACGCCGCCAGTCGAAGGCATGCACCAGATGGTTCAAGGCCTCACGAAACGTCTTGGCCACGTCCAGCGACGTGGCCAGCGTTTTGCTGACTTCGTAAATTGCGTTGAGTTCACGCCGGGATTCAATTGCCTGTGTATTCACCATGTGGATCTCCGGTTAACGTGACTGAATGCCAACACATTCGCCACGACGAGGCTCCATGCAAGAAACGTACCTCCAGCGTTTCAGCCCCTTTTTTTGCGCCCATTCCAACGGTCAGTTTTTCCGACAAACGAGACAAGACAGCGACAAGCTGCGGCCAGACCCACAGACAAAAACAACAATCAACGCATTTGCAGTCACTGATTTGCCCGAAACAGGCATGGCATTGAAATTGCAGAACAGCAGGTGTCCACCATTTTTCAGGAGCCTGCCATGCCAGACATCAGCCGCAACAAGGCCACTGCCCGTGCCGTTCAGCCGGTCTACCTTGACTACGCGGCCACCACGCCGGTAGACCCCCGTGTGGCCAGAAAAATGATCCCGTACCTGACGGATCTTTTCGGCAACCCGGCCAGCCGCTCGCACGCTTTTGGATGGGCCGCCGATGAGGCGGTGGAGCTGGCCCGCGAGCAGGTCTGCGCCCTGATCAACGCCGACCCGCGCGAAATTGCCTGGACCTCGGGCGCCACCGAATCGAATAACCTGGCCATCAAAGGTGCCGCACATTTTTACCAAGGCAAGGGCAAACACCTGGTGACGGTGGCGACCGAGCACAAGGCGGTGCTGGACAGCATGCGCGAGCTGGAGCGTGAGGGCTTTGAGGTCACGGTGCTGCCCGTGTTGCCCAGCGGTCTGCTGGACCCGGCCGTGTTTGAAGCCGCCCTGCGCCCCGACACGCTGCTGGCCTCGGTCATGATGGTCAACAACGAAACCGGTGTCATTCAGGATGTGGCCGCATTGGGGGCCATTTGCTGCACCAGGAAGGTGCTGTTTCATGTGGATGCCGCACAGGCGGCGGGCAAGGTGGCGATTGATCTGGCGGTGTTGCCGATCGACATGATGTCGCTGTCGGCCCACAAGATGTACGGACCCAAGGGTGTGGGCGCCTTGTATGTGCGGCGCAAACCCCGCGTGCGTCTTGAAGCCCAGATGCACGGCGGCGGTCATGAGCGCGGCATGCGCTCGGGCACCCTGCCCACGCACCAGATTGTGGGCATGGGCGAGGCCTTCTGGCTGGCGCGCGAACAGATGGCCGCTGACAACGCACGTATCGGTGCGCTGCGCGAGCGGCTCTGGGCCGGTTTCCTGAAGATGGACGCGGTGGTGCTGAACGGCGACGAAGAACACCGGGCCGTGCACTACCTCAACGCCAGTTTCAACTACGTCGAAGGTGAGTCGCTGCTGATGGGCATCAAGGGTGTGGCCGTGTCGTCGGGCTCGGCCTGCACCTCGGCCAGCCTGGAGCCCAGCTATGTGCTGCGCGCCATGGGCCGCAGCGACGAGCTGGCGCACAGCTCGGTGCGCTTTTCGCTTGGCCGCTTCACCACCGAGCAAGACATCGATTTCACCATTGCGCAAGTCACCCAGGTGGTCACCAAATTACGCGCCATGAGCCCGCTGTGGGACATGGTGCAAGCCGGCATTGACCTCAATTCGATCCAGTGGTCTGAACACTGAAGCTATTCCCTTTTTTCCATCCGCTAACCGGAGAATTTTTATGGCATACAGCGAAAAGGTCGTCGACCACTACGAAAACCCACGCAACGTCGGCGCCTTCGAGGCGGGCGATGACAGTGTGGGCACCGGCATGGTGGGTGCGCCCGCCTGCGGTGATGTGATGCGGCTGCAGATCCGCGTTAACGCGCAGGGCGTGATCGAAGATGCCAAGTTCAAAACCTATGGTTGCGGCTCGGCCATTGCGTCCAGCTCACTGGTCACCGAATGGGTGCGCGGACGCACACTCGATGAGGCCCTGGCCATCAAGAACGCGGACATTTCCGAGGAGCTGGCCTTGCCACCGGTCAAGATCCATTGCTCGATCCTGGCTGAAGATGCCATCAAGGCCGCCGTGGCCGACTTCCGCTCGCGCCACCCCACCGGTGCCGCCACGCTGGTGTCCGAACAGATCGCCTGCGCCTCCGCCACACGCTGATTCGCCCCGTTCATTGCCCCGATCACACACCCAACCAAGGAATCATCATGGAAGCTGCATTGACAAGTTCAACCGACATGGCACCAGAGCTGATGCCCAACATGCTCGAATTCACGCCACAGGCGGCCGCCAAGGTGGCGGATTTGATCGTTGAAGAAGGCAACCCGGAACTCAAACTCCGGCTGTATGTCACGGGTGGCGGTTGTTCGGGCTTTTCCTACGGTTTTGCCTTTGACGATGCCATTGCCGAGGACGACACGCTGACCATAACCGAAGGTGTCGCCTTGGTCGTCGATGCCATGAGCCTGCAGTATGTGCTGGGGGCCCGCGTCGACTTTGAAGACGGTCTGGAAGGCTCGCGCTTTGTCATCCACAACCCCAATGCCCAGACCACCTGCGGCTGCGGCAGCTCGTTCTCGGTTTAACGAAAAGGTGATGCCATGTCTGTATCCCTGACTGCTGCCGCTGCGCGCCACGTTGAAAAATCCATCGCCAAACGGGGCAGCGGCATCGGCCTGCGCCTGGCCGTCAAGACCAGTGGCTGCAACGGTTTTGCCTACGCGCTCGAATTTGTCGATGCCTCCAACCCCGACGACGCCTGTTTTGAAACCCATGGCGTGAAGGTCATTGTTGACCCGCGCAGCCTGGGCATGCTGGCTGGCACCGAGCTTGACTTTGTGCGTGAAGGCCTGAACGAGGGCTTCAAGTTCAACAACCCCAACGCCAAGGCCAATTGCGGCTGCGGCGAGAGTTTTGCCGTATGAATAGGCTCCCCCCCGTTGCTTGCTCGCTTCGCGTAGCCGCCTCCCCCCTCAAGGGGGCAACACCAGCGGTCTGGCAAAGCCAGTCCCGCGGTGTTCCTGGTATTTACCTGCTCGCTACGACCTGAGACTTCCCAATGGCCTTACTCCAGATTTCCGAACCCGGCCAAAGCGCCGCACCACACCAGCACCGGCTGGCGGCGGGCATTGACCTGGGCACCACCAACTCGCTGATTGCCACCGTGCAAAGCGCCGTGGCGCGGTCATTGCCTGACGAAAACGGCGCCCTGCTGCTGCCGTCCGTGGTGCGTTATCTGCCGGGCAACGGCATTGTGGTGGGGCGCGAGGCACAGGACAGCCAGGCCGAAGATCCCGAGAACACGATTGTGTCGGTGAAGCGTTTCATGGGCCGCAGCCTGAGCGACCTGAAAGAGGCGGCCGGCCTGCCCTACCGCTTCACCGACGGCCCCGGCATGGTGGGTATCAGCACGGTGTGCGGTGAGCGCTCACCGGTGCAGGTGTCGGCCGAAATTTTGACCGCGTTGCGCGAGCGCGCCGAATGTGCACTGGGCGGCCCGCTGGCTGGCGTGGTGATCACCGTGCCCGCCTACTTCGACGATGCCCAACGCCAGGCCACCAAGGACGCGGCACGCCTGGCCGGGCTGACGGTGCTGCGCCTGCTTAATGAACCCACCGCGGCCGCCATCGCCTATGGTCTGGACAAGGCCGCCGAAGGCACGTTTGCCATTTACGACCTGGGCGGAGGCACCTTTGACATCTCCATCCTGCGTTTGACCAAAGGCGTGTTCGAGGTGCTGGCCACCGGCGGCGACTCGGCCCTGGGTGGTGACGACTTTGACCACGCGATTGCCGGGTGGTTTTGCACCCAGCACGGCATAAACGGCCTGTCCGCCTTGTCGCCGGGTGCCCAGCGCAGCCTGCTGGCGGCAGCGCGCACGGCCAAGGAAGCCCTGTCGCAGCATGACACCGCGGCCCTGGCGCTGGCCGCCGCCGATGGCTCTACGCAACAAGCCATCCTGTCACGCGCCCAGTTTGCCGAACTCGGCGCGCCCCTGATCACCCGCACCATGCACGCCACCCGGCGCGCACTGCGCGACGCCCTGCTGACCATTGACGACATCACCGGCGTGGTGCTGGTGGGCGGCTCCACCCGCATGCCCATTGCACGCGAGGCGGTGCGCCAGTTTTTTGACCGCGAGCCGCTGGTCGACATCGACCCCGACCAGGTGGTGGCCATCGGTGCCGCCTTGCAGGCCAATGTGTTGGCGGGCAACAGCGGCGGTGATGAATGGCTGCTGCTGGACGTGTGCCCGCTGTCGCTGGGCATAGAAACCATGGGCGGATTGGTTGAAAAAATCATCCCGCGCAACTCCACCTTGCCCATCGCCCGCGCCCAGGAATTCACCACCTTCAAGGACGGGCAAACCGCCATGTCGCTGCATGTGGTGCAGGGCGAACGCGAAAGCGTCGCCCACTGCCGCTCGCTGGCGCGCTTTGAGCTGCGCGGCATTCCGCCAGCAGTGGCCGGGTCGGTGCACATTCGCGTGAGTTTTCAGATCGATGCCGACGGCCTGCTGTCGGTCACGGCGCGTGAACAAGTCAGCGGCATTGAGGCCCACATCGAGGTCAAGCCCACCTATGGCCTGGCCGACACGCAAATTTCGGCCATGCTGCAAGACGCCATCGGCGCCTCCAAAGACGACCTGCTGCTGCGCTCGCTGCGTGAAGCGCAGGTGGACGCCCGGCGCATGCTCGACGCCACAGAAACCGCCATGGTCGCAGATGCCGCGCTGCTGTCAGCGGCAGAGATCAGCGCCATCCGTCAGGCCATGTTCAAAGTGGGCGACATGCTGGAAACCGAGGCGCCGCTGGACGAATT
>NZ_JAMPXE010000008.1 GCF_023701345.1 Rhodoferax sp. | reverse complement strand
TTGAGCCAGGCCCGGTTGACCTTGCTGCTTTTAACTGCTGATTTCATAGTTCTCACCGATAATACTGTTATGTCTCAAATTCAACTGACCCCCGCCCAACGCAAAGTTCACCGTGCTGAAGCCCACCACCTCGACCCCGTGGTCATGATTGGCGGCGACGGCCTGACCGATGCCGTCAAGAAAGAAGCCGACGCCGCGCTGAAGGCCCACGGCCTCATCAAGGTTCGCGTTTTCTCAGACGATCGCGTCGCCCGCGAAGCCATGTTTCAAACCCTGGCCGATGAACTCAATGCTGCTCCCATCCAGCACATCGGCAAGTTGCTGGTGCTGTGGCGGCCGCTGCCCGAGCGCGAAAAAACCGCTGACGAGGACCGCAAACCCGGCCCGCGTGATGTCAAGGTGCTCAAGTACAGCACCCGCGGCGGCCAGCGTCCCGAGGTCAAAACCCTGCGCGTGTTGGGCAACCAGCGTCTGACCTCCGGCGGGCAAGTCAAGCGCTCCAAGCCCAAGCAGGTCAGCGTTAAAAAGCAACGCAGCCAAAGCTAATCGGATTGCACCGTCCTCAACTGACTAGTGCTTTCGGGTCAATTGCCAGAACGTCACCCCGGCACACAGCCACTGCAACGCAAACATCGCGCTGCCCACGCTGTGCCAGAGACGCAAACTCTCCCGGCTCACGATTCTGGGGGCGACCGCAAATTCCGACAGCAGCGCCAGCAGCACCCCTAGCAGCATGAAAACCAGCGCGGCCTGAGTCCGCCCATTGCCGGGCCCTGCCTGACCGGGCCGATGCAGCAGCAACAGCAGCAGGCCACACCCGGTACTGAGCCAGGTTTGCGCCGTGAACAATTTGGCCGCCATGCCGCCCGCCAGGGCCGGGCTGGGCAAATGCACAAAAAGCAAAGGTACGACCAGTGCACCCAGGGTGGTCAGACTGCCCCACCACAAGGCCGCCAGCCAGGGTGCCAAAGCCAGAAAACGCTCGGCCATTCAGATCAGATATAGCTGACCGCCACCACTTCGTAGTGACGCAAGCCAGCGGGCGCCTGCACCTCAGCGGTGTCGCCTTCGACCTTGCCAATCAGGGCGCGAGCAATCGGGCTGTTGATGTTGATCAGACCAAGCTTGAGGTCAGCCTCGTCTTCTCCGACGATCTGGTAAGTGACTTTTTGGCCGGATTCTTCGTCTTCGAGCTCCACCGTGGCGCCAAAGACCACCCGGCCATCGGCATGGAGTTCGGTCGGGTCGATGATTTGCGCCGCCGAGAGCTTGCCTTCGATTTCCTTGATGCGGCCTTCGACAAAACCCTGTTTGTCCTTGGCCGATTCGTATTCGGCGTTTTCGCTCAAATCACCCTGCGCGCGCGCCTCGGCGATGGCGTTGATGACCGCTGGGCGCTCAAATGCCTTGAGTTGATGCAACTCGGCCTTGAGTTTGTCAGCACCACGTTTGGTAAGGGGAAGGGTCGCCACGTCAAGCTCCGTGAAAATGAAAGGTCACAAAATGAAACCGCCGAACGTTGCCGTCCGGCGGTATGGGTTGAATTATGCCGCGAATATGCGACTGGCAGGCAAAGGTTTACCCTGCGTTCAATTGCGCATGCATCTCCTGCACCGAAATCACACCGAGATCGTCCATGTAACGCATGCCTTCCACCGCCGCTTCAGCACCGGCAATGGTGGTGAACGTGGTCACTTGGGCAAGCAGGGCCGAGGTGCGGATCTGACGCGAATCGGCAATCGCATTGCGACGCTCTTCCACCGTGTTGATGACCAGCACAATCTCGTTGTTCTTCAGCATGTCGACAATGTGCGGACGGCCTTCGGTGACCTTGTTGACGACGCCGCAGGGGACACCGGCGGCATTGATGGCAGCTGCCGTTCCCTTGGTCGCCACCACGTTGAAATTCATCGCCACCAGTGACTTGGCGACGTCGATGGCACGCTGTTTGTCATTGTTCTTGACCGACAAAAAGACCTTGCCGGAAGGCTCACCCGTGGCCGTGAAAGGCCGCGGCAACTTGCTGCCGGCGCCCATTTGCGACTTGACGAAGGCTTCGCCAAAGGTCTTGCCGACGCCCATGACTTCGCCGGTGGACTTCATCTCGGGGCCCAGGATGGTGTCCACCCCGGGGAACTTGACGAACGGGAAGACGGCTTCCTTGACGCTGAAATAAGGCGGATCAACCTCGCGGCTGATGCCTTGCGCGGCCAGCGTTTGACCCACCATGCAGCGCGCTGCCACCTTGGCCAGTTGCACGCCGGTGGCTTTGGAGACAAAGGGCACGGTGCGCGAGGCCCGCGGGTTGACTTCGAGCACAAAAATCACGTCCTGCCCATCGAGGTGCTGGATCGCAAACTGCACGTTCATCAAGCCCACCACGTTCAGGCCATGGGCCATGGCCGCGGTCTGACGCTTGATCTCGGTCACCGTATCAAAGCACAGGCTGTAGGGCGGCAGCGAGCAGGCCGAGTCGCCGCTGTGCACACCGGCCTGTTCAATGTGTTCCATAACGCCGCCAATGTAGGTCTGACCGGTGGCATCACGCACGCAGTCGACATCACATTCAATGGCGTCGTTCAGGAAGCGGTCCAGCAGCACCGGCGAATCATGCGAGACCTTGACCGCTTCGCGCATGTAGCGCTCCAGGTCGCGCTGCTCGTGCACGATTTCCATGGCCCGGCCGCCCAGCACATAGCTTGGGCGCACCACCAGCGGGTAACCCAGGGCAGCGGCTTTTTCCAGCGCCTCGGCCTCGGTGCGCGCGGTGGCGTTGGGCGGTTGGCGCAATTTGAGTTCATGCAGCAGCTTCTGGAAGCGCTCGCGGTCTTCAGCGGCGTCAATCATGTCCGGGCTGGTGCCGATGATCGGCACGCCATTGGCTTCCAGATCCAGCGCCAGCTTCAAGGGGGTCTGACCGCCGTACTGGACGATCACGCCATAGGGTTTTTCCTTGTCGACAATCTCCAGCACGTCTTCCAGTGTCAAGGGCTCGAAGTAGAGACGGTCCGAGGTGTCGTAATCGGTCGAAACGGTCTCGGGATTGCAATTGACCATGATGGTCTCGAACCCGTCTTCACGCATGGCCAGCGCGGCATGCACGCAGCAGTAGTCGAACTCGATGCCCTGGCCGATGCGGTTGGGTCCGCCACCAAGCACCATGATCTTCTTTTTGTCGGTGGGTGCCGCTTCGCACTCCGCGCCTTCAGCCTCGTAGGTGGAATACAGATAGGCGGTGTTGGTGGCGAATTCAGCCGCGCAAGTGTCGACCCGCTTGTACACCGGGCGCACACCCAGCGCATGGCGGCGCGCACGCACCGCGGTGTCGCTGGTCTTGAACTGCTTGGCCAGGCGGCGGTCGGAAAAACCCTTTTGCTTGAGCGCACGCAGGGTAAGCGCGTCAATCGAATCCAGCGCCGTGCCCACGGCAGGCTGCGGCAACTGCTCGATTTCAAGCTCGATCTTGACGATTTGCTCGATCTGCACCAAAAACCAGCGGTCAATCTTGGTGAGTTCAAACACTTCATCCACGCTCCAGCCGGCGGCAAAGGCGTCACCCACGTACCAGATGCGGTCGGGGCCGGGCTCGCCGAGCTCGCGCTCCAGGATTTCGCGGTCCTGGGTTTTCTCGTTCATGCCGTCCACGCCCACTTCCAGACCGCGCAGGGCTTTCTGGAACGACTCCTGGAAGGTGCGGCCCATCGCCATGACCTCGCCCACACTCTTCATCTGGGTCGTCAGGCGGCTGTCGGCTGCGGGGAATTTCTCGAACGCAAAACGCGGGATCTTGGTGACCACGTAGTCGATGCTGGGCTCGAAGCTGGCCGGTGTGGCGCCGCCGGTGATCTCGTTCTTGAGTTCGTCGAGCGTGTAGCCCACCGCCAGTTTGGCGGCCACCTTGGCAATCGGGAAACCCGTGGCCTTGGAGGCCAGCGCGCTGGAGCGGCTGACGCGCGGGTTCATCTCGATCACCACCATGCGCCCGTCCTTGGGGTTGATGGAGAACTGCACGTTGGAGCCGCCGGTATCGACACCAATCTCGCGCAGCACGGCGAGCGATGCGTTTCGCAAGATCTGGTATTCCTTGTCGGTGAGCGTCTGCGCCGGCGCCACCGTGATCGAGTCACCGGTGTGCACGCCCATCGGGTCCAGGTTTTCGATCGAACAAACGATGATGCAGTTGTCGGCGGTGTCGCGTACCACCTCCATCTCGTACTCTTTCCAGCCCAGCAGCGACTCTTCGATCAGCAGTTCGTTGGTCGGCGAGGCTTCCAGGCCGCGCTTGCAGATCACGACAAACTCTTCGGGGTTGTAGGCAATGCCGCCACCGGTGCCGCCGAGCGTGAAACTGGGACGGATCACGGTCGGGAAACCGACCGTCTTCTGCACCGCCCAGGCTTCTTCCATGCTGTGCGCAATGCCGGATTTTGCCGAGCCCAGACCGATCTTGGTCATGGCATCCTTGAACTTGAGGCGGTCTTCGGCCTTGTCAATCGCCTCCGGCTTGGCGCCGATCAGCTCGACCGGTTTGCCTGTGGCGGCGCCGGTGTATTTGGTCAGCACGCCGTTGTGCCACAAATCGAGGGCACAGTTGAGCGCGGTCTGGCCGCCCATGGTCGGCAGAATCGCGTCGGGACGCTCCTTGGCGATGATCTTCTCGACCGTCTTCCAGGTGATGGGCTCGATGTAAGTCACATCGGCCGTGGCCGGGTCGGTCATGATGGTGGCCGGGTTGCTGTTGATCAGGATGACCTTGTAGCCCTCTTCACGCAGCGCCTTGCAGGCTTGCACGCCGGAGTAATCGAATTCACAGGCCTGGCCAATGATGATGGGGCCCGCGCCAATGATGAGGATGCTTTTGATGTCGGTACGTTTTGGCATGTTGAAGGACGGTTCTCTTGTTTTATTAATTCAGGCTGGCGCTGGCCAATTTGGCCCCAAACCACAGAAACAGGCCACCCACCAGGCTCGACAGCCCGGCCGACAGGCGCTTGCGCTGGGCAAACCCCTGCGCCAGTCTGGCCCCGGTGACGATCAGCACCGACAGATAGAGGGCGCTGAAAGTCATCAGGATGGCGCTCAAAATCAAAAATGGCACTTCCGGATGGGCATAGCTGGTATCAATGAACTGGACAAAAAACGACAGCAAAAACAAGATCGCTTTCGGATTCAGCAGGCTGATCACAAGGGCACGACGAAACGGCCGCTGCAAATGGGCGGCGCTGGCGGGGCTTGCGCTATTGGCGTCATTTTTCTCGCTGCCCAGCAGCTCGGGCTGGGCACGCAAACCGGCCAAGGCCGCGCGCAGCAAATTAAAACCGACCCACGCCAGATAAGCCGCACCAACGTACTTGACCACCATGAACATGGCCGGGTAGGTGCGCAGCACACCAGCCGCGCCCAATGCGGTGCACAACAGCAAAATGGTGTCGCCCACGAACACGCCGTAGGCCCCCTGGAAACCGGCGCGCACGCCGCGCGCGGTTGCCACCGAGAGCACATACAGAGAATTGGGCCCGGGCAGCAAGATGATGCCAAAGGCACCAATCACATAGGTCCACAGGTCGGTGACGCCGTAAAAACTCATCCGCGCGACTCCATGGCGGTGATGAAGCGGTCGAACAGGTAGCCAATGTCATGCGGGCCGGGTGAGGCCTCGGGGTGCCCCTGGAAGCAGAACGCCGGCTTGTCGGTGCGCTCCAGGCCTTGCAGCGTGCCGTCAAACAGGCTGACATGGGTGGCGCGCAGATTGGCCGGCAGGGTTTTTTCATCGACGGCAAAACCGTGGTTCTGGCTGGTGATGCTGACGCGGCCGCTGTCCAGGTCTTTGACCGGATGGTTGGCGCCATGGTGGCCAAACTTCATCTTGAATGTTTTGGCGCCGGAAGCCAGCGCCATGATCTGGTGCCCCAGGCAAATGCCGAAGGTCGGGATGCCGCTGTCGATCAGTTCGGCGACCGCGGCAATGGCGTAGTCACAAGGCTGCGGATCGCCCGGGCCGTTGCTCAGGAAGATGCCGTCCGGCTGCTGCTTGAGCACCTCGGCGGCCGGGGTTTGCGCCGGCACCACCGTGACCCGGCAGCCACGCTGTGCCAACATGCGCAGGATATTTTTCTTGACGCCGAAGTCATAGGCCACCACGTGAAAGCGCGGCGCGGCTTGTTCACCGTAGCCAGGGCCGCCACTGAGCGCCGGGTTGAACAGTTCCCACTCGGTCTGCGTCCAGTCGTAGAACACGGTGCTGGACACCACCTTGGCCAGGTCAGTACCAGCCATGCTGGGCGCGGCTTTGGCCAATGACAGCGCCTTATCAATGGCGGCAGGCGTCACCGCCTCGCCGTCAGCCAGAGCCAGGATGCAGCCGTTTTGCGCGCCAAGCGTGCGCAGTTGACGGGTCAACTGGCGGGTGTCGATGTTGGCGATGGCGACCGTACCCTCTGCAACCAGGTAGTCGCTGAGCGTTTGGGTAGAGCGAAAGTTGGACGCCAGCAAGGGCAGGTCCTTGATGATCAAACCGGCAGCGTGAACCTTGTCGGCCTCCACGTCCTGCGGGTTGACGCCATAGTTGCCGATGTGCGGGTAAGTCAGCGTGACGATTTGCTGGCAGTAGCTGGGGTCGGTCAGGATTTCCTGGTAGCCGGTCATGGCGGTGTTGAAAACCACCTCGCCTACCGTGGATCCTGCGGCCCCGATGGAATGACCGATATAGACCGTGCCGTCTGCGAGTGCCAGAATGGCCGGTGGGGTATTTCCCTTGAGAGACAAAAGCACTGGGTTCTCCGAAATGGTTGCGGGTACGCCCAAGCGCGCAGGAAGACTTCCTGAAGCGGCTACTGACTGGGTTGAGTGGACTGCTGCTGCGAGCGTACGCGAGGGCGAAATTGACCCGAATTATAGCCCAGGGGCACCCTTAGCCCAAGTGCGCCGTGGCACTCGCGTGCAGGCAAATCGCAGCGGCGCTGGCCACATTGAGCGACTCTTCGCCGCCCGGTTGGGCAATCCGCACATGGCCACTGGCGCGCGCTTCGAGTTCGCCGCAAACGCCCTGCCCCTCGTGCCCGAGGGCCCAGGCACAGGGCATGGGCAGCTCCTTTTTCATGAGTGCCTGGTGCAAATAACTGCCGCGATGCGAACTGGTGACCAGCAAGGGCACGGTCATTCCATCCAACTGATCAAGGGTTGCCCCCTCGATGAGCTGAAGACCCCAGTGGGCACCCATGCCGGCGCGCAGCACCTTGGTGCTCCACAGCGCCGCCGTGCCCTTGAGGGCAATGACCTGTTTGAAGCCAAAGGCCGAGGCGCTGCGCAAAATGGCCCCCACATTGCCGGCATCCTGCACCCGGTCCAGGATGACGGTTGCCACAGCGGGCTGAAATTCTGGCTGGGCCGGCAAATCAAAGACAAAGCCCATGCGTGCCGGCGACTCCAGCGTGCTGAGATCGGCAAACAGCGGGTCGGTCAGAACAATATTTTTAAGCGCTGCCTGCACATAAGCTGCCGGCGCAGACGTCCAATAGGAAGCTGCAAAAATACCCAGCGCGGGCCGCACACCGCGCCCCATGGCGGCGCGCACCAAGTGGTCGCCCTCGGCCCAGATGCGCTGCTGCTTGCGGTACTCGGTGCTGCCATGGGCCAGGCGCTTGAGGTCCTTGAGCAAGGCGTTGTCGCGCGAGCTGATGTGCAGCACCTGGGGCGAGGTCATGGCATGGCTCCGTGCAATACCTCGGTCACCGGCCGGAAAGTGGTGCGGTGCTCCGGGCAGGCGCCATGGCTTTGCAAAGCCGCCAGATGAACCGCCGTGCCATAACCCTTGTGCCTGGCAAAGCCGTATGCGGGATAGCGGGCATCGACATCCAGGCACCAGTGGTCACGCGTCACCTTGGCCAGAATCGATGCTGCCGAAATCGCCGCCACCAGGCTATCGCCCTTGACGATGGCCTCGGCGCGCATGGGCAACACCGGCAGGCGGTTGCCGTCGACCAGCACCAGTTTGGGGCTCAGGCGCAAGCCCTCGACGGCGCGGCGCATGGCCAGCAGGGTCGCCTGCAGGATGTTGAGCGCATCAATTTCCTGCACACTGGCTTGCGCCACAGAAAAACACAGGGCCTTGGCCCTGATCTCGTCAAACAGCGCCTCACGTTTGCGGGCCGTGAGTTTTTTGGAGTCGGCCAGGCCCTTGATCGGATGCAACTCGTCCAAAATGACCGCAGCAGCCACCACCGGACCGGCCAGCGGTCCACGGCCGGCCTCGTCAACCCCGGCGATCAAGCCAGTCATACCCCATTGCAGTGCGACCTGCTGCATGCTGGCTGGTCGCTGGGCACGCCGCCTGGCCGCAGGCGCGGTACGCGACGCCGACAAACGGCTGGCGCCGGGTTCAGGGGTGGAGGAGTTGCGCGATGGCATGGGCAGCAAGTCGGGGTGTGTCGCGCTGCAACTCGGCGTGCAGCGCGCAAAAGCGTTGTTCAAGGGCGTGTATTTTCTCAGGTTGCCGGGTTTTTGCGTCAAGCCACTGCAGAATTTCCTGCGCCAGCGCTGGCGGCGTGGCGGCTTCCTGCAGCAGTTCCGGCACGACAAAATCACGGCACAAAATGTTGGGCAACCCGACCCAGGCCTGCAGTTTCTTGCGCCGCATGATCTGCCACGACAACCAACCCATGCGGTAGGCGATGACCATCGGACGCTTGAACAGGGCGGCCTCCAGCGTAGCCGTGCCACTGGCGATCAGAGTCACGTCACAGGCGGCAAGCACCGTGTGGGACTGACCCGTTACCAGTTGCACCCGATCAAACATGCCGCTGGCCCTGAGTGCCGCTTTGATCCGGGCCTGGCGGGCTGCCACCACGGGAACGATGAATTTCGTTTCAGGTCGTGCCAGACCGATCAGCCTGGCCGCCTCGAAGAAGTGGGAAGCCAGATGGGCAATTTCCGACTCACGGCTGCCCGGCAAAATGGCCACCACTGAATCCTGCACTGACAGCCCCAACCGGGCACGCGCCGCGGCTTGGTCTGGCTGCATCGGAATCACGTTGGCCAGCGGGTGGCCGACATAGGTGGCGGCAATGCCATGGGCGGCCAGCAGTGTCGGCTCGAACGGAAAAATGCACAGCACATGGTCGACGCTGCGCTTGATCTTCTCAATGCGCTCCGGTCGCCAGGCCCAAATGGAGGGACAGACAAAATGCACGGTCTTGATACCCTGGGCCCGTAAAGCGGCTTCCAGGTCCAGGTTGAAGTCGGGTGCATCGACGCCGATAAAAACGTCCGGATGGTTTTGCAACAGGCGCGCTTTGAGTTGATTGCGGATGCCGACAATCTCACGGTAGCGGCGCAGCACCTCCCAGCCAAAACCATGGACAGCGAGTTTGTCATGCGGCCACCAGGCCGCAAAACCGCGCTGCGCCATCTGCGGGCCGCCAATGCCAACCGACTGCAAACCTGGCCAACGCTGCTGCAAGCCGTCCAGCAACAAACCCGCCAGCAAATCACCAGAGGTTTCACCAGCGACCAGGGCGACTTGCATGGGCTTACGGTTAACAGGCTTAGCGCACAATGCCGCGCTGGGGCGATGCCTGGTCCAGGAACGCGACCATCATCTGCACGTCTGGCAACGATTCGGGGTAGGTTTGCGTTAAATCTTCAATACGTTCCCGGGCCGCTTGCAGCGTCAGGTCGTCGCGGTACAGCGCCTTGTGCATGGCCTTGACGGCACTGATGCGCTCGGGCGAAAAACCGCGCCGGCGCAAACCTTCAAAGTTCATCGAGCGCGCCGCTGCCGGCTGCCCCTGGCACATGACAAACGGCGGCAAGTCGGCAAACAACAGCGCGCACATGGCCGTCATGCTGTGAGCACCAATGCGGACAAACTGGTGCACAACGGTAAAGCCACCCAAAATCGCCCAGTCGCCGACATGCACATGACCGGCCAGTTGTGCGCTGTTGGCAAAAATGGTGTGGTTGCCCACCTGACAGTCATGGGCCAGGTGCACATAAGCCATCAGCCAGTTGTCGTCGCCGACGCGTGTGACACCGACATCACCGGGCGAGCCGATGTTGAAGGTGCAAAACTCGCGAATGGTGTTGCGGTCGCCGATGACCAACTCGCAAGGCTCACCGGCATATTTCTTGTCCTGCGGTATGGCACCCAGCGAGGCAAACTGGAAAATCCGGTTGTCGCAACCAATGGTGGTGTGGCCTTCGATCACACAGTGCGGACCAACGGTGGTGCCGGCGCCAATCTTGACGTGCGGACCAATGACGGTATATGGCCCGACGGTGACCGAACCGTCAAGCTCGGCAGCGGGGTCAACGAGGGCCGTGGTATGGATGGCGGTCAAGTGCGCCTCCTCAGGCGATTTTGCGCATGGCGCAGGTGAGTTCTGCCTCAACCGCCAGCACACCGTCCACGGTGGCGCAGGTCTTGAACTTGAAAATGCCGGCCTTCATGCGCAGCAATTCGACATCAAGGATCAGCTGATCACCGGGTTCCACCGGACGCTTGAAGCGAACCCCTTCCATGCCGGCAAAGTAGTAGACCATGTCGTCGGTGGCGCCGGAATCCATGGCATCAAAGGCCAGCAAGGCGGCGGCCTGAGCCAGGGCTTCCAGCATCAACACGCCGGGCATCACCGGGCGGTGCGGAAAATGCCCCTGGAAGAACGGCTCGTTGATGGTGATATTTTTCAGCGCCTTGATGGTTTTGCCCTTGTCAATCGCGAGCACCCGGTCCACCAGCAGGAACGGGTAACGGTGCGGCAACTTGGTAAGAATCTTGTAAATATCCATCGTGGGTCCTTGGTTCGGATTTTATTTATTGAGTTTCGCCTCAAGCGCACGGATGCGCTCGCGCAGACTGGCCAGTTGCTTGAGCGATGCGGCATTTTTTTCCCAGGCCGCGTTGTCGTCGAGCGGGAACATGCCGGTGTAGTGACCCGGCTTGTGGATAGAGCGCGTCGCCACCGAGGCGGCAGAAATGTGAACCCCGTCAGCCAGTGTCAGATGCCCCAGCACAATCGCCCCGCCGCCCACGGTGCAATGGGCCCCGATGGTGGCACTGCCGGCCACGCCGGCGCAACCTGCCATGGCCGTGTGTTGGCCAATGTGCACGTTGTGGCCGATCTGGATCAGGTTGTCAAGTTTGACGCCGTCCTCAATCACCGTGTCTTGCAGCGCACCCCGGTCGATGCAGGTGTTGGCGCCAATTTCCACATCATTGCCAATGCGCACCGCACCGAGTTGTTCGATTTTTTCCCAGGCACCGTCGTTGGGGGCAAAACCAAAGCCGTCGGCCCCGATCACCACCCCGGTGTGAATGATGCAGCGCTCACCCACCAGACAACGCTCACCCACCGTGACGCGCGACTTGAGTACGGTCAGGGCGCCAATCACAGCGCCCGCCTCGACCACGCACAAGGGGCCGATGCGCGCGCTCGGGTGAACCCGGGCCAGGGGGTCGATCACGGCACTCGGATGAATTCGCGGCCCATCAGCTGAACCCAGGGTCTTTTTCCAGAGTTGGGTCACACGGGCAAAGTACAAATAGGGTTGATCGGTCACGATGCAGGCACCCCGCGCACAGGCGAGTTCCTGGAACTGGGGGCTGACGATGACACAGGCGGCCCGTGAAGCGGCCAGCTGGTGCTGGTACTTGGGGTGATTGAGAAAACTGAGTTGCCCTGACTGGGCACTTTCAAGAGGCGCCAGGCCTTCGATCAGAAGGCTGGCGTCGCCATGCAACTCGCCGCCCAGCGCCTCAACAATGGATGCCAATCGCAGGGTCACGCGCAACCAGACTGGAAGTCAAACTTACTTGGCAGCAGGCGTGTTGAGCGCCTTGATCACTTTGTCGGTCATGTCATGCTTGGGATTGACGTAAACCGCATCCTGAAAAATAAAGTCGTATTTTTCAGCCACGGCAATGTCCTTGATGACCTTGTTGGCACGCTGAATCACCACCTGCAGTTCCTCATTTTTACGTGAGTTCAGGTCCTCCTGAAACTCGCGCCGCTTTCTCTGAAAATCGCGGTCCTGCTCCAGCAATTGTTTCTGACGCGTCTGGCGCTGGGTTTCGGGCAAGGTGGGCGCTTCGCGCTCAAATTTGTCAGCCAGTGCCTTGATGCTGGCGCCCTGGTCAACCAGCTCTTTTTCGCGTTTGGAAAACTCCTGCTCAAGTTTGGTCTGCGCCGCCTTGGCGGTGCCGGCTTCCTTGAGCACACGATCAGTGCTGACAAAGCCCATGCGCAACTCCTGCGCCTGCAGGGAAACTGCAGACAGGCCGCACAGACTTAAAGCACAAAGATGACGTAAAAAATGGTTCATTAGAAACTGGTCCCAATTTGAAATTGCATACTTTGGATTTTATCGCCATCAAACTTGCGAATGGGTTTGGCAACCGCCAGACGCAAAGGCCCCACAGGGGAAATCCAGCTGATCCCGACCCCTACCGACGAACGCAGGTCGTTGGCATGTGCGTTGACTGCGTTATCGCCCCCGACCATACCGATATCCCAGAAACCATACATACGCAAGGTACGGTCATTGCCTGCCCCCGGGAACGGCGCCAACACTTCCATGTTGATGTTGAGCTTGCGTGAGCCGCCGATCACGGTGTCAGTGGCATCCCGCGGCCCCAGGCTGCCCTGCTCGAAACCGCGCACCGAACCCAAACCTCCGCCGTAAAAATTCTTGAATACCGGGTAAGAGCGGCTGCCCGACGCGCTGCCCAGGCCGATTTCGGTATTGAAGGCGGCGGTGTACTGCTTGCTCAACGGGAAATACTGCTGAAACTGGTAGGTGGCGCGCAGGTACTTGGCATCACCGGCAAAAGACCACTCTGCATTGGCCCGCTGGAAACGCCCGCTGGTAGGTGCCAGAGAGCTGTCGCGGCTGTCGCGCGCCCAACCCGCAGTAAATGGCAACGAGGTACTTGAATAGCCGAATTCATCGGCGTAACTCTGGTAGGAGGCGGGTAACAGAGTGCCAGGAACAATGGTCGTTTTTTCAATGCCAGCGCCAAAAAACACGGTGTCGATTTCGGTAAACGGCACACCAAAACGCAAACTTCCCCCCGAGGACTCCAGTTTGTAATAGTCCTCATCCTGGTAGGGGCTGCTGGTTTTGGAATAGAGGTCAAACGTGCGCGACACGCCATCCTCGGTGAAATAAGGGTCGGTGGTATTGAGCACGACCACCCGGTTGAATTTGCTGGTATTGATCTGAATACCCAGGGAATTGCCGGAACCAAAGGCGTTTTCCTGCTTCAGCCCAAACGACAGCCCCAAACCATCACCACTCGAATAACCTGCGCCCAGACTCAGGCTGCCGGTGGGTTTTTCCGTGACATTGACAGTCAGGTCAACCTGATCCGGGGTGCCTGGCACTTCCTGGGTTTCAATGGCCACTTCACCAAAATAGCCCAGGCGGTCAACCCGATCGCGCGACAGGCGAATTTTGTCTCCGTCGTACCAGGACGCTTCAAGCTGGCGGAATTCGCGGCGCACCACCACATCGCGGGTGCGGGTGTTGCCTGCCACGTCGATCTTGCGCACATAGGCGCGGCGCGAGGGATTGGCTTGCAGCACCAGGCTGACCCGGTTGTTGACGCGGTCAATTTCGGGTTTGGCCTCGACGCGCGCAAAGGCATAACCAAAGTTGCCGAAATAGTCAGAGAAGGCCTTGGTTGTTTTGGCGACATCATCGGCGTTGTAAGCCTGCCCCGGCCGGATCGCCACCAGCGACTTGAACTCGTCTTCCTTGCCCAGGTACTCACCTGCCAGCTTGACGCTGCTGACCACGAAGCGCTCGCCCTCGGTGATGTTGATGTTGATGCCAATGTCGGTCTTGTTGGGCTGCATGGCGACTTGGGTCGAGTCGATCTTGAACTCCAGGTAACCGCGGCTCAGGTAATAGGAGCGCAGCGTCTCAAGGTCGGCATTGAGTTTGGCGCGCGAATAACGGTTCGACTTGGTGTACCAGCTCAACCAGCCTCCGGTGTCGAGATCGAACAAATCGCGCAAGGTGGATTCGCTGAACGCCTTGTTGCCGACAATCCGGATTTCACTGATTTTGGCGGGCTCGCCCTCAACAACGGTAAACGTCAGATTGACCCGGTTGCGCTCGATCGGCGTCACGGTAGTTACCACCTGGGCGGCATACAGGCTGCGGTTGATGTACTGGCGCTTGAGCTCCTGCTCGGCACGGTCCAGCTGGGCCTTGTCAAAAGGCCGGCCGTCCGCCAGACCGACATCGCGCATGGACTTGACCAGCACGTCCTTGTCAAACTCCTTAGTGCCGACAAACTCCACATTGGCCACCGTGGGGCGCTCTTCGACCACCACCACCAGCACATCACCATTCACTTCAATGCGCACATCCTTGAACAGGCCCAGCGCAAACAGGCTCTGGATGGCGGCGGCGCCCTTGTCATCACTGTAGGTATCGCCCACCCGCACGGGCAAGGAGACAAACACGGTCCCGGGTTCGACCCGTTGCAAACCTTCGATCCGGATGTCACGCACCGTGAACGGATCAACAGCCCAGGCGGACTGGGCAACAAACATCAGGGAAACCAGCGCGGCGCAGGTGGTAAGACGAAAACGATTGAGTTGCATAGTTGAATTCAGTAAATAAAGGGTGCTGGCAAATGAAGCAATGATCAGCCAAACAATCGGGAAATATCGTTAAAAAGAGCGACCGACATCATGAGCATCAGGATGGCGACACCCCCTTGTTGCAAACGTTCCATCCAGGCATCGGAAACCGGTCGGCCCGTGACACCCTCCCAAAGATAATACATCAGGTGTCCGCCATCCAGAACCGGCACCGGCAGCAAATTCAAAACACCCAGACTGACACTGATGAGCGCCAGGAAAGTCAAGTACTGGGTCAGGCCCAGACCAGCCGATTTGCCGGCATAGTCGGCAATCGTCAGTGGGCCGCTGATATTTTTGATGGAGGCTTCACCAATCAGCATCCGGCCCATCATCTTGAGTGTCAGTACCGAAACATCCCAGGTTTTAGCCAGTGCCTGCCAGCCGCCATCGAACACGCCATAACGCACCAGCACCTGTTCAGGGGGTGCGCCCACATAGGCACCAATGCGGCCAATCGGCTGCTCCTGCTCCAGCACCACGCGCGGCGTCACCGTCAGTTGCAGGCGCTGGCCATCGCGCAAAATGGTCCAGACCTGGCTTGACGCCACCTGATTCGTCACCGATTGGCGAATCAACACCCGCAACTGTTGACCATCCACGATCAACTTGCCACCGACCTGGGTGACTTCGTCGCCCGCCAACAGACCCGCCAGCGCTGCGGCCGAATCCGGCATGACATCACCAATCACGGGGCGCGTCATCGGGCCAAGCACGCCGATTTTCTGAAACAGCCGGGCGTCTACCTCGTTGCTGTCCAGCCCCGAGAGCCTGAGCAGAAATTCACGCTCGGTGGCGGCGCTATTGCCTTGCACCCAAAGCCGGACATCCTGCCCCTCCAGGGCGCCGCGGGTCAATTGCCAGCGCAGGTCGTCGAACGACAGCACCTCAAGTTCCGCCTCACCGTCCAGGGCGGCGCGCAACACCCGCTCGCCGCCGACCAGCCCGGCTTGCGCGGCCACGGACTCAGCCTGCGGCGGCGCCAGGATGGCTGCCGGAAGTTGCACCCCGGTCCAGTTGACCACGCTGTACAAGAGCACCGCCAACAACAAATTGGCCGCCGGACCGGCCGCCACAATCGCACTGCGCCGCCCCAGGCTCTGGGTATTGAAGGCAAGATGGCGCTCGGTGGGCGCCACCGGAGCCTCGCGCTCATCGAGCATTTTGACGAAACCACCCAGGGGAAACAGGGCCAGCACAAATTCCGTGCCGCTGGTTCTGGATTGCCAGCGCAGCAAAGGCTTGCCAAAGCCAATCGAGAAACGCAACACCTTCACGCCACAGGCCACGGCCACCCGATAGTGGCCGTACTCATGGACGGCAATCAGCAAGGCAATGGCAACGAGGAAGGAAATGACAGTCAACATGCGATCAGAGCGTCAGCCGGGCCACCACACGCGCCGCGGCATCACGGCTTTGCGCATCGAGTGCCAGCAAATCCTCGAGAGAACCCGGCGGTGCAGGTTGCACTTTGGCGAGTGTTTCGAGATTGACGGCGTGCATCTGATCAAAGCGGATCTGGCCGGCCAGAAAAGCAGCCACGGCGATCTCGTTGGCCGCATTGAGCACGGCCGTGCTGCCCGGGGGCGCGGCCAGCACCGCCCAAGCCAGGGCGAGTCCGGGAAAGCGCTGGCCATGGCCGTTGGCATCGAGCGACTCAAACGTCAAATCCGTCATGGCCCGAAAATCCAGCGCACTGGCACCCGAGGTCATGCGTTGTGGCCAGGACAGGCCGTAGGCAATCGGCACCTTCATGTCGGGCGTGCCAAGCTGGGCCATCACGGAGTGGTCGCGGTACTGGACCATTGAATGGATCACGCTTTGCGGATGGATCACCACCTCGATCTGCCCGGGGGCCACACCAAACAGATAGCGTGCCTCAATCACCTCCAGCGCTTTGTTCATCATGGTGGCAGAGTCCACCGAAATTTTGCGCCCCATGACCCAATTCGGGTGGGCACAGGCCTGCTCGGGCGTGATGTCGGCAAAGCTGGCCGGGTCACGCCGGCGGAACGGTCCGCCCGATGCCGTCAAAATGATCTTGTCAATCTGCGCGGCCCAGGTTGTGGCGTCTTCGGGCAGGGACTGAAACACAGCGGAATGCTCGCTGTCAATCGGCAACAGCTTGGCGCCACCCGCCGTCACGGCTTGCAGAAAATAGTCACCGCCAACCACCAAGGCTTCCTTGTTGGCCAGCAACAGACGTTTACCGGCCCGCGCCGCAGCCAGGCATGAAGCCAGCCCGGCGGCACCCACAATGGCGGCCATCACCACGTCCACCAGTTCATGTCGGGCCATGTCGGTGATCGCGTCCGAACCAGACAACACCTGGGTCGGCAAACCCAGCGCACGGCATCGACGCGCCAGTTCCTGGCCGTGCGCCTGACTGGCCATGACCGCAAAGCTTGGCCGAAACTGCACGCATTGCTGCAGTAATTTGTCGACCTGGGTTGAGGCGGTCAAGGCAAACACTTCAAAACGTTCCGGATGCAGTGACAGCACTTCAAGGGTGCTGACGCCGATCGAGCCTGTCGAGCCCAGAATCGCGACCCGTTGTTTTTCCAAACCTGTTGAATCCAGCATGGTCACTCTCAAAATGTGTAAAGCATTATGGCCAGTGGCAAACTGGGCAACAAGGCGTCGACCCGGTCCAGCACCCCACCATGACCCGGCAGCAGCCTGCTGCTGTCCTTGACCCCGGCACTGCGCTTGACCAGGGACTCGATCAGATCGCCGACCACACTCATGGCCGACAGGAATAAGCAGGCGATCACGGCAAACACCACACCACGCTCCGCGAGGTGACTGTAAAAACTGGGCACCGCGGGTTGCGCCCACAGGTCAAACCAGGTCCAGGCCCAAGCCAGCAGCAGCACGGCCACCATACCACCCAAGACCCCTTCCCAACTTTTGCCCGGGCTGATGGAGGCCGCCAGTTTGCGCGTGACCAGACGCCCGCCCCAGGTGCGCCCGGCAAAATAAGCGCCAATATCGGCAATCCACACCAGCGCAAACACCGAGAGCAGGAAATTGGTGCCAATCAGCCTGGCCTGCGCGACCGCCAGCCAGGTCAGCACCAGTGCCAGCAAGCCAAGCCCCAGACGAAAGCCGCGATGCAGCCGCCCCCAGGCTGGCACGCCCGCGCGCAACACCCAGCTGCCCAGCAGCACCCAGGCAGCGCCAGTAAAAAGCCAAAGTTGCGGCAGACTCTGCGCCAGCCAGCCGGCCCACCATAACAGTGCACAAACCAAAGCAGTCAACACACCCGCCAGGTAGCTGGCAGCTAAGTTAAAGGCGTTTAAACGCGCCCACTCCCAGGCAGCAGCGGCCATGAAGAGGAGCGCCAGAAAACTGAAAGGGGCCGGATCATTAGAAAAAAGCGCGGGCAACAGCACCAGCAGCAACAACACAGCCGTGATCACACGTTGCTTGAGCATGACAGAGATCCTCAGTCGGAGCCAGTTGGCAGGGTTGACGCGGCACTCTGGCCCGGAATTTTGCCAAAGCGGCGCTCACGCTGACCATAGGATTGAATCGCCAGGTCGAGTGCGGCCTCGTCAAAGTCCGGCCACAGTATGTCAGAAAAGAAAAATTCGGAATAAGCCGATTGCCACAGCAAAAAGTTGCTGATGCGTTGCTCGCCGCCGGTGCGGATCACCAGGTCGGGGTCCGGTACATGCGCCAGTGCCATCATCGGGCCCAGGTTCTGCTCTGTCATCGTCAAGCCCTGGGCGGCCACACGAGCGGCCGCCTGCACGATGTCCCAACGACCACCGTAGTTGAAACAGACATTCAACACCAGCTGCTGGTTGGCGGCTGTGGCCGCTTCAGCCTGCTCGATACCCTTGAGCACGCGGGCTGACAAACCCTGACGTTCACCAATGAAGCGCAATTGCACACCATCGGCATTCAGCTGCGGCACCTCACGCCCCAGGGCCAGGGCGAACAAGTCCATCAGACCGGAGACTTCCTCTTGCGGACGCTGCCAATTTTCAGAAGAAAAGGCAAACACCGTGAGTACCTTGATGCCACGCGCTTCACAGGCCCGGGCGCAACGCTTGAGGGCATCCACCCCCTGCTTGTGACCCGCAATACGGGGTAAAAACCGCTTTGACGCCCAGCGACCGTTGCCATCCATGACAATGGCCACATGGGTGGGCGTTGACTTGTTCGTCATGCCCGGTCAAACCGCCATGATGTCGTGTTCTTTGGCAGCCACCAGTTGATCAATGACGCCAATGTGTTTGTCGGTCACTTTCTGAATGTCGGTCTCGCAGCGCTTTTGCTCATCTTCGGATGCCAGCTTGTCCTTGACCAGTTTTTTGACGCCCTCATTGGCATCACGGCGCAGGTTGCGCACGGCGATCTTGGCGCCCTCGCCTTCGTTGCGCACCAGTTTGGTCAACTCCTTGCGGCGCTCCTCGGACATCGGCGGCATCGGCACCCGGATCAGGTCGCCCATGGACGACGGGTTCAGGCCGAGATCGCTGTCGCGGATGGCTTTTTCAATCTTGGCACCCATGCCCTTTTCCCAGGGCTGCACACTGACGGTGCGGGAATCCAGCAGCGACACATTGGCCACCTGACTGATAGGAACGAGAGAACCGTAGTAGTCCACATGAACCGTGTCCAAAATGGCAGGGTTGGCGCGTCCGGTACGGATCTTGGTCAAATTATGTTTGAAAGCCTCGATGGATTGGTCCATCTTGGTTTCTGCAATATTTTTAATTTCGGCGACTGACATGGGTCTTTCCTCACTCAGGGTTCAAAACAAAAAACGATTGGCTGTGGCCGTCAATACCGACACGCTCAGGCGTAAACCAGGGTGCCCTCGTCTTCGCCCAGCACCACGCGCTTGAGCGCGCCGTGCTTGAAAATCGAGAACACCTTGACCGGCAGTTTCTGATCGCGGCACAGGGCAAAAGCCGTGGCATCCATGATGCCCAGGTTTTGCGAAATGGCGTCGTCAAAAGAAATCTTGCTGTAACGCGTGGCAGCGGCATCTTTGTTGGGATCAGCGCTGTAAACGCCGTCGACCTTGGTGGCCTTGAGCACAATCTCGGCGCCAATCTCGGCACCGCGCAAAGCGGCAGCGGTGTCGGTGGTAAAAAACGGATTACCGGTGCCAGCCGCAAAAATCACCACCTTGCCTTCTTCAAGGTATTGCAAGGCTTTGGGCCGCACATAGGGCTCGACCACCTGCTCAATGGCAATGGCCGACATCACGCGCGCCGTCAAGCCGGCCTTGTTCATGGTGTCGCCCAGCGCCAGTGAATTCATGACGGTCGCCAGCATGCCCATGTAGTCGGCCGTGGCACGGTCCATGCCGACCGAGCCACCCGCCACACCCCGGAAAATATTGCCACCGCCAATGACCACGGCGACCTGGACACCCAGCGCCGTCACGCCCACGATCTCATCGACCATGCGCACAATGGTGTCGCGGTTGATGCCAAACTGGTCATCACCCATCAGTGCCTCACCCGACAATTTGAGCAAAATTCTCTTGTAAGCCGGCTTGACATCTGACATGGGTAACTCCTGGGGTTTATGGGGATTCAATAAAACGGCAAGAGTCCGATCAGGCAGCCTGTTGCGCAGCGGCCACCTGGGCAGCCACCTCGGCAGCAAAATCGTCCACCTTTTTCTCAATGCCTTCACCCACCACATAGAGCGTGAATGAATTGACCGTGGTAGCCGTCGCCTTGAGCATTTGCTCGACCGTCTGCTTGTCGTTCTTGACAAACGTCTGGTTCAGCAAAGAAACTTCCTTGAGGTATTTCTGCACGCCGCCTTCAATCCGCTTGGCCACGATTTCTGCGGACTGCACAGGCTTGCCGGCCGCTGTGGCCACAGCAGCGTCCTCAGCCGCCTTGGCGGCTGCCACCGAGCGCTCGCGCGCCACCAACTCAGCCGGCACATCAGCGCTCGACAAGGCCACGGGCTTCATGGCGGCAATGTGCATGGCAACATCCTTGGCGGCGGTTTCGTCACCTTCAAACTCAACCACCACACCAATGCGGGTGCCGTGCAGGTAAGAAGCCAGCTTGCTGCCGCTGGCAAAACGCTGGAAACGGCGAAAGCTCATGTTCTCGCCAATCTTGCCAATCAGACCCTTGCGCACGTCTTCCAGGGTCGGCCCAAAACCGTCCTGCGTGTAAGTCAGGGCGCCCAAGGCGGCCACATCAGCCGGGTTGTGCTTGGCAATCAGGGCGGCAGCCGCATTGGCCAGACCCAGGAAACTGTCGTTCTTGGTGACAAAGTCGGTTTCGCAGTTCACCTCAAGCAGGGCACCGACACCGGCATCCGCACTGTAGACCACCACGCCTTCGGCGGTGATCCGGCCGGCCGCCTTGCCCGCCTTGCTGCCCAATTTGACGCGCAGTAACTCTTCGGCCTTGGCCATGTCGCCCTCGGCCTCGGTCAGGGCGCGTTTGCACTCCATCATGGGGGCATCGGTTTTGCCACGAAGTTCAGCCACCATGCTTGCGGTAATTACAGCCATTTTTTTCTCCGGAAATCGGTTCAGTTTATCAATTGAAATTAAAAAAAGGGGGCAACAAAGCCCCCCTTTGGATTGGGGCCGCCAAAGAATCAGGCAGCAGCCTCATTGACCTCAACGAACTCGTCGGCGCTGTCTTCAGCAACTGCCTTGACCACATCGTCCATCGCATTGGCGCGACCTTCCAGGATGGCGTCGGCAATGCCACGGGCATACAGCGTCACAGCCTTGGAAGAGTCATCGTTGCCGGGGATCACGTAGTCGATGCCTTCTGGCGAATGGTTGGTGTCCACCACGGCAATCAGCGGAATACCCAGCTTGCGGGCTTCGGCGATGGCAATCTTGTGGTATCCCACGTCGATCACAAAAATGGCATCAGGCAAGGTGGTCATGTCCTGGATACCGCCAATGTCTTTTTCCAGTTTCTCGAGCTCACGGGCAAACATCAGCTGCTCTTTTTTGCTCATGCTGTCAAGGCCGGCTTCCTGCTGGATCTTCATGTCCTTCAGACGTTTGATCGAGGTTTTGACCGTCTTGAAGTTGGTCAACATGCCACCCAACCAACGCGAATCAACGTAGGGGACACCGGCGCGCTGCGCTTCAGTGGCCACGGTTTCACGCGCCTGACGCTTGGTGCCGACCATCAGGACGGTACCGCGCTTGGCCGAAATCTGACGGGCAAACTTGGCGGCTTCCTGGAACATCGGCAGCGATTTTTCCAGGTTGATGATGTGGATTTTGTTGCGATGGCCAAAAATGAAGGGGGCCATCTTGGGGTTCCAGAAGCGGGTTTGGTGACCAAAGTGGACACCGGCTTCCAGCATTTCGCGCATAGTAACTGCCATAAAAATACTCCAAAGGTTAGGTCTGAAATCCAGTTCGTTTTGCCAGGGGACTGGCAACACCTTGATGAAACTGGTTTGCGGATTAACTCTGCAGCAGACGTTCATTGAACAAGCCCAGCCGCAAAGCCAAACGAGTATAACACCGTGCCCGTGTTGACTTCTGCTGCGCAGGCCCGCCAGACCCGTTTACTGTAGCGTTGACGGCGGCACCTGAAGATGAGGTGCCTTGAAAATCTGGGCCGCATCGACCGCGTCAAAACGGTACTGCAAACCACAAAAATCACAGCCCACTTCGATCACATCACGCTCCTGCAAAAGGCTGTCAGCCTCAGCCTGCCCCAGGTCCTGCATCATTTTGGTGACGCGTTCACGACTGCAGGAGCAGGCAAAACGGGGGCCGGTCTCGCCTTGCAAGGGTTCAAAGCGCAGCAATTGCTCCTCCCAGAACAGACGATGCAGGATGGTGTCAACATCCAGCGTCAACAACTCTTCGCGCTTCAGGCTGGCTGCCAGCAGGGCGATGCGATTGTAATGTTCGTTGAGGCCAATCTGGTCTTCATCGGCCTGGCTGACGGTGCCGGCCAGATTCCCCGAGCCTGCCATGGGCAAACGCTGAATCAACAGACCGGCGGCCACCTTGTCGTCGGCAGCCAGCACCAGCGTGGTGTCCAACTGTTCACTTTGCAGCATGTAGTGCTGCAACACATCACTGAATTTTTCCAGCTTTTCACGTTTGTCGCCAAACAGCGGCACCACCCCCTGGTAGGGTTGCTGACCAGGCTGACGGTCTTTGGGGTCAAGTGTGATCGCGCAGCGGCCCTCATTGCCCGCATTGACCATCTGGCTCAGCGAGGCATCCGGGCTGACTTCGCCGTTCACGGTAGCGGTCGCGCGCAGGGAAAAATCGCTTTGCACCTCCACCACCGCCAGCTTGACCGGGCCGTCGCCAAACACCTGCACGATCAGCGAACCGTTGAATTTGATATTGGATTGCATCAGCACGGCAGCCGCCGTCATCTCACCGAGCAGGGCCTGCACCGGCGGCGGGTAGGCACCATGCGTGGTATTGCTGGCACGCCGGCGCAGAATTTCGGTCCAGGCATCGGTCAGGCGCACCACGGCACCGCGCACCGGCAGGCCCTCGAAGATAAATTTGTGAATTTCAGACAAACGTCGTTCCTAATTTATTTAAATAATCTTGCGGATCAGACCACTCACATAGCGGCGTGCTCTGACCCCAACTAATTAGAAAAGCTTGCGGGTCAGACCACTCGCGTAGCGACGTGCTCTGACCCCAACTGATTAGGCAAGAGCGGGCCATCAGGCGATCTTGTGCAAACTGGTTTTGAAGCGCCTGGCATTGTCCACATAATGTTGCGCGCTTGAACGCAAACCCTGCAACTGCTCCGGGGTGAGTTGGCGCACCACCCGTGCCGGACTGCCAATGACCATGGAACCATCGGGAAACTCCTTGTCTTCGGTCACCAACGCACCGGCACCGACCAGGCAACCCTTGCCAATTTTGGCACCATTGAGCACCACCGCGCCAATCCCGATCAGGCTGTCATCGCCGATGGTGCAACCGTGCAGCATGGCCTTGTGACCCACCGTCACCCCGGCGCCAATGGTGAGCGGCATGCCGACATCGGCGTGCAGCACACTCAGGTCCTGGATGTTGGTGCGCGCACCCACCCGAATGCTGTCGGTGTCACCCCGTACCACCACGCCAAACCAGATGCTGGACTCCTCGCCCAGCACCACATCGCCCATCACCTCGGCGCTGTCAGCCACCCAGGCGGATTCAGCAATTTGCGGTGACACACCCTCAAGCTCATAAATTGCCATTGCGTTCTTTCGGATTCATTTACCTAGAATTGTAGGGAAACCCAGCGCCACATGAACCCGATTGACCCAAACTCCCCCACCAGCGTGCCCCCTTCGAACGACTTGCGCGCTGAGTGCCTGCGACTGCTGCAAATCAACGCGCCCCAAGACAAAGCGGCCCAGGTGCGCGGGCTCGATGCCGCCCGGTGCACGCTGAAGCCCGCTGAAATCTTCACAGGACCAGCCCGGCTACCCGGACGACCCGAGCGCCCGCTGCTGGTGCAGCCCGCGCAACTCAAAACCCGCGCCGTGGGCACCCTGGAAGGCCGCGCCGGGCTGATCCACGCCCTGACCCATATCGAAGCCAATGCCATCAACCTGGCGCTCGACATGGTGTGGCGCTTTGCCGGCATGCCCACCGACTTTTACCGGGACTGGTGGCGGGTGGCGCAGGAGGAAGCCCTGCATTTTGAATTGCTGAACGCTCACCTGATCCAGATGGGCTTTGCCTATGGCGACTTTCCCGCCCATGACGGCTTGTGGGACATGGCCGAGCGCACCAAAAGTGATGTACTGGCCCGACTGGCGCTGGTGCCGCGCACGCTCGAAGCGCGCGGCCTGGACGCCACGCCGGCAGTGCGCAACCGGCTGGTGTCGGTGGGCGATCTGGCGGCGGCCAAAATTCTGGACGTGATTTTGCGTGACGAGATCGGCCATGTGGCCATCGGCAACCGCTGGTACCGTTACCTCTGCGATGCGCGCCAACTCGACCCGGTCAGCACCTATGCGGCGCTGGCACAGCGCTACCAGGCACCGCAACTCAAAGGCCCGTTCAACCTGACGGCACGCCGTGCCGCCGGCTTTACCGAAGCCGAACTCTCGGCCCTGCAGGTGCCAACCAGTGTCACCACCGCGTGAGTCCAGACGCGCATTCAACCGCGCGGATGGTGCTGGGCATGCAGGGTTTTCAGGCGTTCCCGGGCCACATGGGTGTAAATGGTGGTGGTTGAAATGTCAACATGACCGAGCAGCAACTGCACCGCCCGCAGGTCAGCGCCATGGTTGAGCAAATGGGTGGCAAAGGCATGGCGCAGCGTGTGCGGTGACAGCGGTGCGGTAATGCCGGCCAGCAGCGCGTATTTTTTGACAATCATCCAGAACATGACCCGGCTCATGGCGGTGCCCGGCGTGCTGCCGCGCTGGGTCACAAACAAAGCCTCGCTGGCATGACCCGCCAACAGCTCGCCCCGAGGCTGGGCCAGGTAGCGTTTCAGCCATAGGCTGGCCACCTCGCCAAACGGCACCAGACGTTCCTTGTTGCCCTTGCCAAACACCCGCAGCACGTTGTCGTTCAGGCTCACATTGAACACCTTCAGGCCCACCAATTCACTGACCCGCAGGCCGCTGGCGTACATCAGTTCCAGCATGGTGCGGTCACGCATGCCCAAAGCTTCGGCTGTATCCGGCGCGTTCAACAAGGCCTCCACCTGCGACTCGGTCAAGGTTTTGGGCATGCGCAACGGCTGCTTGGCGGCCTGCAGCTTCAACGTGGGATCGGCGCCCAGCAGTCGTTCGCGCAAGGCCCAGCGGTAAAAGCGCTTGAACACCGTCAGGCGACGGTTGGCGGTGGTGGCTTTAGTGCTGGCATGCTGGTCGGCAAAGTAACTGTTGAGCAGCAACTCGGTGCCATCCAGCAAACAACTCCCCTGCCCGGCCAGCCAGGTGCCAAACAGCGTGAGGTCACGCCGGTAAGCTGCGAGCGTGTTGCTGGACAAGCCTTCTTCGAGCCACAGGGCATCGATGAAGGTGTCGATCACCGGGTCGGGCGCTTTTTTGGCGACCGAAACCTCCGAATTGGCAGTGGGCTGAGACTGGGGCATGGCTTGGGGTGCAAACAGAAGAGCGCTGATCTTATGCCGAGCTGACCGCTGTGGGTGTTATCGACGATTTTGACGCGGTGGGCCTGCTATTCTCAGGGCGTGAACTACGCCCAACTCCTCTTTCCTGATTTCTCGCTGATTCTGATCGGCTACCTGATCTGCCGCTTCACGCCTTTGAACCGTGCCGTGTGGACGCAAGTGGAACAACTGGTGTATTTTTTGTTCTTCCCGGTGCTGCTGTTTCATTCCATCCTGAAAAGCCCGCTCGACATCAGTGCGGCCAGCAACCTGGTGGGGGCCGGCTGGGCTCTGGGACTGGGCGGTATTGCCATGGCCTACTCGGTGCCTTACTGGCCGGGACTCAAAGGTCATGTGGCTGCACGCCAGCACGCCGCCAGTGCACAAATTGCCTTCCGGTTCAACTCTTTCATCGGCCTGGCGCTGGCCGAGCGGCTGGCCGGCCCCCCGGGCCTGCTGGCGATTGCGCTGGTCATTGGCGTCAGTGTGCCGCTGATGAATATCGGCGCGGTGTGGCCGATGGCGCGCCACGCCAAACGCGGTTTTCTGGGCGAATTGGTGCGCAACCCGCTGATCATCGGCACCGCCAGCGGCCTGGCGGCCAACCTGGCCGGTTTGTCCATTCCGGGCTGGGCCGAACCCACCGTGACCCGCATTGGCGGAGCGTCGCTGGCGCTCGGCTTGATGGCCGCGGGTGCCGGTATGCAACTGAGCGCCCTGAACCATGCCAAATTGCTGGGGCTGGCGGTGTTGTTGATCCGCCATTTGCTGATGCCGCTGTTGGCCTTGGCGGTGTGCCTGGTGTTTCAGCTCAACCCGGTGCAGGCCACCATTTTGCTGATGTTCTCGGCCCTGCCCACGGCGTCAAGCTGTTATGTTTTGGCGGCACGCATGGGGTATGACGGCGCCTATGTGGCGGCCTTGGTGACCGTGTCCACCGTGCTTGGCATGCTGAGTTTGCCTTTAGCGCTGGGGGTTTTGAGGGCGTTGATTTAATTAACGCGTCTTCTTTTTGCCGCATTCCAACGGCGGTGATTTGCTTCGCGCGGTGACCTCATCTTGCCGAGATCGAACTGCGGTGATTTGCTTCGCGCGGCAACCGGCAGGGGCGGCCACCTCATACTGGGGTACCAGAAATCGGTGACCACCCCTGCCGGTTACCACGCGATGTGGTGATTTGCGGAGGCTTTTTACAGACAAATACCGTTTCTTTTTGAGGTTTGGGCGTGACCACAGTAAACCTTTCATAGTCACTTCACGCGCGCTAGTGCAGTGGCTGGCTTTGGGGGCTGACGATTTCTGGTACCCCAGTATGAGGAAGCCGCCAAAGCCAGCCGCTGCGTGGGTAAGGCGAACCTGCAGTTACTTTTTCTGATCCAAAGCCCACGCCACGTGCTCACGCACCAAAGCACTGGGATGCTCGGCACGCGACGCAAGCGCGGCCACCAAAGGCCTGGCTGACTCCGCATCAGCAACACGCAGCGCATTGCCAAGTGCCACCGCAATGTTGCGCAACCAGCGTTCATGGCCAATGCGCCGGATCGGGCTGCCTTCGGTGAAACGCAAAAACGTCTCTTCGGTCCAGCCAAACAGCTCAATAAGCTGGCTGCCTGCCAACCCGGCGCGGGCATCAAAGTCGGGCAAGGCACTGCGCTTGGCAAACTTGTTCCAGGGACAAATCAACTGACAATCGTCGCAACCGTAAATGCGGTTGCCCATCAAGGGGCGCAGTTCCAGCGGGATCGGCCCGGCGTGTTCGATCGTCAGGTAGGAGATGCAGCGCCGGGCATCGAGCCGGTACGGGGCCACGATGGCCCGGGTCGGACAGATGTCCATGCAGGCGCTGCAACTGCCGCAGTGGTTGGCCACGGGCTCGGTCACTGGCAAGGCCATGTCGACAAAAATCTCGCCCAGAAAAAACGTCGAGCCCGCCTCGCGACTCAGCAGCAAGGTGTGTTTGCCGCGCCATCCCAGGCCGCTCAAACTGGCCAGCTCGGCCTCCAGCACCGGGGCCGAATCGGTGAACACCCGGTAGCCCAGCGGCCCCAGCGCAGCGGTGATCTGGTCGCTCAACTTTTGCAGGCGCTGGCGCATCACCTTGTGGTAGTCGCGGCCACGGGCATAGACCGAGACAATGGCCTCTGTCGGCTGCTTGAGCCGGTCGAACTCCAGCGCCTGCCAGCCCTCGGGTGTGCTGGCGGGCAGGTAATCCATGCGCGCGGTGATCACGCGCACAGTGCCCGGCACCAGCTCGGCCGGACGCGCGCGCTTGAGGCCATGTGACGCCATGTAAAACATGTCACCATGGAAACCAGCGGCCAGCCATGCCGATAATCCGGGTTCTGCATCCGTTAAATCGACGCCTGCGACGCCAATTTGTGAAAATCCCAATGCCCGCCCCCAATCCTGAATTCTGGAGACCCATTGACTGCCGTTGAGTTGCTGCATGGTGTTGATCACCTGCCCATTGTAAAAACCCTGCTGTGGCGCGATGAAGCCGCCACCGAAAAATTTGCCCGCGCGCTGGCGGAAGTGCCGGAACTGCGCCTGGCCTACATTGAACTGCAAGGTGATCTGGGCGCGGGCAAGACCACGCTGGTGCGGCATCTGCTGCGGGCACTGGGAGTGCAGGGACGCATCAAAAGCCCGACTTACGCCGTGGTGGAGCCCTATGAACTGCCTGACCTCCATGTCTGGCACTTCGACTTTTACCGGTTCAGCGACCCGCGCGAATGGCTTGATGCCGGCTTTCGCGACATCTTTGCCAGCTCCGGCCTGAAACTGGCCGAATGGCCCGAAAAGGCCGCCGGCTGCGTGCCGCTGGCCGACCTGGTGGTCCGTCTCGAAGTGGATGATGACGCATCGCGCCGGGTGAGCCTGACGGCGCACACAAAGCTGGGTGCCTCCCTGCTGCGTTGCCTCGATGCCGCCAGCCTTGATAGAGTGTGCCCATGAAACGCCGCCATCTGTTGCAGTCGGGTACGCTGGTGCTGGTGCTGGGGGCACAGCATCTGGCCCGCGGCGCCACCATCGTGGCGGTGCGGGTGTGGCCGGCACCCGACTACTCGCGCGTTACCATCGAGTCCGACGCCAGCCTGAGTTTCAACCAGACTTTTGTGCCCAACCCGCCGCGACTGGCTGTGGATGTGCAAGGCATCGACCTGAATCCGGCGCTGCGGGAACTGGTCGCCAAGGTGGGCCCCAACGACCCCACCATTTCCGGCATTCGCATCGGCCAGTTTGGCCCCGGTGTGGTGCGCCTGGTGTTCGACCTCAAACAGCCCATTGCGCCGCAGGTGTTCACGTTGACGCCTGTCGCCGCCTACCAGCACCGGCTGGTGTTTGATTTGTACCCGACGCAAGTGGCTGATCCGCTGGAAGCCCTGATTGCCGAGCGTCTCATGGAAAGCACCAGCACGCGTAGCACAACACCGTCAGCGGCTGACCCGCTGGGCGAATTGATTGCACAAAAATCACAGGTGCACCCGCCGGAAGCGCCCGTGCCGCAGAAAGAAGTCAAACGACTGCCCCCTCAAAGCATGCGCGCACCCGTCCCGGCAGCCACCGACCGGCTGATCATCATTGCGCTCGATGCCGGTCACGGCGGCGAAGACCCCGGCGCCATCGGCCCCGGCGGCACCCAGGAAAAAGACGTGGTATTGCGCCTGGCCCACCGCCTGCGCGAGCGCATCAACGCCGCCTCCAGCAATGGCAATCCGATGCGGGCTTTTTTAACGCGTGATGCCGATTTTTTCGTGCCGCTGCACACCCGGGTCGACAAAGCGCGCCGGGTCCAGGCCGATCTCTTCATCAGCCTGCATGCCGATGCCTTTTTTACGCCGCGTCCCCAGGGCGCCAGCGTCTTTGCCCTGAGCCAGGATGGCGCCTCCAGCAGCGCCGCGCGCTGGATGGCGGCCAAGGAAAACAAGGCCGATGTGATTGGCGGCCTCAACGTCAAGGCCCGAGATGTCCAGGTCAGGCGCGCCCTGCTCGACATGAGTACCGCAGCCCAGATCAAGGACAGCCTGCAGTTGGGCGGCGCCATGCTGAGGGAGATTGGCCGTGTCGGCAAGCTGCACAAGCCACGCGTTGAACAGGCCGGCTTTGCCGTGCTCAAGGCACCCGATATTCCCAGTGTGCTGGTCGAAGCCGCCTTTATCAGCAACCCCGATGAAGAAGCCAAACTCAACAGCGATGCCTACCAGGAGCAGTTGGCAGATGCCCTGATGCGCGGCATTGAAGCCTATTTCTCCAAAAACCCGCCGCTGGCACGCAATCGGTCAACCTGATTCAGACCCACGGCACACAAACGTCTGCATGTTGACGCGTCGCGGCAATCCGCACGGCGTTGGGCTCGTCGGTGCTGGCGATCCAGGCTTGCGCCTCTTCAAGGCTGCGGCCAAACCGCATATGCCGTGCCAGCAGGCGCTCCAGGCGCAGCTCGTCCGGCACGTCCAGATACCAGATTTCATCCACCACCTCGCGCACCTGGGCCCAGGGTTGCTCATCGAGCAGCAGATAATTGCCTTCCGTGATGACCAGGGACGTGTCTGACCCAATGGCGATGGCACCGGCGATGCCCTCCTCGATATCGCGTCTGAACTCGGGGACATAAATGGTCTCCGAGCTTGACTGGTTCTTGAGGCGGCGCAGCAAATTCACAAAACCTGCGGCATCAAAGGTATCGGGGGCGCCCTTGCGCTCTTTGCGTCCCAGACGCGCCAGTTCACTGTTGGCCAAGTGAAAGCCATCCATCGGCACCCCTTGCACATGCTGGGGATGATGCGCCATCAGGGCCGCGGCCAGGGTGGATTTGCCGGCCCCCGGCGGTGCCACCAGACCCAGGATTTTGCGCTCCCCGGAGGCCAGCAACTGCGCGATGCGCTGCTGACAAAGGGCGGGCAACTGGTGCGTTGAAGACATGGCTTCAGACGTTTCCATCGGCAGCTCAGCGGGTAAAGGAATAAGGCACTTGTACCAGCCGCGCCAGCACTTCTGCGCGTGTCGGCGGCACGCAACCACGGCGCATCACGCACAGGCTGGCGCTGGCGATGGCGCTGGTCAACAATTGTTTGGCCACCTCTTCGGACACTGCACCGCGGCCCCAGTCCGATGGCAGTTTGTGAGCCAGCATGGCCACCACCAGACCCGCCAGAAAGCAGTCACCTGCGCCCACCGTGTCCACCACCACAATCGGTTCCAGCTCGCGCGCCGCGAACACCTGGCCATGGCGCGTCAGCAAAACCGCCCCCTTCGGGCCCAGGGTCAGCGCCATGACGCCGGCACGGCTTCTTTGCAACAAGTGCTGCGCCTGGGCCAGGGCGTCGTCCCCCGGCAGTGCCAGGCAAACCAGGTCTTCGTCGCTGGCCTTGATGACATCGGCGTATTGCAGCGCGGTCAGCACATGGCGGCGGTATTTTTCAAGATCCGGCATGACCGAGGGACGCAGGTTGGCGTCAATCACCACGGTGCGACCGGCCTGGCGCTGGGCCGCCAGCCAAGGCAGATAGATATCGCCATCGTCAGGCGACAAGGCCAGCGCGCCGGTGCACACCAGTGACAGGTTGTCAAGCGACCGGCAGGCTTGCGTCAAGGCAACAGCCGAGGTGGCGCGGTCGGCCACGCCCTCCCGGTAAAACGCATAGTCTGGATGGCCCTGTTCATCGACATTCACCACCGCCAGGGAGGTCACCTCGACCACGGCCTCAGGGACAGCCAGATACACCCCATCGTCCAACATACCCTGCGCCAAGCGGCGGCCAAAACGGTCGCGCGACAGCGGATTCAGGTAAAGCGTGGGCACACCCTGGCGCGCAATGGCACGCGAGAGGTTGTAGACCGCACCACCCAGACAAGGCCCAAAACGGCCATCGGCATGGGCAATGAAGTCAATCAAGGCCTCACCAGCAGTGGCGACTTGAACTGAAGAATTTATTTGCATCATATTAGGGTTTTCCATAACTAAAACAACTTGATTTAATAACTATTCTGCCACTATAGTTCAGCCACGCCAAGTTAACAAGCGTAATTTCCCGCAGGCCGCATGATGCACCCACCTGCCAACGATCGAACCACCACCCGCAAGGGTCAAACCAACGAGGAGTCTCCGAATGAAATTGTCAACCACCCTGCTGCTGAGCACCCTGACTCTGGCAACCAGCGCGGTCTTTGCCGCCAACGAACCCATCATCGGCCTGATCACCAAGACCGACACCAACCCCTTCTTCGTCAAGATGAAGGAAGGCGCACAGGCCGAGGCCAAAAAAGCGGGCGCCAAGCTGATGAGCGCCGCCGGCAAAAAAGACGGCGATACCGCCAGCCAGATCACCGCGCTTGAAAACATGGCCGCTGCCGGTGCCAAAACCATCCTGATCACCTCCACCGGCGATGCCATCATCCCGACGGTAAAAAAAGTACAGGCCAAAGGCGTGCAAGTGATTGCGCTGGACAGCCCGTTTGAAGGCGCGGATGCCCTGTTTGCCACCGACAACTACAAGGCCGGGGTGCTGATTGGCCAATACGCCAAGGCCGCCCTGGGCAACAAGCCCGCCAAGATTGCCATGCTCGACCTGTTCCCCGGTCACCCGGTGGGCGCGCAACGCCACAACGGTTTCATGGCCGGCTTCGGCCTGAAAGCCTTTGACGCCAAGTCCAACGAGCTCTCCAGCACCCCCGAGACCGTCTGCGCTGGCGACACCGATGGCAACCAGGCCAAAGGCCAGACCGCCATGGAAAACTGCCTGCAAAAGAACCCTGACATCAATGTGGTCTACACCATCAATGAGCCAGCCGCTGCCGGTGCCTACAACGCGCTGAAGAAAGCCGGCAAGGAAAAAGGCGTGATCATCGTGTCGGTGGACGGTGGTTGCCAAGGCATCAAGGACACGGCGGCCGGCATCATCACTGCCACCTCGCAGCAATACCCGCTGAAGATGGCTTCAATGGGCGTCGCTGCAGGTATCGAATATGCGAAATCTGGCAAGAAAGCCTCGGGCTATATTGATACTGGCGTCACGCTGATCGCGTCCAAGGCCGTCGCCGGTGTGGACAGCATGGACACCAAGGTCGGCATGGACCTGTGCTGGGGCACCAAGTAAACGGACCCAAAACTGCCCGGTCAACGTCTCTGACAACCGGGCCATGAATTTACTTTAAATCGGAGTCCATGATGACCACAACGCAGAAGCGTAATATTCCCTGGGGGGTCCTGGGCCCCTGGATCGCCCTGGGCGTGACCTGCCTGTTTTTTGCCACCCAGTCAGACCGTTTCCTGAGCGGCGGCAACCTGTCCCTGGTGCTGCAGCAAGTGATGGTGGTGGGTGTGCTGGCGATTGGCCAGTCGCTGATTATTTTGACCGCGGGCATTGACCTGTCGTGCGGCATGGTGATGGCCCTCGGTGGCGTCGTCATGACCAAGTTTGCGGTCAATTACGGCATTGATCCCTATGCAGCCATCCTCTGCGGACTGGCGGTCACCACCGGCTTTGGCCTGATCAACGGCCTGTTGGTGACACGCATCAAGCTGCCGCCGTTCATCGTGACGTTGGGCACGCTGAACATTGCCTTTGCCATCACCCAGATTTACTCGGAGTCGCAAACCATCACCAATCTGCCCAATGCCATGACCGCGCTGGGGGAGACTTTCAACTTGGGCAACACCGAGGTCAGCCTGGGCACGGTGACCATGCTGCTGCTGTACGCACTGGCCTGGTTTGTGCTGCGCGACACCGCGCCCGGCCGCCATTTGTATGCGGTGGGCAACAACCCCGAAGCGGCGCGCCTGACCGGCATCAACGTCGACCGTGTGCTGCTGTTTGTTTACGCACTGGCCGGTCTTTTTTACGGCATCGCCGCCCTACTCTCGGTCTCACGCACGGGTGTCGGCGACCCCAATGCCGGGCAGACTGAAAACCTCGATGCCATCACTGCCGTGGTGCTGGGTGGCACCAGCCTGTTTGGCGGCCGCGGCATTATTTTGGGATCGCTGGTGGGCGCCGTGATTGTGGGCGTGTTCCGCAACGGCCTGACCCTGATGGGCGTGGCCTCGGTTTACCAGACATTGATTACCGGCATTCTGGTGATTCTGGCAGTCGCTGCCGACCAGATGTCTCGCAAGGGAGCACGTTGATGAACACCTCAACCGATCAAAACCTCATCATGCAGGCCAAAGGCATCGTCAAGCGCTATGGCCAGGTCACGGCACTGGACGGCACCGACTTCGAGCTGCGAGCCGGTGAAATCATGGCCATCATTGGCGACAACGGGGCCGGCAAGTCGTCCCTGATCAAGGCACTGTCCGGGGCCACCGTACCCGATGAAGGCGAACTGCTGCTGGACGGCAAGCCGGTGCGCTTCAAGTCGCCCATCGACGCCCGCCGCGCCGGCATTGAAACCGTGTACCAGGATCTGGCCGTGGCCCCGGCCATGAGCATTGCCGAAAACCTGTTCCTGGGCCGTGAACTGCTCAAGCCCGGCTTTATTGGCCAACTGCTGCGCCTGCTGGACAAAAAGGAAATGCTGGCGCAGGCGATTGCCCGCATGCAGGAACTCAAGGTCGGCATTCGCTCCATGACCCAGGCGGTGGAAACCCTGTCGGGCGGCCAGCGCCAGTGCGTGGCCGTGGCCCGCGCCGCCGCCTTTGCCCAGCATGTGGTGATCATGGACGAGCCCACCGCGGCCCTCGGTGTGAAGGAGGGCAACATGGTGCTGGAGCTGATCCGCCGGGTGCGCGACAAGGGCTTGCCCGTCATCCTGATCAGCCACAACATGCCCCATGTATTCGAAGTGGCCGACCGCATCCACATCCAGCGTCTCGGCAAACGGGCCGCCGTGGTCAACCCCAGGACCATCAGCATGAGCGATACCGTGGCGGTAATGACCGGCGCCAAGACGGTGGACGAACTCCCCGCCGACGCCCATGCTTAAAGGAATCAACCCCCTGCTCACGCCCGAGCTGCTCAAGATCATGATGGAAATGGGTCACGACGACGCACTCGTGCTGAGCGATGCCAACTTCACCGCCCAGAGCATTGCCGCCGGCAAACCGGTGATCCGGTTGCCCGGCGTCCCGATGCTGCAAGCGGTGCAAGCGGTCAGTTCACTGCTGCCGCTGGCGGCAGACGTGGCGTATCCGGTGGCCTTCATGGCGGTGAGTGGCGAAGCTGACAGTTTCCGCTCGGCCTTGCAGCATGAGGTCATCGCGCACCTCACGCCAGTAATGTTGCCCGGTCAAAGTGCAGAGCCGGTCGAGCGCTTTGCGTTTTACGACCGTGCCCGCGCCGCCTATGCCATCGTGGTCACGGGGGAAAAGCAGCCCTTTGGCAACTTTATATTGCGCAAGGGTGTCATCGGCGAAAATCTGCGTCCATGACGCCCTCCCGCCCTGCTCCACCGGTTGCAAGCCCCTCGCTGTTGCGCCCGCGTGGCTCCAACCACGTGGGCATGCGCCAGTTCAATGAACGGGTGGTGCTGCAGGCCATCCGCCTCAACGGCAGCCTGCCCAAAGCCGATCTGGCTCGCCTGACCGGCCTGACAGCACAAACCATCGGGCTGATCACCACGCGGTTGGAAGAAGACGGTCTGGTTCTCAAACAGGACCGGGTGCGCGGGCGCATCGGTCAGCCTTCCGTGCCACTGTCACTCAATCCTGACGGTGCGTTTGCCATTGGCATCAAAATCGGTCGACGCAGCGCCGACTGGTTGCTGGTGGACTTCTGTGGTCAGGTGCGCCAGCGCCAAAGCCTGGACTACGTGTTTCCGGATGCCGGCACCCTGCTACCCGACATCAACCAGCGACTGAACGCCATGCGTGATCAGCTTGGCGACCTGAAAGACCGTCTGGTCGGCGTCGGCGTGGCAGCCCCCTTTCAACTCGGCGGCTGGCATAAGATGCTGGGCCTGTCGGAGGCCCAATCCGAAGCCTGGAACCAGATCGACCTGCGTGTCCAGGTGCAGACCATGACGGACGTGCCCGTCGGCTTTGCCAAAGACACCTCGGCGGCCTGTGTCGCCGAACTGGTGGTGGGGCGCGGACGTGACCTGAAGAATTTTTTGTACCTGTTTGTCGACACCTTCGTCGGCGGTGGCCTGGTCATCAACTCGCATTTGCACGGCGGCGTCCATGGCAATGCAGGCGCCGTGGCTTCCCTGCCCTCCAGTCTGGCGCAAGGCAACACGGCACCGACGCAACTGATTCACCATGCATCGCTCTGGGAACTTGAGCAACGCTTGATGACCAGGGGTCTCGACCCGCATGCCGCTTACGACGAACGTGCGTTGACGGCACCCTTTGCGCCGGAAACCCGCGCCTGGGTCAAACAGGCCGCCAACGCGCTGGCACATGCAGTCGTGAGTGGCACCGCGTTCCTGGACATTGAAGCCGTCGTGATCGATGGATCATTCTGCCGCCCCTTGCTGACGCTGTTGATCGAAGAAACCCGGGAAGCCCTCAAACGCTACAACTGGGAAGGCATTTGGCAAGCCAATGTGATTGCCGGCCATGTTGGCCCGGACGCCCGGGCGCTGGGCGGCGCGCTGATGCCGCTGCATGCCAACTTTGCGCCGGATCAGGAGCTGTTTCTGAAAACGGGCGCCTGAGCTCGAATCAGGCCGTCTTTTTGTGCCCTCTCCAGGCACCATAAAGCACCACCAAACCCGGCACCAGAATCATCGCCCAGATGATCTTGTCCAAGTGCAGCTTGACCCAGGGAATGTTGCCAAAGAAATAGCCCACGGTGATGATGCCACCCACCCAAAGCGCCCCTCCCAGCACATCAAAAAACGTAAACCGGCTGCGTGTCATCTGAGCGACCCCCGCAACAAACGGCGCAAAGGTGCGCAGAAAAGGCATGAAACGCGCCGCCACAATGGTGATGCCGCCATATTTTTCATAAAAGGCGTGCGCCTGGTTAAACGCCTTCTTGTTGAACCAGCGCGAGTCTTCCCAGCCAAACACCTTGGGTCCGAAGTAATTCCCGATGGTGTAGTTGGACTGGTTGCCCAGCACGGCCGCAGCAAACAACAAACCCACTGAGAGTGGGTAGCTCATTAGCCCAACGCCACACATGGCCCCCACCACAAACAGCAGCGAGTCGCCCGGCAAAAAAGGCATCACAACGACGCCGGTCTCGACAAAGATGATCAAGAACAGCAGCGCATACACCCACACGCCGTAGCTTTGCACGAACGCCTCCAAGTGTTTGTCCACGTGGAGGATGAAGTCAAGAAGAAAAGAGATGATTTCCATGGCTTCGATTATCCCCGGCAAGTCTGCCCCTGCCCCAGCCGGCACGCGCAATGCAGCACAGCCCGAATAATGAACAAAGTATTACAAATAGTGAGGCTTGATTGATTCAAATCAAGCAAAGCTCATATCAAAACCAAGGGTTTACCCTAATCATCACTACATTAGGGACTTCTTTGAAGGAGCTGTAAATGGACATATTTCTGCAACTGATTGTGATTCTGGTTTGCCTGTTTTATGGCGCCAGAAAGGGCGGCGTGGCGTTGGGGCTGCTGGGTGGCATCGGCATTGTCATCATGACCTTTGTTTTCGGACTCAAACCTGGCAAGCCACCGGTCGATGTGATGCTGACCATCATCGCCGTGGTAGCGGCATCTGCCACGCTACAGGCTTCGGGCGGCCTGGAGGTGATGCTCAAGGGCGCTGAAAAGGTGCTGCGGCGCAACCCCAGATACATCTCGATCCTGGCCCCGTTCGTGACCTGTTTCCTGACCATTTTGTGCGGCACCGGCCACGTCGTGTACACCATGTTGCCGATCATTTACGACATTGCCATCAAAAACAACATCCGCCCGGAGCGGCCCATGGCAGCATCGTCCATTTCAAGCCAGATGGGTATTCTGGCCAGTCCGGTGTCGGTGGCCGTGGTGTCACTGGTGGCGTTTTTGGCCAAGGCACCGGTGGATGGTCATGTGATCGATTTCATTCAGGTGCTGTCCATCACCATTCCGTCCACCTTGGCCGGCGTGCTGATCATCGGCATCTTTAGTTGGTTCCGCGGCAAAGACCTGGACCAGGATGTTGAATTCCAAAAACGCATTGCCGATCCGGAACAACGTCAGATCGTCTACGGTGACAGCACGACGCTGATGGGAAAAACGCTGAGCAAAGACCAGTGGATTGCCATGTGGATTTTCCTCGGTGCGATTGCCTTGGTGGCCTTTTTGGGAGCCTACCCCAGCCTGCGTCCAGCTTTTGACGGCAAGCCCTTGTCAATGGTGCTCACCATCCAGATGTTCATGTTGCTGGCAGGCGCCCTGATGATCATGTTCACCAAAACCGATCCTTCGACCATTGGCAAGACCGAGGTCTTTCGGGCCGGCATGATCGCCGTGGTGGCGGTGTTTGGTATCGCCTGGATGGCCGACACCGTGTTCGAATCCCACCTGCCCGAGTTGAAAGCTGCGCTCTCTGAACTGGTCCAGACCCAACCCTGGACCTATGCCATCGCCCTGCTGCTGGTATCCAAGCTGGTGAATTCGCAAGCAGCAGCCATCAGCGCCATGGTGCCGGTGGGTCTGGCCATTGGCGTGCCGCCCGGCTACATTGTGGCGTTTGCCGCAGCCTCCTATGGCTATTACATCTTGCCCACCTACCCCAGCGACCTGGCGGCCATCCAGTTTGACCGTTCGGGCACCACCCGCATCGGCAAGTATGTGATCAACCACAGCTTCATCATCCCCGGGCTCATCGGTGTCGCCACCTCGTGCCTGATGGGCTACCTGCTGGCATCGGCGAGCGGCTTGATTTAAGCATTGGAAATGGGCAATCAACACAGTTTGTCCGCCACCCGGACACCTAAAATGTCCGGGTGAACATTGATACAACACCTCTTATAAATAGTCTGCGCCGCCCCATCCGTGAACTGCCCGACACACTGATCAGCCAGATTGCCGCCGGTGAAGTGGTGGAGCGGCCCGCCTCGGTGGTACGCGAACTGGTGGACAACGCGCTCGACGCCGGGGCCAGCCAGGTCACGCTGCGGCTGCTGGCCGGCGGCGTGCGCCTGATCAGCGTCGAAGACGACGGCTCGGGCATTCTGCCCGAAGAACTGCCGATGGCGCTCAAGCGCCACGCCACCAGCAAGATTGGCAGTCTGGCCGACCTGGAATCGGTCGGCACCATGGGCTTTCGCGGCGAGGCGCTGGCCGCCATCAATGCCATTGCCGACTGCGCCCTGCTGTCCCGGGTGAACGGCCAGCCTCACGCCTACCTGCTGGAAGGCCAGACCGGCGAGATCACGCCGGTGGCGCGCAGCACGGGTACCACCGTCGAGGTCAAGGAACTGTTTTTCAGCACCCCCGCCCGGCGCAAGTTCCTGAAAACCGATGCCACCGAGCTGGCACATTGTGTCGAGGCGGTACGCCGCCACGCGCTGGCGCGGCCCGATGTCGGTTTTGCCATCTGGCATGAGGGCAAGCTGGTGGAGCAATGGCGGCGCTGCGGCGAGGTAAACAGCCTGCCCGCGCTGGAGCAGCGGCTGGCTGATGTGCTGGGCAGCGACTTTGTCGAGCGCTCGGTATGGGTCGACTTTTCGACCAGCGTCACACCGGGCCGCCCTGACTACGCCCCGGTGATCAAGGTCTGGGGCCGTGCCGGCATCCCCGACGCCGCGCGAGCGCGTGGCGACCAGCAGTTCTGTTATGTGAACGGCCGTTTCGTGCGCGACAAGGTCATCACCCACGCCGCCCGCAGCGCCTATGAAGACGTGCTGCACGGCCAGCGCCAGCCAGTTTATGCACTGTATATCGAACTGGACCCGACCCGGGTCGATGTCAACGTGCACCCGACCAAGATCGAGGTGCGCTTTCGCGACAGCCGCGAAGTGCATCAGGCGGTGCGCCATGCGGTTGAAAGTGCGCTGGCGGCACCGCGTGGGGGCCATGTGACGCTGGATGCGCCCAACACGGTGGTTCATCCATCTGCACCGACTGCCCAAGTCAGCGATTGGGGCCAGGTGCTACCGACGGAAGCCGGCAGGCCCGTCAGTGCGCCGCCCCATTTTTCATACGCTCAGGCAGCGATGCATTTTGAAACCCCGATGGGTCTCCGGGTGAGCGACATGGGGGCGCCGTGGGCTGCACCACCGCCTCCGGCTGCAGCGCCCCTGCCCGTCGGCGACTGGCCACTGGGAAGGGCTCTGGCGCAGCTCAAGGGGATCTACATCCTGGCTGAAAATGCCCAGGGCCTGGTGATTGTCGACATGCACGCCGCCCATGAACGCATCGTCTACGAGCGGCTCAAGGCGCAATGGTCGCAGACGCAGGGCGCCTCCAGCCTGCCCAGCCAGCCGCTGCTGATTCCGGCCACTTTTGCCGCGACACCGCTCGAAGTTGCCACGGCAGAAGCCAACGCCGCCACGCTGCACCTGCTGGGGCTTGACATCACGCCGTTCTCGGAAAAAACACTGGCGGTGCGGGCGGTGCCGAGCACATTGGCGCAAGGCGATGCGGTGGAACTGGCACGCAGCGTACTGGCCGAACTGAGCCAGCATGAGACCAGCACCGTGGTGCAACGCGCCCACGACGAGTTGCTTGGCACCATGGCCTGCCACGGTGCCGTGCGTGCCAACCGGCAATTGGCGCTGGAAGAGATGGACGCGCTCTTGCGCCAGATGGAAGCCACCGAACGCAGTGACCAGTGCAACCATGGCCGGCCCACCTGGCGACCGGTCAGCCTGCGTGAGCTCGATGCGCTGTTCATGCGCGGACGTTAATAAAAACCAGCATCTGATCTTTGTCTCGCTTGCACAGCAACTCACTATTTTGCTAACTTCTCTCAAACAACTCGTGCACCACCCGGCGCAGCGCAACCGGCTCAACACCGAACTGCGGGGCCTGTGGCTGCTGGCCTGGCCGATTCTGGTGGGACAACTGGCCTACGTGGGCATGGCGGTGGTCGAGGTGGCCATGGCCGGCCATGCCTCAGCGCAAGACCTGGCCGGCGTGTCGCTGGGCGTGTCGATCTGGAACATGCTCATCATCAGCATGATGGGGGTGATGATGGCCATCAACCCGGTGGTGGCTCATCAGGTGGGTTCGGGTGATCTGACACGCGTCCCCCATGTGGTACGGCAGGCCTTATGGAAAGCACTGGCCGTTGGCCTGCTGGCCGCGGCCATGGCAAACCTGGCCGCCCTGCTGTTTGAGCACATGACGCTGGAACCCTATGTGCGTGATCTGGCGCTTGGTTTTGTGCGCATCACCAGCATCGCCATGCCGCTTTTTGCCTGCTATCGGGCGCTTTATGGTTACAGCACCAGCATCAACCAGACCAAGCCGCTGATGGTGATTGCGCTGCTGTCGCTGGGACTCAACATCATCGTCAACAGCCTGCTGGTCTTTGGCCTGCTTGGTTTTCCCCGGCTGGGCGGACTGGGTTGTGCCTGGGCCACGCTGATCTCGGTGGCCTTCAATTTGCTGGCCTTGCTATGGTGGATGCGGCGTTCGCCGGTGTACCGCGCAAGTTGGCCATTTGCACACTTTGAGTCACCGCACTGGCCACAAATCAAAAGTCTGCTCAAGCTTGGACTCCCGATCGGGGTGACCTACTTTGCCGAGGCCAGTGCCTTCAGCCTGATTGCCCTGCTGATTGCCGAATTTGGCAGCACCCAAATGGCGGCACACCAGATTGCCCTCAATTTCACGTCACTGGTCTTCATGGTCCCGCTCAGCCTGGGGCTGGCGTTGCTGACCCGTGTCGGCCAGTCGCTGGGGGCCGGAGACCCGGTGCTGGCACGTTACCAAGCCTGGGTGGGCGTGGCACTGGGTCTGGGTTTTGCGGTGATGTCGGCCACGCTGATGGCACTCTTGAGCCAGCAGATTGCCCGGGCCTACACCAGTGATGCGGCCGTGATTGCGCTCACCGCGCAGCTGCTGATGCTGGCCGCCCTGTTCCAGCTCTCGGATGCCACCCAGGTGGTCACCAGTTGCGCCATTCGCGGCTACAAGGTCACCCGCTCACCCATGGTGATCCACCTGACCGCATTTTGGGTGTTTTCGCTGCCGCTGGGCTACATCCTGGGGCTGGCGCCGGCCTGGGCACCGTGGGCACCGGCACAAGCGATGGCCGCACAGGGCTTCTGGATTGCGCTGGTGCTGGGGCTGACGATTGCCGCACTGGGGCTCACCGCGTTGCTGCGCCATGTGGCGCGCAGCAGACTGACCAGGCATTCATTCGAGCCGGGTCGCGTCGAATGATCAGTGCAAGGTTACGCCCGTCTTGGACTGCAACTCTTCCATGCTCACACCCGGGGCGCGTGCGACCACCTTGAGTCCGTGCGGCGTGACATCCATCACAGCCAGGTCGGTGATGATGCGGTCCACCACACCGACGCCGGTTAGCGGCAAGGTGCAGTTGGGCAAAATTTTCAGGTCAATCGTGCCGTCTTTCTTTTTGGCCACGTGCTCCATCAGCACCACCACACTTTTCACGCCGCCCACCAGGTCCATGGCACCGCCCATGCCCTTGACCATCTTGCCCGGAATCATCCAGTTGGCCAGGTCGCCGGTTTCGCTAACCTGCATGGCACCCAAAATGCTCAGGTTGATCTTGCCGCCGCGAATCATGGCAAAGCTGTCGTGGCTGCCAAAGATGCTGGAGCCCGGGATGGTGGTGACGGTTTGCTTGCCAGCGTTAATCAGATCGGCATCCACTTCATCGTCAGTGGGAAACGGGCCAATGCCCAGCATGCCGTTTTCACTTTGCAGCCAGACCTCGATGTCGGGCGAGACAAAATTGGCGACCAGCGTGGGCAGGCCAATGCCCAGGTTCACATAAAAACCGTCGTGCAATTCCTTGGCCGCCAAAGCGGCCATTTCGTCGTGTGTCCAAGCCATGATCAAACTCCTTCTTTATTGGTTTTTTCGGTAATGGTGCGTTTTTCAATGCGCTTCTCAGGGTTGGCATTGAGCACAATGCGGTTCACGTAAATGCCGGGCAAGTGCACGCTGTCGGGATCGAAAGTGCCGGTTTCCACAATTTCTTCCACTTCCACCACGGTGATCTTGCCGGCCATGGCCACCGCCGGGTTGAAGTTGCGCGCGGTACGACGGAACAACAAATTGCCGCTCTTGTCGGCTTTCCAGGCTTTCACCAGTGACACATCGGGCACCAGGGACTGTTCCAGAATATGCACATGGCCGTCGAAAACCCGGCTCTCCTTGCCCTCGGCCACCAGTGTGCCCACGCCCGTGCGCACGTAAAACGCCGGAATGCCGGCGCCACCAGCGCGCAGTTTTTCGGCCAGCGTGCCCTGGGGCGTGAATTCCAGTTGCAACTCACCGGCCAGGTACTGGCGTTCGAACTCCTTGTTTTCGCCCACATAACTGGAGATCATCTTGCTGATCTGACGCGTTTCCAGCAACTTGCCCAGACCAAAACCATCCACGCCGGCATTGTTTGAGATCACTGTCAGGTCACGGACTCCGGTATCACGCAGGGCGTCAATCAGGGCTTCGGGGATGCCGCACAGACCAAAACCACCCACGGCCAGCAACTGGCCGTCCGTGACAATGTCTTTCAGCGCCAGCGCTGCGGAGGGATATATTTTGTTCACTTTGAAATCTCCAATGAATGTCTGTCCTGAACTATTTAGAAACTGTACGATACTACTTAACAAAATACGTAGTTTTTCTTAACGTACAAACCCTAACAAGCTGCTTTCGAGACCATGGATATCAATTACCGGCTCGCTTTCGAGATGGCCCCTGTGGGGCTTGCCCTGTCGCGCAACCGCATCATGGTGGACTGCAACCGGCACCTGTGCGAGATGTTTGGTGCCGCACCCGATCAACTCATTGGCCAGTCTTTCCAGATACTCTACCCCAGCGCCCTAGAGTTCGAGCGCACCGGCCAGCGCATCGAACCGCTGCTCAACCGCAACGGCACCTATGCAGATGACCGCATCATGAAACGGGTGGAAGGCCGCTTCAAGGGTGAAACCTTCTGGTGCCACGTCACCGGCCACGCCTTCAATCAGGCGGCGCCGCATGAAGCCGGCATCTGGACTTTTAATGACTTGAGTGCCAGGCGCCCGGTCAAGGCCGAACTGACAGCCCGCGAACGTGAAGTGGCGGCCTTGCTGATGGATGGACAGACCAGCAAAGAGATTGGCCGAGCGCTTGCGATCAGCCACCGTACCGTCGAAATTTACCGCGCCCGACTGATGCGAAAATACAAGGCCTCCAATACCGGTGACCTGGTGCACAAGTTGATGTCCGGCTAACCTGATGCTGCACCGGGTCGACCGAAACCAGCAGATCTGGCGGCAGGTGCTAATTTCGTCACAAGCTCCAACCCAAGGAAAAACCATGGTTACCGCAAAAAAATCAAGCGCCGCCAAAACAGGCACATTCACCACAGCAGTCTCGCCCAAGCCAAAAACAGCTGCCAAAAAGGCTCTCTCGGTGTCAACGACAGAAACAAGCGCCGTACCCAAGGCTGCCGTCAAAAAAGCGCCGGTCAAAAAATCGGTCCCGGCCAAAACGAGCGCCACAACAGCTGCCACGCGACCCGCCGTGAGTGCCGAGCAGCGTCACCACTACATCGAAGTGGCCGCTTTTTATGTGGCGCAACGGCGCGGCTTCGCGCCCGGCAACCCTGCCGATGACTGGGCCATGGCCGAGCGCGAGGTGGATCGCCTGATTGCGTCAGGGCATTTTTCCAAATAAGCGCCTCAAGCCTGTCGGCTTGCGACCTCACGAGACCAGGGCGCGTATTCGGTCCGGTAAATCAATCGCTTTTTGCTTTGGAAAGTCCACCCAGATCGTGGTGGCCCCGCCCGCAGCGTAAATCACGCCGGGCTGATCGGTCATTTCCATGGTGGCCCAGGTCTCGAACGTGGTGCGACCCGGGTCGCTGGCATACATCTTGATCAACACATCGCCAGGGTATTCCAGCTGCTTGTAAAAATTGCAGAACGCGTTGACAATCACCGGCCCTTCTCCGATCGGATTGGGCATGCCACCCGTGGCCCGCATCCAGTCGATACGACAGGTCTCCAGATAGCGAAAATAGGTGGTGTTGTTGACATGGCCCATGGCGTCCATGTCGCCCCAGCGGATCGGAATCACCATCTCGAACACCAGCTTTTTTTGTTCTGGAATGTCATATTTCATCGCGATCTCCTTCGTTTGATATTTTTCAACGTTGCATCCTCCGGCCAACGCCAGCTACGCGCGGGGGCGGCAAACACTTCCATCACCAGCAGCGCCGCGCCATGGCGGGTGAACACCGAGCGGCG
>NZ_JAMPXE010000120.1 GCF_023701345.1 Rhodoferax sp. | reverse complement strand
TATCTGCGTGTGGTGGGAGAAAAGCCAGAAGCCAACCTGCCAGCTTTTCCTGAGCCGTTCAAGCTGGGAACCATGCCCGCTTCAACCACTGACCTGATGCGCGATGGCTTGCAGGGCAGCCCCACCCTGAATGCTGCTGTAGAAAACGTGCGTGCCTACAAAACAGCGATTGAATCCGCCAAAGCCGCCTATTACCCGCGGGTTGACCTGCGCGCCTACGCCAGCAAAGACAAAAACACCGGCGGCATCTCTGGTGACACACGGGTCAATGGGATTGAGCTGGTGCTGAACTACAACCTGTTCCGTGGCGGTGCCGACAAGGCCCGTGAGCGTCAGGCCATCGACCAGAGGGAACAAGCGCACGACTTGCAGGAAAAAGCCTGCCGCGATGTGCGCCAGACCTTGTCGATCGCCTACAGCGATGTGCGCAGCCTGGACGAACAGTTGCGCTACATGGACGCGCACCGACTGGCCACAGAGAAGTCACGCGAGGCGTACCGCCAGCAGTTCGACATTGGCCAACGCACCCTGCTCGACTTGCTGGACAGCCAGAACGAATACTTTGAAGCCACCCGCGCTTACATCAACGCGCGCTACAACCAGGCCACAGCGCAGGCGCGCACGCTGGCCGGCATGGGACAGTTGGTATCAACACTGGGTGTGCCGCGTCAAGATCTGCCAAGCGCACAGGATGCGGGTCAGGACCGTGCTGGCATTGATCCAGCCGAACTGTGCCCATTGGACGAGACCATGGTGGACACGCTGGAAAAAATAAAGAATGAAGCTGTGGTGCCGTCGCGTGCACGTGCCGTCGTACCCGCCGCCGCAGCTCCTGCTGCGACCAAAGTCAATCTGGCCGCAGATGCGTTGTTTGACTTCAACAAGTCGGTACTCAAGGTGGACGGTGCCGCCAAGCTCGACGAGTTGGTGACCAAGATCAAGGGCATGGCGCTTGACGTGGTGATTGCAACCGGACATACCGATAGCGTGGGCAGTGATGCCTACAACCAGCGTTTGTCGGTGGCGCGCGCTGAATCCGTGAAAGCTTATTTGGTGAGCAAAGGCGTGGATGTCAAGCGTGTGCAGGCGGTGGGCAAGGGTGAATCCGAGCCGATCGCCGATAACGCCACCGCTGAGGGACGTGCCAAAAACCGCCGGGTGGAGGTGTCGGTGCAGTCGATGGCAGCACCTGCACCGGGCAAGTAAGTCAGTTCAATACCGGCGTGTCGGGCAACTCATTGGGGTTGCTTTGTCCGGCTCGCAGCGCAAAGTGCTGTTGCAATAGCGCTGTCACCTGCTGCACCGCCTGTGTCAGGCCGGCTTCATAAGCACCGGCCTTGAACGAGGTGCTCATGCCTGCCACCAGGCGTGGCCAGGTGTCTGCGGTAACCCGCTCATTCAAGCCCCGGTCGGCCACAATCTCGATGCGGTGCTCGGCCAGCAACAGGTAAATGAGCACGCCATTGTTTTGCGCGGTGTCCCATACCCGCAGTTTGCCGAACAGGGCCAGCGCCCGCTCGCGGGTGATGTGCGCCATGCTGTCGGGCTGCCACAGATAGCTCAGCGGCAGGCCGGCTTCAACATAAATGCGAATCTCACCACTGTGGCCGGCTTCGCTTTGTGCCACTTGAGCGGCCAGCTTGTCCAGCAGTGCTGGTGGTATGGCGCGCCGGGCTGCGTCATCGCTTTTCCAGCGGTGTTTGAAAATTCGGCTTAAACGTGTCCACATCACCAGTCTCCCGAGGCGCCACCGCCACCAAAATCACCACCTCCGCCCGAGCCAAAACCACCACCGCCAAAGCCACCACCGCTGCCACCAAAACCGCCGCCATGGCCCCAACCGGTGTTGCGGCCACCACGGTGCAAGCCGCTATTGCGCAAGCCGGGGGTGTTTTGCAGCAGGGTAAAGATCAGGGCGACCACAGCGGCCAGCCCGGCAATCAGCAGGCTGGCGGTGAGCAGCATGGCAATGCCACCGGCCACCCCGCCCGTGGCCACGGCACCGAGCCGGTTGCCCAGCATGCGCCTGGTCACAGCTCCGATCACCGGCACGGCGACAAACAAAAAGATGCCCAACTCCATCCAGTCAAAGCCAGCAGCATCTTTGCTTGCTTTGCGGTTGGGTTCGGGCAAGGCCTCGCCGCTGATCAGCCCCATGATGCGCGTGAGACCGGCATCAATGCCGCCAGCATAGTCGCCTTGCTTGAAGCGCGGCGTGATCGCCTCGTCAATGATGCGTTTGGCGGCCAGGTCGGGGATCGCGCCTTCGAGCGTTTTGGCCACCTCGATGCGCAGCCTGCGGTCTTGCACCGCAACAATCAGCAGCAGGCCGTCGCCAACGGCCTTGCGGCCAATTTTCCAGCTGTTGGCCACACGGTTGGCATATGCGGCAATGTCTTCGGGCTGGGTGCTGGGCACCAGCAAGACCACCACCTGCGAGCCGCGCACTTGTTCGAAGGCGCTTAATCGGGCTTCCAGCGCGTCACGCTGGGCAGCGGCCAGGGTGCCCGAGGTGTCCACCACATGGCCAGTCAGGGCGGGCACGGCTTGTTGCGCCCGGGCTGCGCCCAGGCCCATCAGGCACAACAGCAAAAGCGATCCCAACCATCGGGTCAGCGGTAGCCTGTGACGCATCAGCCGCAGCAATGCCATCATTTTTTGTTGAAATCAACCACTGGTGGGGTTGAAATGGCCGCTTCGTTTTGCACCGTGAAACTGGGTTTGGGCGTGTAGCTGAACACCATGGCCGTCAGGTTGCTGGGGAAGCTGCGCGCCAGCACGTTGTATTCCTGCACCGCCTGAATGTAGCGGTTGCGCGCTACTGTGACACGGTTTTCGGTGCCCTCCAGTTGCACGCGCAGGTCACTGAAACCCTGGTTTGCCTTGAGGTTGGGGTATTGTTCAGCGACCACCATCAAGCGGCTCAGGGCCGAGCCCAGTTCGCCCTGGGCCGCCTGAAATTTGTTGAAGGCGGCCGGGTCGTTGAGGGTTTCAGGCGTGACCTGGATCGACGTGGCCCGGGCCCGCGCTTCAATCACCTTGGTCAGCGTTTCCTGCTCAAAAGCGGCCTCGCCCTTGACCGTGGCCACAATGTTGGGCACCAGGTCGGCGCGGCGCTGGTACTGGTTCAGCACCTCGCTCCAGGCCGATTTGGTTTGCTCGTCCAGGCGTTGGAAGTCGTTGTAGCCGCAGCCCGTCAGGGTCAGGGCGGTTATCAAGATCAAAAACCAGCGTTTCATAAATACCTCCACAAGAAAATCAACAGTACAGCCACGAGATGGGGCGTGGCCAGCTATTTTGCAAGGATGGGAAACAGCTTGATCAGCCCGTCCGCCATCACTTCGACCGAGAGCGCGGCCAGAATCAGTCCCATGAGCCGGGTCATGACGTTGATGCCGGTTTTGCCCAGTCCCCGCGCAATCGGGTTGGCCAGCGAAAAACACAGGGCGGTGGCCAGCGCAATGACCACACCATAACCGACCAGGGTGCCGAGTTGCCAGAATGTCTTGGCCTTGTCGGCATAAATCACCACCGTGGACATGGTGGCCGGACCGGTCAGCAGCGGGATGGTCAGGGGTACCACGGCAATGCTGGCACGGGCGGCGGCGTCGTGCATTTCTTCCTCGTTGGATTTCGCCTCGGCTGGCTGGGCGTTCAGCATGGCCAGCGCAGAGGTCAGCAGCAACATGCCGCCACCGACCTGAAAACTGGCCAGCGAAATACCAAAAAATTCCAGGATGTGCAGGCCCATCAGGGCACAGGTGGCGATCACCACAAAGCTACTGAACGAGGCGATCCAGATGGTGCGATGGCGCTGCTCACGCGTGAAGTCCTGGGTGTAGTGGATAAAAAATGGCACGATCGCCAGCGGATTCACCAGGGCCAGCAAGGTGACGAGAGGTTTGAGGTCCATGGCTGTGTTTTCTCGAAAGCTTGGGTGGTTCAGTGCGACGAACGTTCCAGATAGCGCTTGCGCCAGAAGAACAACACCAGGCCGGCGGCTGTCAGCCCCATCGACACCATGGCCAGCCAGAATCCATTGCTCATGTGCAGCAGCGGGATGAACTCGAAGTTCATGCCAAAAATGCCGGCAATCAGGTTAAGCGGCAGAAAAATGGCGGTCAGCACGGTGAGTGTGCGCATGATCTCGTTGGTGCGGTGGCTTTGCGCGTTGAAGTGCATTTGCACCGTGGTTTCGGCGTTTTGCTCCAGCCGTTGCACATGGTGCAACACGCGCTCAATGTGTTCCAGCACGTCACGGCTGCGCACATGCAGCAGGTCGCGCTGGTGTTTGCTCACCAGCTCGTCGTGATCCGGCCAGCTTTTCAGGGTTTCGATCCAGTCCTGGATGGCTGAGCGCTGGTCTTCGCAGATTTCATCAAGATGGTGCAGGGACAAGCGGGCGCTGAGCAGGGCGCTCCAGTTGTTGAAGCGGGTTTTTGGGTTGAGCAGTTCGGCCTGCCAGTGGTCAAGTTGTTGACTGAGCTCACGGCGCAGCGCCAGATAGCCGTCCACCATCTGGTTGACGATGCGCAGCATCAGGTCGGCCGGGTTGGCGGGAATGCCGCGTGCGCCCGTGGATCGGCCGTCGGGTGTGCCAAGCACCGCATTTTGTGGCGCATCGGTGGCGCTGGTCGCCAGCAGGCGTCCGGCGTAGACATCGCGCAGGTTGTGCTCGGCGGGGTGGACCGTGAGCAAGACGCGGTCAAACACCACAAAACCGACTGCGCTGGTGTCGATGCGCCGCAAGATGGGTGGGCCGCCACGTTTGGGCAAGTGCTTCAGTGGCTGGCTGGCGGGCGTGTCCGAAGGGGCGCTGGCGCTTGCCAGGCCGCGAAATACCAGCAGGTCGTATTGCGAAGTGAAATCAAAGCGCGAGGGCAGTTGCGCATTCAGCAGGTCCGACACGTGCAGGTCGAGCAATTGCAGTTTGCACAGGGTTTGCAGCGCCGTTTGAAGCGGTATTTGCAAACGTTCAAGTTCAACGCGGGTGCACGATAACCACAGGTAGCCAGCCGCCGGCAGTTGCAAGCAAGCCAAGTCCCCAGGCAGTTCGCCAGATACGATTTCAGTCGCACAGCTGGCGTTGATCGAGAAGATTCGCATGGCTGGATGGCGTGTGTTTATTGGCGCAGCAACCTGGCCGCATCACGGGCGAAATAGGTCAGTACACCATCAGCCCCGGCGCGCTTGAAGGCCAGCAAGCTTTCCATCATGACGGCATCATGGTCGAGCCAGCCGTTTTGGGCCGCGGCCTTGAGCATGGCGTATTCGCCGGAGACCTGATAGGCAAAGGTGGGCACCTTGAACGTGTCCTTGACGCGGCGCACCACGTCCAGATACGGCATGCCGGGCTTGACCATGACCATGTCCGCGCCCTCGGCAATGTCCATGGCCACTTCGCGCAGCGCTTCGTCGCTGTTGCCGGGGTCCATTTGATAAACCTTCTTGTTGCTCTTGCCGAGGTTGGCGGCCGAGCCCACGGCGTCGCGAAACGGACCATAAAAGGCGCTGGCGTATTTGGCGCTGTAGGCCATGATGCGGGTGTGGATGAAGTGATTGGCCTCCAGCGCGTTGCGGATGGCGCCAATGCGGCCGTCCATCATGTCGCTGGGTGCCACCATGTCAACCCCGGCAGCGGCTTGTGTGAGGGCCTGTTTGACCAGCACTTCGACGGTTTCATCGTTCATGATGTAGCCGTCCTCGGCCGGGTCGGGGCTGGGCAGACCGTCCTGGCCGTGGCTGGTGAAGGGGTCCAGCGCCACATCGGTCATCACCCCCAGTTCAGGGAACTCTTTTTTGAGGGCACGCACCACGCGTGGCACCAGGCCGTCGGGGTTGAACGCTTCGCGGCCATCGGGGGTTTTGAGGTGCTGCTCGATCACCGGGAACAGTGCCATCACCGGAATACCCAGTTTGACGCAGTCTTCGGCCACGGGCAGCAGCAGGTCCAGGCTCAGGCGTTCCACGCCGGGCATGGAGGACACCACCTGGCGCTGTTGCTGGCCATCAACCACAAACACGGGATAAATCAGATCATGCGGGGTCAGGGCGTGTTCGCGCACCAGGTTGCGGGTAAAACTGTCGCGGCGCAAACGGCGTGGCCGACCTTGGGGAAAAGAGGCGAAGTGGGTCATGGTTTTGAATCAGTTTGAAAATGTTTTGTCATCGTAGCGACATTTTTTTTGTCATTGGCTTGAAAAGACGGATATTTTTTGTTAAATTACATGCCGGGCAGTTTACTGCTCCCCGCTTTTCCTCCCTGAGCGGGGCCTTGATGTGTGACAGCAAATAGGCTTATCACCCCAGCCCTTGTGCTGGGGTTTTTTTTTAAAGTTCAGATCGACCTTCATGCTCTGGATCAAGTCTCTCCATCATTTTGTCGCCCGTTGGTGTGCCGGCTTGGTTGTGCTGAACCCAGTCTGAGGTCCTGATGTCGATGCACAAGACTTCGGCATGGCCACTGGCACTGGTTTATGCGGGCCTGATTGTTTACGCGAGTCTTTTTCCGTTTGCGGGTTGGCGTGACCAGGGTGTGGCACCCTGGTTTTTCCTGACCGCGCCGCTACCCAGGTACTGGACCGTTTTTGACGTGGTGGCCAATCTTGTCGGCTACATGCCGCTCGGTTTTTTCCTGATGCTGAGCGCGTTGCGTACCGGGCGTTCGCGATTTGCCTTGCGTCTGAGTGTGCTGGCGGCCTTGCTGCTGTCGCTGTTGATGGAATCGCTCCAGGTCTACTTGCCCAAACGGGTGCCTTCCAATCTTGACTTGATGCTGAACATGGCTGGTGGCGCACTCGGCGCCATGAGTGCCTGGAGCCTGGAGCGTTTGGGTGTGCTGCAGCGCTGGAGCCGTTTCAGGGCGCATTGGTTTGTGACGGATGCACGGGGTGGTCTGGTGCTGCTGGCCCTGTGGCCCTTGGCCTTGCTGTTTCCCACTTCGATTCCTCTTGGACTGGGCCAGGTGTTTGAGCGGCTGCAAGGCAAGTTGGCTGTTGTGCTGGCAGATATGCCTTTTCTGCAATGGTTGCCGATGCGTGAGGCGACGTTGCAGCCTCTGCTGCCTGCCATGGAGTGGTTGTGTGTGGTGCTGGGCTTGCTGATCCCGTGCCTGCTGGGTTTTTGCATTATTCGCAAGGTCGGTCAACGCGCCTGGTTTGTGCTTTGGGTGTGTTTTTTTGCCATCTGGGCCTCGGCACTCAGCGCTGCCTTGAGCGTCGGCCCCGAGCATGCCTGGGCCTGGCTCAGTGCGCCGGTCAAGGCGGCGTTGATGAGTGCCGCGGTGCTTGCGCTGGTGTTGTTGCGGGTGCCGCGGCGGGCCAGTGCCGCGCTGGCGCTGTTGGCTTTGGGGGTGCATCTGAGCTTGTTGAATCAGACGTCGGTAAGCCCTTATTTTGAGCAAACCCTGTTTCTGTGGGAGCAGGGGCGGTTCATTCGTTTTCATGGCCTGGTGCAATGGCTGGGCTGGCTTTGGCCTTTTGCAACTCTGGTTTATCTGCTGAGTTTGCTCTGGGACAAAGAGTCAAAAAACTAAAATCCGGCACATGACCAATTCGACCCCACCCCATTCCAGAGCTCAAGCTGGCAGCGCGCCAACGCCTTCAGCCAGTTATTACCAGCGGCACATCTTTTTTTGTTTGAACGAGCGCAGCAATGGCGAAGCGTGTTGCGCCCAGCATGATGCGGTAGCAGCATTCGATCGCTGCAAGTCGCAAGTCAAGGCTGCTGGCCTGGCCGGGCCGGGGCAAGTGCGCGTCAACAAGGCCGGTTGTCTGGATCGTTGCGCCGCCGGCCCGGTGGCCGTGGTCTACCCGGAGGCTGTCTGGTACAGCTATGTGGATGCCAGCGACATTGACGAGATCGTCGAGTCCCATCTTAAAAACGGCCAGGTGGTGCAGCGGCTGCTGACGCCCGAGCATCTTGGGCGCTAGCCTGACGTTGGCTGCGATTTAATTTAAAACACTTTTGATTTGCCTCTCGGCTGACGAGGGGCGGCACGCTCATGAAAAAAATACTTTTGTCCCTGATGGCTGCGGTTTGCCTGTCTGCCGCTGCGCAAGCCCCGCAAGCGCCTGAAATTGCGGCACGTTCCTATTTGTTGATGGATGTCACGGCTGACCAGATTCTGGCGCAACAAGACATTGATTCCCCCGTAGAGCCGGCCTCGCTGACCAAGCTGATGACGGCCTACCTGGTGTTCGACGCCCTGCGCAGCAAGAAGTTTGATCTGAAGCAAACCCTGCCCGTGAGCGAACGTGCATGGAAAATATCGGGCTCGCGCATGTTCATTGATCCCAAGATGAAGGTTCCGGTGGAGGATTTGATCAAGGGCATGATTGTGCAAAGTGGCAACGATGCCACCGTGGCGCTGGCCGAAGGCGTCGGTGGCACGGTCGAGCGTTTTGTGCAGTTGATGAACGAGCAGGCCAAGGCATTGGGCATGAAGGCCACGGGCTATAAAAATCCCGAGGGCCTGACCGAGCCGGGCCATATCACCACGGCGCGTGACCTGAGCATTCTGGCGACCCGGTTGATGCGGGATTTTCCTGAGTATGTGGGGTATTACGCCATCAAAAAGTACCGTTACGAAGGCACGCCCGCAGCCAATGACAGCAATCGTAATTTGTTGCTTTTTCGCGATCCGACCGTCGATGGCCTGAAAACAGGGCATACCAATGCGGCGGGCTACTGCCTGATTGCAACGGCGCGACGCGATGTGCCGGGTCTGGGCCAGGTCGGCGCGCCTGCCGGCTCACCCAGCGCGCTGGGAAGCCGTCGCCTGTTGTCGATTGTGCTGGGTGCCGCCAGCGAAGACGCGCGCGCCAATGAGTCGCAGAAATTGTTGAACTGGGGCTACACCGCATTTGAAGCGGTCAAGCTGTTTGATGCCAACCAGGCCGTGGTGACTCCGGCGGTCTGGAAGGGCAAGGCGGCCACGGTGGCGCTGGGTCAGACCCGAGCCATTGTGGTGGCAGTGCCAGCCGGCATGGGCGCCAAGCTGACGACCCAGGTGGCCAGGCCGGAGCCGCTGGTTGCACCCTTCACCAAGGGTCAGCAGGTGGGGACACTCATGATCAGCAGCGCCGGCCAGGTGGTAGCCAAGGTGCCATTGCTGGCCTTGCAGGGCGTGGAGCAGGCTGGCGTGATCGGGCGTGCCTGGGACGCCTTGCGGCTGTGGATCAAATGAAAATTTTGCACACAGAACCCCGACCTGATATAGTAATGGGCTTTTCGGAGTTTCCGAAGGGATTCACGTTTTTGTTTATTTCATGTTTCCAAACGTTTAGGGACGTTTAGTTTTTAGGAGGCTCAATGCCAACCATCAATCAGTTAATCCGTCAGGGGCGTGCGGTTGAGACCGTCAAGTCCAAGAGCCCGGCGATGGAAAATTCCCCCCAGCGTCGTGGTGTTTGCACCCGCGTTTACACCACAACGCCTAAAAAGCCCAACTCGGCTTTGCGTAAAGTTGCCAAAGTGCGCTTGACCAATGGCTTTGAGGTGATTTCCTACATCGGCGGTGAAGGCCACAACCTGCAGGAACACAGCGTGGTGCTTGTTCGCGGCGGTCGTGTCAAGGACTTGCCCGGTGTTCGTTACCACATCGTGCGCGGTTCGCTCGACTTGCAAGGCGTGAAAGATCGCAAGCAGTCGCGTTCCAAATACGGTGCCAAGCGTCCCAAGGTCAAATAAGCCGCTGGTTCGTTCAATTAACAGGTGTTTGTTTGCTGCGTGGCGCAGGAAATGAACGTAGTGACCCACTGTTCGGGTCGAGTAAGTGAGAGTCTTATTTGTTAACTCTCGCGGTGTTTGAAAAAACGCCAACTGAAGCAATAGAGGTGAAAAAATGCCACGTCGTCGCGAAGTCC